>CAYMJJ010000151.1:0-4962 GCA_964390445.1 uncultured Anderseniella sp.
TACTCGGCGTTGCGGCCACCACGCCCCTTGCCCTTGAGGGTGACGGTGGTTTCACCGCCGGACAGGATAACGGCCGGGCCCTTTGTCTCAAGCGCCAGCTTCGCATGGGCCGCGCCGACATCGCGTGATTCACCTTCGAGGTCATCACCCATGTCGATTACCGTGTAGCCGGCCTCGCGGGCCAGTCGTGCAGCAGCGTCGATGGACAGTTTCGGCGTGGCGATCATGCGGGTATCTGCCCTGGCGAACACAGGGGAGCCGGGCTTTGGCGTTTCGGACGCCCCGGTTTGCAGGAAGGCACGCACGGACGGTGCCACATCGAGACTGTACTTCTCGAGGATGGCGATGGCCTGCTCGCGGGTGGTCGGGTCAGGTACGGTTGGCCCCGACGCCACGGTAGACGGGTCATCGCCGGGCACATCGGAAATCAGCAGGCTTACAACCTGCGCCGGGTGCGCGGCAGCGGCCAGCCTGCCGCCCTTGATGGCGGACAGGTGCTTCCTGAGCGTGTTCATTTCGCCGATGGGCGCGCCACAGGCGAGCAGCGCCTTGTTAACGGCCTGCTTTTCTTCCAGCGTAATGCCTGCGGCAGGCGCGGTCAGCAGCGCCGAGCCCCCGCCTGAAATCAGGCACAGCACGAGGTCGTCTTCGCTGAGGCCCTGAACCATGGCGTGGATGCGGGCGGCGGCATCGAAGCCTGCCTTGTCCGGCACCGGGTGCGAGGCTTCGACGATCTCGATGTGCCTGCACGGCACGCCATGGCCGTAACGGGTAAGCACCAGCCCTTCGAGCCGCCCATCCCAGTTGGCCTCGACGGCGGCAGCCATGGCGGCAGACGCCTTGCCCGCTCCAACCACGATGGCCCGGCCCTTCGGTTGTGGTGGCAGATGGGGGGGAAGGCAGACGGCGGGCTGGGCAGCAGCGATGGCGGCATCGCAAAGCTGGTTCAGGAAGTCAGTTGTTTTCATTCAGGCGGGCTTTGCGACAGGGACCAAACGACGACGGCGCTGCGACCAGAATACCAGACCCAGCAGCAGCAGCGCCGGAATATAGAACACTTCCTTCGCGATCCTATCAGCCGGCATTTCGACCCTTGAGATCGTGACCGGCTTGTCGGCATAGAAGTCGAACATCCGGAAGCGGGTAAAGAACGGGGTGCCGGCAATGGGTTCTTCCAGCTTGGCGACATCGCCTTCGGGCACCACGATCAGTCCGGCTGCGTTCAACCGTGCCACGCCATCGCCCTCGGCACCCAGGTTGGCCATGACGGTGGTGCGGACCATCTTGTCGGGATCATCGAAATCGGGGCCTTCGACAACCATACGCAGGGGCGTGTCTACCGGTTGGCTGGCGGCGAGTTCAACCGCCTCGATGCCACGGCGCTCGTCATACGGTGGAACCACCTGGTCGAGCCAGAAACCGGGACGGAACAGGGTCAGTGCCACCAGCACCAGGACGGCGGATTCCCACTTGCGGCTCTTCACGAACCAGAAGCCCTGGGTGGCGGCGGCAAACAGCATCATGGCGATGGTTGCCACCACGAACACGAACACCGCCTTGGCCGGCGTGACATTAATGAGCAGCAGTTCGGTGTTGAAGATGAACAGGAACGGCAGCAGGGCGGTGCGGATGTCGTAGGCAAAGCCCTGGATACCGGTCCTGATCGGGTCGCCGCCGGAAATGGCGGCGGCAGCGAAGGCCGCAAGGCCCACGGGTGGTGTGTCGTCGGCAAGTATGCCGAAATAGAACACGAACAGGTGGACGGCAACGAGCGGAACGATCAGCCCCGACTGGGCCCCCACCGATACGATCACCGGGGCCATCAGCGATGATACAACAATGTAGTTGGCGGTGGTCGGCAGGCCCATGCCGAGGATCAGGCTCATCACGGCAACCAGTATCAGCATGACCATGAGCTGGCCGCCGGACAGGAACTCGATCAACTCGCCAATGACCTGATGGAAGCCGGTCAGCGAGATCGAGCCGATGATGATGCCGGCGACGCCGGTCGCCACGCCGATGGCAATCATGTTACGGGCACCGGCGATCATGCCGTTCCAGAAATCGCCCGCGCCACGGCGCAGATCCGCGACGAGGTAGGGCGTGCCACGGAAGATCGACTTCAGCGTGTGCTGGGTAAGCACCACGAAGATCATGCCCAGCGTGGCCCAGAAGGCTGACGTGGCCGGAGACAGGTTTTCATGCAGGATGCACCACAGCAGCACCACGATGGGCAGCAGGAAATGCAGCCCGGTCAGTGCCACTTCACCGGGGCGTGGCAGCTCCAGCATCGGCGCGTCGGGTCCATCGACCGGCAGGTCGGGCCGCGAGGCGGCAATCCGGACCAGCACCAGGTAAGCGATCAGGAACAGCCCGGCGCCTGCCCACACGGTCATGTCCGGGAAGGCTGCCTTGACCAGCACCAGCACGTAGTTGACGAAGAGTGCCAGCCCGCACATCAGCAGGAAGCCGAACGCGACACCCATCAGCTTTTGCGCCAGAGTCACACGGGATGGCGGCTTCTTGAGACCTTCAAGGCCGAGCTTCATGGCCTCCAGGTGAACGATGTAGACCAGCGCGATGTACGAAATGAGTGCCGGCAGAATGGCGTTTTTCATCAGCTCGGGATAGGAAACGCCGACGAATTCGGTGATCAGAAAGGCAGCCGCCCCCATGACCGGCGGGGTGAGCTGGCCATTGGTGGACGACGCCACCTCGACTGCGCCTGCCTTTTCGGGCGAGAAACCGGTGCGCTTCATCAGCGGTATGGTGAAGGTGCCGGTGGTGACGACGTTGGAAATCGACGAACCGGAGTACAGCCCCGACATGGCCGAGGCGACAACGGCTGCCTTGGCAGGACCGCCGCGCATGTGGCCGAGCAGGCCGAACGCCAGCTTGATGAAGTAGTTGCCAGCCCCTGCCTTTTCGAGCAGCGAGCCGAACAGCACGAACAGGAAGATGATCGAGGCGGACACGCCGAGCGCCAGGCCGAACACGCCTTCGGTCTGCATCCAGAAGTGCCACAGGGCCTTGGAGAACGAGGCACCCTTCCATTGCACCACATCGGGCAACCACGAAGCATCGCCGAAGAACACGTACAGCACGAAGACAGACGCCACGACCAGCATCGGCAGGCCGAGCGAGCGGTAGACGGCCACGGCCAGCATCGACATGCCGACGGTAGAGGCCACCAGGTCAGCCGGGGTGGGCAGGCCGGCGCGGGCCGCGATCTGGTCGCGGAACGCCAGCAGGTAGAGCGTGGCGGCTACGCCGGCGGCTGCCAGCAGCCAGTCGTACCAGGGAATGGTATGGCGCGCGGCTGACTTGAACAGCGGATACGAGAACATCGCCAGCGCCAGCGCGAACGCCAGGTGCACGATGCGGGTCTGGCCGTCATTGAACACGAACGGCAGGCCGGTCAGTTCGGTGAGGAAGTAGGGCACGCCCGAAGCGGTGTAGAGCTGGAAGCACGACCAGATGAACGCCACCAGCGCCACGAAAAGCCCAAGCGAGCCGGTCAGATTGCGGCCACCGGTATCGGAGGCAGCGGCAATTTCCTCGGCAGACAAGCCATTGGTGGTCGATTGAGTGCTCATCGTTTTCCCCTCAAGCCCCTTGGCACGGCACAACAGCGATTGCCCGCAGATTCCGGACTTCGCCGGCTACTCAAATTGCCAAAATAATAAATAAATCAATTTGTTGGTGCGGGAGACCGATAATGCCTCCCGCACCTTGGCGACAGGAACGCGGGTTACTGGATCCAGCCGCGTTCCTTGTAGTACTTCTCGGCACCGGCATGCAGCGGAGCTGACAGGCCGTCCTTGATCATCTCTTCAGCCTTCAGGTTGGCGAAGGCAGGATGCAGCTTGGTGAAATCCTCGAAGTTGTCGAACACGGCCTTCACCAGCGTGTAAACGACGTCTTCGGGAACATCTGCGGAGCTGACGAAAGTTGCACCGACACCGAACGTCGGGGTGTCGTTCGGGTTGCCCTTGTACATGCCGCCCGGAATGGTGGCCTTGCGGTAATAGGCATTGTCGGCGACCAGCTTGTCGATCGGTGCACCTTCAACCGGGATCATCTCGATGTCGCAGGTGGTGGCGGCCTCGGTGATGGCTGCGGCGGGGTGACCGACGGTGTACATCATCACGTCGATCTTGCCGTCGCACAGAGCCTGGGCCATTTCAGAGCCCTTCAGTTCGGCTGCAAGCGCAAAGTCTTCCATCTTCATGCCGTATGCCGCCATGACGACTTCCATGGTGTCGCGCTGGCCAGAGCCGGGGTTGCCGACGTTTACGCGCTTGCCCTTGAGGTCCTCGAAGCTCTTCATGCCGGAACCGGCGCGGCCGATGATGGTGAACGGCTCCGGGTGGACCGAGAACACCGCCCGCAGCTTTTCGAACGCTCCGGCGTCGGCGAACTTGCCGATGCCCTTGTAGGCATTGTCCTGGACGTCGGACTGGGCCACGCCGAATTCCAGCTCGCCGGCGCGCACGGTGTTGACGTTATAGACCGAACCGCCGGTCGACTCGACCGAGCAGCGGATGCCGTGATCCTTGCGATCCTTGTTGACGAGGCGGCAGATGGCGCCGCCGGTCGGATAGTAGACGCCGGTCACGCCGCCGGTACCGATGGAGACGAAGCGCTGCTCTGCCGCGTTGGCAGCAACGGACATTGCTGCAACGGCAGCAGTGGCCAGTGCAAACTTGATGATGCTTTTCATTTTGGACTTGTTCTCCCTGTTCTCACGTTTGTGAAGTCCAAAGCGTAGGACGGGAGTGGCGGCCATGTCCAGCATGCACATGCCATGACTGGCCATGGGTGCAGCAGATGCACGTTGGACGGGGAAAGAATGACGATGGGGAATGGTACAGGCGGATGGGTTCGAACCAACGACCTCCGGATCCACAATCCGGCGCTCTAACCAACTGAGCTACGCCTGCACACTGAAAGGGCCTTTCA
>CAYMJJ010000152.1:0-4953 GCA_964390445.1 uncultured Anderseniella sp.
CTGCCGCGTGTGGCGGAACTGTTCGAGGCACGCCGCCCGAAGGATCACGCGATCATTGCGGAAATTTCGGGCCGCGTCGAGTTCGGCCGCGACTACAAGAACAAGCGCCGCATTCGCGTTGTGCCGGAAGACGCTTCGATCGAGCCTGCAGAATACCTGATCCCGAAGGGCAAGCACCTGCCGGTTCAGGAAGGCGACTACATCGAGAAGGGCGAATACATCCTTGATGGCCACCCGGCGCCACACGACATCCTTGCGATCAAGGGTGTCGAGGAACTGGCGACCTACCTCGTCAACGAAGTGCAGGAAGTCTACCGCCTGCAGGGCGTGAGCATCAACGACAAGCACATCGAAGTGATCGTTCGCCAGATGCTGCAGAAGGTCGAGATCACCGATGCAGGCAGTACTTCGCTGCTGTCGGGGGAACAGATCGACCGTACCGAGATGGACGAGATAAACGCCAAGGTCGAGGCCGAAGGCGGCAAGCCTGCTTCCGGTGTGCCGGTTCTGCTCGGTATCACCAAGGCCAGCCTGCAGACGCGGTCGTTCATCTCTGCTGCGTCGTTCCAGGAAACCACCCGCGTGCTCACCGAAGCGGCCATTGCCGGCAAGATCGACACGCTGGAAGGCCTCAAGGAAAACGTCATCGTCGGCCGCCTCATCCCGGCTGGTACGGGCGGCATGCTGTCCCGCTTCAAGCAGGTTGCAGACAAGCGTGACGGCCTGATCCTCGAGGAGCAGTCGAAGACCGCTCTGGCCGATGCCGGAACTGGTGCCGGGTCGGCGCCTGCTGAGTAACTCGACGAAGGGGCAGGGCGACAAGGCCTGCCACTTTGCACGGACCTGAAAAGAAACCGCCGCGGTTCAGATCGAGCCGCGGCGGTTGTTCGTTGCGCGGTCGCGGTGCGCGCTGGTGTCAGGCGTCGGGCAGGCGGTTGCCCGCATCCCGTCCGTTGCCGTTGCCCATCAGGGCGGCAAGGTAATCGCCGTCGGCATCACCGGGGCCGTCGAGGTTGGCTGGCTCGCGATGCGAGACGTGGCCTTCATCCGGTTCGATCAGGCCGATCATGGCACCCGAGGCATCGCTGACCAGTGCAATCCGGCCGATGCCGGGCAGATCGGTAATGGACCGGGTGATTTCGCCGCCGGCCTGGCGTGCGTCTTCCTCGGCGCGTTCGATGTCGTCAACCTTCATGTAGGTCATCCAGTGGGCAGGGATGCCCTTGAAACGAGGGGCGGTGAGATTGTAGACCCCGCCGACGGTGCGGCCGTCCTTGCGGGCAATCCAGTACGGCTCGCCGTCCGGCAGGTCGATCTTCTCAAAGCTCCAGCCAAGGGTGCGGCGATAGAAGTTGCGCGACTCAAGCGCATCCCACGTATTAAGTTCATGCCACCACGTTTCGATCGTCTGTTGCATCAGACCCCTCCGATTCTGCCGGCATCCTGTTGACGCAAGTCTGCCTGGCACTAACTGCCGTCCGTTCCCTGAGGGTGATTCACCCAATTGGCACAGATAAGGCGTGATAAGGGCCATATGGGGGAGGCGGACGGGTGAATGTGGCGGGGGTGCGTCAAAACATGCGGAATATTCTGCGATATCGCTTGAATTCGTTGGCATTTGAGCCTTGACGGGGTGGGGTGTGATGAGTATGTTCCGGCCAACTTTCGAGACGGCAGGCAGTAAGCCTTCGCGCTTAAACGTTGCCAGGAAAGTAAGCTGAGTCAGATCGGAACATGACTCTCAGGCCTCAAGAGCCTGAAAGTCCTCTGGATTTGAGGCGCTGTGTACCTCTGCTGAGGAGGTGCGACAGCGTTTGTTGTTATGCGCGATGTGCACTGTCGTGTCGCGTATGTGTTTGATTTAACGTGACACGTTCGAGAGATCGAGACCTACATGCCGACGATTAACCAGTTGATCCGCAAGCCGCGTGTGGCGCAGAAAACGCGCAACAAGGTGCCGGCCATGCAGGAATGCCCGCAGAAGCGTGGTGTGTGCACCCGCGTCTATACCACCACCCCGAAGAAGCCGAACTCGGCACTTCGCAAGGTGGCTCGTGTGCGCCTGACCAACGGCTTTGAAGTCACGAGCTACATTCCCGGTGAAGGCCACAACCTTCAGGAGCACTCCGTGGTGATGATCCGCGGCGGCCGCGTGAAGGACCTTCCGGGTGTGCGTTACCACATCATCCGTGGCGTGCTGGATACGCAAGGGCTGGCCAAACGCCGCCAGCGTCGGTCCAAGTACGGCGCGAAGCGTCCGAAATAAGCGGAAAGAGGGTAGTAAGCCATGTCACGCCGTCACCGCGCCGAAAAACGCGAAATCAACCCGGACCCGAAGTTTGCTGACCGCATCCTGTCGAAGTTCATGAACAACCTTATGCTCGACGGCAAGAAGTCCGTCGCAGAGCGCATCGTCTACGGTGCCTTTGACCGCATCGAGGAAAAAATGCGCCAGGAGCCGCTGGGTGTTTTCCACCAGGCGCTGGAAAACGTTGCCCCGGCCGTCGAGGTGCGTTCGCGCCGCGTTGGTGGTGCGACCTACCAAGTTCCTGTTGAAGTCCGCATGGAGCGCCGTCAGGCGCTGGCCATTCGCTGGCTTATTACGGCTGCGCGCGGCCGCAACGAAAATACGATGGTCGAGCGGCTGTCTGGCGAGCTGATGGATGCTGCCAGCAACCGTGGAACGGCTGTCAAGAAGCGGGAGGATACCCATCGGATGGCAGAGGCGAACCGCGCCTTCTCGCATTACCGCTGGTAATTCTCTTCAAAGGATCAATCTGATGGCCCGTACACACGACCTCGCAGACTACCGTAACTTCGGCATCATGGCTCACATCGATGCCGGCAAGACGACTGTGACCGAGCGTATCCTGTTCTACACCGGCAAGAGCCACAAGATCGGCGAAGTGCACGATGGTGCAGCGACGATGGACTGGATGGAGCAGGAGCAGGAGCGGGGCATCACGATTACCTCCGCTGCAACCACCACGCAGTGGCTGGGCAAGCGCCTGAACATCATCGACACCCCCGGCCACGTTGACTTCACCATCGAAGTCGAGCGTTCGCTGCGCGTGTTGGACGGCGCCGTATGCGTGTTGGACTCCAACGCCGGCGTCGAGCCGCAGACCGAAACCGTCTGGCGCCAGGGCGACAAGTACCGCGTGCCGCGCATCGTGTTCTGCAACAAGATGGACAAGATCGGCGCCGACTTCGACAAGTGCCTGTCCGACATCAAGGAACGCCTGGGTGCACGTCCGATCGCCATCCAGATGCCGATCGGCGCAGAAGATGATTTCCGTGGCCTGGTTGACCTGGTGCGCATGAAGGGCATCATCTGGAAGACCGAGGACATGGGTGCCGAGTATTCCGAGATCGAGATTCCGGCTGACCTCAAGGAGCGCGCCGAACAGCTGCGCCTGGAAATGATCGAAGCTGCCGTCGAGATGGACGAAGCAGCGATGGAAGCCTACCTTGATGGCACTGAGCCGGACTTTGAAACCCTGCAGCGCATGATCCGCAAGGCCGTGCTGACCGGCGCCTTCTTCCCGGTGCTGTGTGGTTCTGCCTTCAAGAACAAGGGCGTACAGACGCTGCTTGACGCCGTTGTGGCCTACCTGCCGTCTCCGTTGGACGTCCCCGCCATCCGCGGCATCGACCCGAAGACCGAAGAAGAAATCGTGCGCAAGTCCTCCGACGACGAGCCGCTTTCGCTGCTCGCCTTCAAGATCATGGACGACCCGTATGGCGTGCTGACCTTCTCGCGCATCTATTCCGGCAAGCTCACCAAGGGTTCGACCGTGCTGAACTCCTCGCGCGGCAAGACCGAGCGTATCGGCCGCATGGTTCTGATGCACTCCAACAGCCGTGAGGAAATCGCCGAAGCGTTTGCTGGCGACATCGTTGCGCTGGTTGGCCTCAAGGAAGCCCGCACCGGTGACACCCTGTGTGACATCGCCAAGCCGGTCATTCTCGAAAAGATGGAATTCCCTGATCCGGTCATCGAAATGGCCGTCGAGCCGAAGACCAAGGCCGACCAGGAAAAGATGGGTGTCGCGCTCGCCAAGCTGGCTGCTGAAGATCCTTCCTTCTACGTTTCGACCGACGAAGAGTCCGGTCAGACCATCATCAAGGGCATGGGTGAACTTCACCTCGACATCAAGGTCGATATCCTGCGGCGTCAGCACAAGATTGAGGTCAACGTCGGTGCACCGCAGGTGGCCTATCGCGAGACCATCACCAAGTCGACCGAGATCGACTACACGCACAAGAAGCAGACCGGTGGTACCGGCCAGTTCGCTCGCGTCAAGTTCATCGTCGAGCCGGGCGAAGAGAATTCCGGCATGGTGTTCGAGAGCAAGGTTGTTGGCGGTTCGGTGCCGAAGGAATACCTGCCGGGCGTTGAGAAGGGCCTCAACTCGGTGATGACCTCTGGCAACATCATCGGTTTCCCGATGGTCGACGTAAAGGTGACCCTGATTGACGGCGCCTACCACGAAGTGGACTCGTCCGCGATCGCCTTCGAAATCGCGGCCCGTGCAGCCCTGCGTGAAGCCATCACCAAGGCCGGCCCCGTGCTGCTTGAGCCGATCATGAAGGTGGAGTGCGTGACCCCCGAAGAATACCTCGGCGGCATCATTGGCGACCTCAACTCGCGCCGTGGCCAGATTGCCGGCACCTCCTCGCGCGGCAATGCGCAGGTCGTCAACGCAATGGTGCCGCTGGCCAACATGTTCGGCTACGTGAACAACCTGCGCTCGATGAGCCAGGGCCGCGCTGCCTACACCATGCTGTTTGATCACTATTCTGAAGTGCCGCGTAACGTGGCCGATGAAGTGGTCGCAAAGTACGCCTGATCAAGGCATCCCGATTAACTGCCAACCCTGACTGAGGGAGACGATACAAGATGGGCAAGGAAAAGTTTCAACGCACGAAGCCGCACGTCAACGTGGGCAC
>CAYMJJ010000153.1:0-4942 GCA_964390445.1 uncultured Anderseniella sp.
AGGCGCAGTTCATCGTGGGGCTGGACAACGAGACGGCCGAGACCCTGGAAGAAACCTACCGGATGGCCTGGGACTGGCAGCCTGACCTTGCCAACTGGTCCATGTACACGCCTTGGCCGTTCTCGCCGCTGTTCCAGGAAATGCGCGACAAGGTCGAGGTGTTCGACTTCTCGAAGTACAATTTTGTTACGCCGATCATGAAGCCGCAGGCCATGGAACGCGGCGAGCTGCTCGACCGGGTGATGAACAATTATCGCCGCTTCTACATGAAGAAGGCGCTGTTCCATTACCCCTGGCGCGGCACCGGATTCCGCCGCCGCTACCTGCTTGGCTGCCTGAAGGCATTCCTCAAGGCAGGCTTTGCCCGCACCTTCTATGATCTCGGCAAGGTTGGTTATTGGGGTCCGCAGACCAAGAATTCAGTCGACTTCCACTTCGACGACAGCCGCACTCTGGCCGAGGCGCAAACTGCGGACTGGGAAGCAGCGGCCGAGCGCTCGTACAAGATGAAAGAGCGTCAGCAGGCACTTCGGGCCCAGGGCAAGGCACGGGCGAAGGAACGCGCTGCAGTGCAGGAAGCAGTACTGGCCTGCGGCGGCGGTTCGCAGCAAATGGACGAGGCTGCTGACCTGCCACCTGCCATTGCCATGCGCAACGCACGGGCCCGGCAGCGCAAGATCGACGTAACCGCGCCCGCCCATGACTGACGCGCTGATCGGCCCCAATGCGATCATCCAGGTGGTTGAAGCCATCCGGCGAGAGCTGGGGCCGGAACGGTTGCAAGAGATCATGCACAAGGCCAGGCTGGCGCATTACCTGGCAGATGCGCCGCAATGCATGGTCAGCGAGCTCGATGTCGCCAGGCTCCACCGCGCAGTTGCCGCCGGCATGCCGGTGCGCGAAGGGTGCGCGATCATGGCACAAGCCGGGCACCACACGGCTCTGTACCTGCTGGCGCATCGCATTCCGCGTATGGCACAGATGGTGCTCAGGGCGTTGCCGGCAGCAATTGCTGCAAGGCTGCTGCTCAAGGCCATCGCACGCCATGCCTGGACGTTTGCCGGCAGCAGCCGGTTCGAACACGGCTCACGCCACCCTGTCCGGATATCGCTGACCGGATCGCCGCTGTTTGCCACTGCTGCAAGCCGCACGCTGGCGGCTGCGTACTTCGAAGCAGCCTTCGAGACGTTGTTCAGGCAACTCGTAAGTTCCCGCACAATAGCCACTGCACCATCGCAACCGGCCCGTCAAAAAGATGCAGGCGGGAAAATCCCCGCCTGCGTCTTTGATCTGTGCTGGACCGGCTGAAACATTATCCCCGCATCAAACCAGACAAAAAGAGAAGGGAAGACCGGACGAGGCCGGTATCCCCTTCAGTTGGCACTGGGCGAGGGCCAGTGTTCTGTTGGTCCTCAAGTCTTATTGAGACCTGCCGGCTGCACTCAGTTCGATGATGTAGTCCTTCAGCATCTGCGCGCCATAGAGCGGCTTGTTTGCTCCCTGGTGACAAGTGGCACAGTTAGCCTTCTGCACATCGCCTAGCGGACCCTTGCGGTTGTCCGGGAACACATCGGCGAGCGTATCCATGTAGTTCTTGTTGATGTGGCTCACCATCTCGATGCCGTGCCAGGCAGTCGTGCGGGCTGGCGGGCTTTGCGACCAGTCCGAGAAGTCGCGCGTGTTGTGACAGAAGGTGCAGTTCACCGCGAGCGACTTGGAGAAGTGCATCATCAAACCAAATGTCTTCTCGGCTTGCTGGATCGGCACCTCGTGGGTCTGCGGCAAGGCAGTCGGGGCGGTCACCCGGATGCTCTCGACCTTGTTCAGCAGGGCAGTGAACGGGTCGTAAGGCAGTGACGAAAAGCCGGCTACCTCGCTAGCGAGATTCTGGCCGTTGCGCTTGGCCGCCATGCCGCCGGCCTGTCTCGGGCCGGGGTCTGTCGACCAGACATTGGCCGGTACCGGCTTGCCCGCGTGGCAGGTGTAACAAGTCACACCGGTTTCACCCACGTGAGGCTGGAACTGCGAGTTGATGCTGGCGGTCATCTGCAACATCTTGCGTGCTACTACCTTGGTGTAGACGCTGTCATCGGCCAGGTTTTCCGGGTTGTGACAATAGTTGCAGCCTTCCTCAGGTGACACCCACTCGGTGATGGCCAGCATCAGCCGGGTGAACTGTTCCTCGTTGAGATCTCCCAGAACCTTGACGTTCTGATAGATCTCGGAGGCTTTCGGCCCACCCGGTTCAGCCTGGTCGGAGGCTTCGGGTACTACCACCGCTGCCTTCTTTGCCGCCAGTATCCTGGGGTTCTCAACCTGCATCATGCCGGTGCCGCGATACCCCAGTTGGGTGGTGTCCATCGGCGGGCGCTCCCATTGCAGCATCATGGGGATGGCGAGCAGGATGGCTACGCCTATGGCTGCGGGTAGTGCGATCTTCATGACAGATCTCCTTTACTGGGCTGCCGGGTCAACGACACCAGGCCACAAGTCCGGGTATGGCGGCACGATGCCGTGCTTCATGCCCCACAGGTACCAGTTGTCGACGACGGTGCCGGTGAGCAGTATCCCGATGCCGCCCGTGAGGGTGGTGAGGACCGCGAACCACCATGCCCAGCGGTGAACAGATTCCATGGTGGCGTTGAAGCCCATGGTCCAGCGCCAGAACAGGGCGGCACGTTCAGAGGCGGTGCCACGATCGGAAATCTGCTCCAGCTCGCGCTCGCCACCCAGGTGGCTGACGGCGAGAATGGTCGCCCCGTGCATGGCAAACAGCAGAGCCGAGCCGTACAGGAAGGTGATCGAGAGCATGTGGAAGGGGTTATAGAACAGGTTGCCGTATCGCAGCGAGAACGCGGCGGTCCAGTCAAGGTGCGGGAATATCCCGAACGGCACCGCTTCAGACCACGATCCCATCATCAGTGGGCGGATGAAGCCCAGCACCAGGTACAGCCAGATTGCCGAGGCGAAGGCTGCCGGCACATGCATGCCAAGGCCGAGCTGACGGGCGCGGGAGTACATGCGAACCCACCACAACAGGATCGACATAGTCAGGAAGAAGCCAGCAAGCAGCCACCATCCCCCCTCGTTCATTGGCGGCAGGATTTTGAGGCCATGCTTGGGAAGCGGCGGCTCCAGCGCAAGCCAGGGCAACTGGCGCACGAACTGTACGGGGTCCCAGTTGACTGAAGCCCACATGTTGAGGCCGATGATCTCGAAGGCGATGATGCCGAAGATCAGGGATGTCAGGCCAGTCCAGCCGAGATAGATCGGACCGATCTGCGCGTTGCCAATCCGGCCGATGAGGTGGCTGAAGAAGGGCTTGCCGTCTCTTGGCCAGGCGTCATCCTTGGCCGGCACACCCATCTCAGGCATTCCACGCACCTGCACCCGGGTAAATATGTTTTGATAATGCATTGTCATTGTCCTCCCGGGTTCATGACCAGATCGGCAGATTCAGCCACCAACTCCACCACTCAGGCCAACCACGTGACCAGAACGGACCGGAGATGATGATGCAGACTGCACTCCAGAACACCGCTGACAGCGCGAGGAACAGGCCGAGGCGGTGAATGCCCAGCGTGCCGATCGAATACCCGATGGTGTCGCGGAAGAAGGTGTCCTCGTGTTCAGGCGTCTTCATCCGCTGACCCTTGCCGGGGTTTGCGGCCGACAGCACAAGCCCGCCGTGCATCGCCAGCGCCAGCGCGTTGGTGAAGAAGAACGTGATGGCGATCATGTGCGCGGGGTTGTAGTGGAAGTGCAGGTACTGGTAGCCCACATTGGACACCCAATCGAGGTGCGACAGTATCCCGTAGGGGAAGCCGTGACCCCATGCGCCCAGCAGCAGCGGGCGGAAAATGACCAGCGTGACATAAGCCAGAATGGCGAAGGCAAAGGCGAAAGGTACATGATACCCGATGCCAAGCTTGCGACAGATCTCAACCTCCCTGAGCGCCCAGGAGATGAAGGCTCCCGTCGCACAGATGGTAATGATCTGCCATAGTCCGCCCTCCTTCAACGGCGCCAGTGCCAACCCGTATTTCAGGTCAGGCGGCGCAATGCTGATTTGCCAGATATTCCAGGTCGGGCCAATGGCGGCGCCGTACACGATGAGCGCAGTTCCCACGATAGAGAAGAACAGCGTCGTGACACCGAAAAATCCGACGTAGAACGGTCCAACCCAGAAGTCGAAGAGATCGCCACCGACAAGTGTGCCTCCCCTGACCCGGTACTTCTTTTCAAAACTGAGCATCGCCATTGCGGTGTCCTCCGCTCTAGCGCCGGCATCAGGCCAGGCGCTGGAAAAACCCTGTTTGTGGAGGGGCGGGAGGCAAGCCCCGCCGCCCCGTCCACATGATGTGGTTGCCGGTCACCAGGACCGGCGACCCTCTGTTGCCAGCTCAGGCCTTCATGACATCCGTCACGACGGTGTGAGACAGGCTTGAGGTTTGGGTGCCTTCGATCCAGTTGTACTTGTTCGTGCTGAGCAGAATGAAATGAATCAGAATTGCCAGCGAGAACAGGAAAACTGCTAGCGCCACAAGTGCCCGACGGGGGTCGAACAAAAGCCAGACTTTCCACATGGTCTCTTTCTCCTAGTTAGGTGCCGGGTTCGTCAGAACCACGGACGCCACATCCAGACAAGGATGTGAGCCACGACCGCGATTGCGGTGAAACCCAGAAACCCTTGCATGAAGAGCCGGTGGACTTCCTGGGCTTCCGCATGGGTGAGCCCCGACGGAGTTCCCGAATGATCAGGCATGAGATGCCCTCCACAGGTTGGCCTTTCGGCCGTTACCGCACCCACCCCGTGCGGCTGGGGTCGTCACCGCCAGGTCCATGGACCCTCGGGCGACTTTTTTCACCGACGCGAACGCCCCGGCGAAACTCGGGTGGTGCTACCGCCTTCACATGAAGGCGAAGGGCACCGAATTGGCTG
>CAYMJJ010000154.1:0-4873 GCA_964390445.1 uncultured Anderseniella sp.
AGCAAGGGCTGACCATGCTTGTCGATCAATCCCATTCCAGTGCCCCCTTGCGCCATTCATAGACGAATCCGATGGTCAGGATGCCGAGGAAGATCATCATTGACCAGAACCCGAACACGCCCACTTCCTTCAGCGAGATCGCCCATGGAAACAGGAATGCCACTTCAAGGTCGAAGATGATGAACAGGATCGAGACCAGGTAGAATCGAACATCAAACTTCATGCGCGCGTCGTCGAACGCATCGAAGCCACATTCATAGGCGGACATCTTCTCGGGGTCGGGGCGGCGGATGGCAATGATGAAAGCAGACGCCATCAGCGCTATGCCGAGACCTATGCAAAGCCCCATGAAAATAACGACAGGCAGATAGTCCTGAAGAAGCTCCGGCATCTTACACTCCAGATGTGGCAGCCGGGCGCCGGTTATGCCACATCTCCTCGCAAATCCACGTTGTCTTTCGTGTGGGTGGTACCGCAGCGACGGGGACCTTGCAAGCCTGAATCCCCCACGAGTTGCATGATTGGGAACAGGTTTTGCGGGGTGGGCCAGCGCGCCTCAAACCAAAGTCCATGGCACAAATATCATGCTGCATTCGCCTGCCGCATGGCTGGTGTGGCGTATCGTGATGTGACGTGGAAAATGGCGCGAGTGACGGGGCTCGAACCCGCGACCTCCGGCGTGACAGGCCGGCACTCTAACCAACTGAGCTACACCCGCGCGATGTATGCAAGGAACCGGCGGCGCGCGCCATCCCTTGCGTTGGTGTGGGTGGATTAATCAGTTCGCCTGCGCAAGTCAAGCGGCTCGCCAGCGCTATCGGCGATAAATTGTGACGGCACGCAGGCCGCAGCTTTCTCAGGCAGCCGGATTTCGCTGCACGTCCTTGCGGCGGATGGCCAGTTTCGGCCCCTCCCCCAACACACGTACCTCGCGCTGCGGGAACGGGATCGAGATGTTGTTTTGCTTGAGTGTCTTCCAGACCACCAGCAGGATGTCGGCAGTGAACCGGTTGCGGCCATCATCAAGGCCGTTGCACCAGAACTCGACGGCCATGTTGATGCCCGAGTCGCCGAAGCCGCGCAGTTCCACGTCCGGTTTTTCCGGCTCGCCCAGCACGTGAGGATGAGCGGCCACCGCTTCCGTAACCAGCCGCGCGACCTCTTCCACGTCGCTGTCATAGGCGACCGAGAAATCCACCTCGTAGCGCTGGCGCGGATCATCACGGGTCCAGTTCTCGAACGAGGTGGTGATGAACTTCTCGTTCGGCACCATGATTTCCTTGCCGTCGAAGGTTTCCAGCGTGGAGGAGCGCATGTTGAGCTCTTTCAGGATGCCTGCCCTGCCGTCTTCCAGCTTGATGTAGTCGCCCACGCCAATCGAACGCTCCAGCAGGATGATAATGCCGGAGATGAAGTTGGAAGCGATCTGCTGCAGGCCGAAACCCAGGCCCACGCCCACCGCGCCACCGAACACCGCCAACGCCGTCAGGTCGAGGCCGAGGATCTGCAGCAGCAGGATGAACACTATGACGAACAGCAAAATCTCGAACAGCTTGGCGAACAGTTCCCTGGTCGCCTTGTCGAGGTCCTTCTGGTTTCGGATGGCGCGCTGGCCAGCCGTCGTCGAGATGCGTCCCAGCCAGAACAGGATACCGCCAAACACCGCTGCCTTGGCGAGGAAGAACAGCGACAGCCGGATGTTGCCGACTTCCAGCGATACCGAATCGAGAAACGCGGCGGTGTCGTACCACCAGCCGAACACCTGCAGCGTCGCAACGGGAATGCCGATGTAGATTGCGGCCGTGCGCACCAGCGAATGGGTGATGAAACGGTTGATGGCTGCATAAAGGACGGCAATCACGGCGGCCGACTGGGCGATGCGCACCAGCCATGCAGCCCCGACGGCGGCCAGGCAGACCTGAATGGCGATGGCCAGCGTCAGGACCGCGATGACCGGAAACAGCAGGTCATGCAGCGAATGGGCGAAGTTCAGCCAGCGGGCAAACTTGTGGGTGTCAGGTACGGGGTCGCGCAGGAACGACACCCGTCGGCGGAACTGGCCTGCAAGTATGCGCGCCAGCAACACCGCGATGATGATGGCCGCGACCTGGGCGTAAAACTGCGGAGAAATTGCCCACTCGAGGACAGTGTCCAGCAGGCGTGTGCCTTCAGCCTTGAGTTGTTCTATCGAGAGCATCCAGCCTGGCTCAGATCACGCGGCAGAAGGGTCCGGATGGTGGGCGGTGACAGGCTCGAACTGCCGACCCTCTCGGTGTAAACGAGATGCTCTACCAACTGAGCTAACCGCCCTATCCGGTTCGATGGCAGTGTGTAGCGCTACGCGGGCGGAACAGCAAGTCTCTTTGCAAGAGCCATGGCGCAATAAAAATGACCCCGCGCCTGTTCTGAAGGGGACACGGGGTCGTTTGTATGAGATCGGCAGCAGACCCCTCAGGGCCTGCCTTGTGCCTTGTCCCGGTTAGCCGTTGACAGCCTCCTTCAGTACCTTGCCAGCCTTGAACTTGGCGTTCTTGGATGCAGGGATGTCGATGGAGTTGCCAGTGCGCGGGTCGCGGCCGGTTGAGGCGGCGCGCTGGCTGACGGAGAACGTACCGAAGCCAACAAGGCGAACGTCGTCGCCCTGCATCAGTGCCTTCTGGATGTTGGCGAGCGTTGCCTCGACGGCTTCGCCTGCTTCGCCCTTGCTGAGTTTTGCATCCTCGGCAACTTTGGCAATCAGGTCATTTTTGTTCATGTGAAGTATCCTTTCACTGAATGTGAATCGACGAACTCAGCTACGCACTATCTGTGGATGACCAAAAATCGCGGATTTTAGCCATTTGGTGCAACATTTTTCGACACCGGCTCAGAAAGCGCCATGATTACATAGACTTATGCATAGCACCGAATATGGCGGAAAACTGCCGATTTCTGGATTCTGTACATGCCGGACAGTTTCGATTCGAACTGGTGTTGCGGCGATCGTGCATGAATAATTGTTATTTCCCCGATGGAACGGACCTTTTTTCAACGCCTTCTGCCTTTCGGACTGCTCACGAAACCATTGTGAAGCTGCGCCGTTGTTCCGATGCCGGCCTTGATGGCTGGCACGACAACTACCCCCGAAAGGAGTTTCAGAATGAAGTATCGCACCCCCCTTGTTGCCTTGACAGCCGTCCTGCTGATGGCAGGTCCCGCCGCAGCCATGAGCCACCTGATGGTGGAAGCCTCGGACCAGGATGTGTCCGGAGGTGAAGTGGTGGCCAGCAAGGTACACATCGCCGAGGACGGCTGGCTGGTCATTCACCGCACCGGTGACGATATGGCGCCCGGCGCCATCGTTGGCCATACTGCTGTCAAGCAAGGTGAAAACGCCAACGTGTCAACCAAGCTGGATGAGCAAGTGAACTCCGGTGACAAGCTGCTGTTCATGCTCCATGCCGACGGCGGCACGGCGGGCGAATTCGAACCCAGTGAAGACGCGCCGGTCATGGAAGACGGCAAGATGATCACCACGGTGATCACCGCCAAGTGACGCACGTTCGTGATGCCCCAACCGCCAGCAAAAAGGGCGCTGCGAGGTGTCGCAGCGCCCTTCAGCATGTGTGTGCAGGCAAGTCAATCCGTGCGGTCTAGTGCGCGGTGACGCCCTGGCTATCTGCACGGGCAGCGTCGGCCGCAGCCTTGGCGGCGGCTTCTTCTGCTGCCTCGTCCCATTCGATCGGTTCCGGCATGCGCACCAGTGCGTGCTGCATGACGTCCTCGACCCGGCCTACCGGCACGATCTCGAGACCGTTCTTCACGTTGTCCGGGATCTCGGCCAGGTCCTTGGCGTTCTCTTCCGGGATCAGCACCTTCTTCAGGCCGCCACGCAGGGCCGCCAGCAGCTTCTCCTTGAGGCCGCCGATGGGAAGCACCCTGCCCCGCAGCGTGACCTCGCCGGTCATGGCGATGTCGCGGTGGACGGGAATACCGGTCAGCACCGAAGTAATGGCAGTGACCATGGCGATACCGGCCGAGGGTCCATCCTTGGGCGTTGCGCCTTCGGGCACGTGCACGTGGATGTCCTTCCTGTCGAAGGTGGGCGGCTTGACGCCGATGTGGGTCGAGCGCGAGCGCACGTAGGATGAGGCGGCCGAAATCGACTCCTTCATCACGTCGCGCAGGTTGCCGGTCACGGTCATCTTGCCCTTGCCGGGCATCATCACCGCTTCGATGGTCAGCAACTCGCCGCCAACTTCCGTCCACGCAAGGCCGGTTACCACGCCAACCTGATCTTCCAGTTCGGCCATGCCATAGCGATACTTCGGCACGCCCAGGAAATCGGCCATGTTCTTTGCGGTGATCTTGACCTTCTTCTTCTTGCCCTTGGCCATGACCAGTTCCTTGACCACCTTGCGCGCAAGTGTGTTCAACTCACGCTCAAGGTTGCGCACGCCGGCCTCGCGGGTGTATCGGCGGACAACCTCGGTCAAGCCATCGTCGGTCAGTTCGAACTCGGCCGGTGCAAGGCCGTGGTTTTCCAGTGCCTTGGGCAACAGGTGCCGGCGGGCGATTTCGAACTTCTCGTCCTCGGTGTAACCGGCGATGCGGATGATTTCCATCCGGTCCATCAGCGGTGCCGGAATGTTGAGCGAGTTGGCCGTGGTCACGAACATGACGTTCGACAGGTCATATTCCACCTCCAGATAGTGGTCCATGAAGGTCGAGTTCTGTTCCGGATCGAGTACCTCGAGCAACGCCGATGACGGATCACCGCGGAAATCCATGCCCATCTTGTCGATCTCGTCGAACAGGAACAGCGGGTTGGACTTCTTCGCCTTCTTCATCGACTGGATGACCTTGCCGGGCATCGAGCCGATGTAGGTGCGCC
>CAYMJJ010000155.1:0-4871 GCA_964390445.1 uncultured Anderseniella sp.
CGGCGACAACAAGTTTGCGAAAGTGCAATGAAATCGCACATTTCCTGCTTTAGCCCCTTTCAATCCTGTCATCGAATTGCTACATACACCTCACCGAAGCGGGGGCCAGTGCCCTCGCTTTGTGTCTTGTTGGCGCGGGGTGGAGCAGCCCGGTAGCTCGTCAGGCTCATAACCTGAAGGTCGCAGGTTCAAATCCTGCCCCCGCAACCAACAACCTTCCCCGATACTGTGGATTCGCTGCCGCCGGTGATTGCTCCGCAATACGCCCTTCGCGCCAACGGCTTGATTTGGCCCGCCGTGCCAGCCGTCACGCAACGTTCATCAATCTGTAGCATTGCGGTTATCGACTCGCCCTAGGGCTCTTTCCAACGCTATCGAAAGAGCCTGACCATGCACGACAGCCTCGTCTCCGGCGCAACGAGCGCCAAAACGTCCAGCCCCCTCAAGCAGGCGGCGGTGCGCGGGTCGCGCTCCAGCCGTGAAGGAATGCTCGAACGGCTGTTCGCCCTTGTGTTCGACGGTCTGGTCTATCCGCAGATCTGGGAAGACCCGGTTGTCGACATGGCCGCCATGGAGATCGAGCCGAACCACCACATCGTTGCGATCACGTCGGGTGGTTGCAATATCATGTCGTACCTGACGGCAAATCCGGCACGCATCACGGCGGTGGACCTGAACGTGGCGCACTTGTCCCTGCTTGAGCTCAAGCTCAAGGCGGCAGCGCACTTCCGCTCGCACGAGGATTTCTACTGGTTCTTCGGACAAGCCGACAGCAAGCTTAACCCGCAGCTGTTCGACCTGCTGATCGCTCCGCACCTGAGCGTGGAAGCGCGCGCGTACTGGGACACGGCCTCGCGGCTACGCAACCGTCGCATCGAGATGTTTGCCAAGGGGTTCTACCGGTACGGGCTGCTGGGGCGCTTCATTACCGCCAGCCACATCGTTGCCCGGCTGTTCGGCATCAATCCGGCTGAACTGGCTGCTGCCAAAACCATCGAAGAGCAGCGGGCCTTCTTCAAGACGAAGCTCGAGCCGCTGTTTCAACGCCGCCTGGTGCGGGCGTTGACGTCGTCGCCGATGTCGCTGTACGGGCTGGGGATTCCGCCGGCACAGTATGCCGAACTGGCCGGTGGCCGCCACATGGCGGACGTGCTGTGCGAGCGGCTGGAAGCGCTGAGCTGCAACCACGCGCTGCGAGAAAACTACTTCGCCCGGCAGGCCTTCGGACGCTGTTACGGTCCGGCTGCAAGCGATGCGGCACTGCCGCCCTATCTCGACAAGGCAAACTGGAAGACTCTGCAGGCTACCGTGGGCCGCGTGCGCATGGCCAACAGTCAGATCACCGACGTGCTCGCCGCCCACCCCGAGGCAAGCGTCGACCGGGTCGTGCTGCTGGATGCGCAGGACTGGATGGATAGGCGCCAGATCAACGATCTGTGGGCCGCCATTACCCGCGTGGCGAAGCCTGGTGCGCGGGTGATCTTCCGCACGGCGGCATACACCTCGCCACTGGAAGAAAAGCTCGATGCAGGTGTGCTGTCGCGCTGGGTCCATGATGGTGAAACATCGCTCACCCTTGGCAAGCAGGATCGGTCAGCCATCTATGGCGGTTTCCATATTTACAGGTTGAAACCATGAGCCACGCGTCTTCAAGGGGTGCGGACCAGGCCCATGCGGCGATCATGGACAGCGTCTACCGGCGCCAGCGCCATTTCTATGACCTGACCCGCAAGTACTACCTGCTTGGCCGCGACACCATGCTGGCCGAAATGGACGTGCCCGAAGGCGGCCGCGTGCTGGAAGTGGGCTGCGGCACCGGGCGCAACCTGGTCGCTGCTGCCCGCCGCACGCCGCACGCGCTGTTCTATGGCTACGACATCTCCAGCGAAATGCTGCTGTCAGCGCGCGCCAATGCCGCCGCCAGCACGGCAACCGGCCGGATTTTCCTGACCCAGGGCGATGCGGAAAACTTCGATGCCTGCGGCCACTTCGGCGTCAAGGGGTTCGACCGGGTGTTCATGTCGTACACAGTGTCGATGATCCCGTGCTGGCAGCAGGCGATCGCTCACGCCCTGACGCAACTCGCGCCGGATGGTCAATTGCACCTGGTTGACTTCGGCACACTTGATGGCTGGCCATCGACCGCGCGCAAGGCAATGAACTGGTGGCTGGCGCAATTCCACGTTGAGCCCCGGCCAAATCTTGATGACACACTTGCCCGCCTGGCAGCGGGCGCGGGAATGGGCCACGCCACCCGCCGCATTGGCGGTGGATACGCAGTGCTGGCCACCATCGCCGCCTCGCAGCAATTTCAGCGAACGGCTGAACCCACCATCCGCAACAACCAGCACGACTGGTTCAGCCATGCAACGCAGCCATGAACGCACCCTCCAAGCCGGCCTCAAACAACGCTGCCCACTACCGCACGATCTGGATCTCGGATTTCCACCTCGGTACGCGGCGGGCGCAGGCAGAGCAACTGCTGCACTTTCTCAAGCAGACAGAGTCCGACACGCTCTACCTGGTTGGTGACATCATCGACAACTGGTCACTGAAGAAGTCGTGGTACTGGGACCAGAGCCACAATGACGTGATCCAGAAACTGCTGCGCAAGGCGCGCAAGGGCACCAGGGTGATCTACATTCCCGGCAATCACGACGAGAATTTCCGAGACTTCGCCGGCTCGCAATTCGGCCGTGCCGCGGTGCGGCTGGATGATGTGCACATTGGCGCGAACGGCAAGCGCTACCTGGTCATGCACGGCGACGAGTTTGATGGCGTCGTGAAGTATGCCAGGTGGCTCGCCTACCTGGGGGACTCGGCCTATGAGGTTGCGATGTCGATGAATGGTGCCGTCAACCAGATGCGCCGCGCGCTGGGCCGGCCGTACTGGTCACTTTCAGCCTATCTGAAGCGCCGGGTGAAGAAGGCGGTCGAGTTTCTGTCGCACTTCGAAACGGCAGTGGTGCGCGAGGCCCGCAGGCGTGGCGTGGACGGTGTGATCTGCGGCCACGTGCATACACCCGACATGCGCATGATCGGGGACATGGAATACTTCAATGACGGCGACTGGGTGGAAAGTTGCTCGGCGCTGGTCGAACATCATGATGGGCGGTTCGAGCTGTTGCACTGGCGCGAGCTGCAGGCCCTGACCCAACCAGTGGAGAAGGCCCTTGCATCTCCTGCTCGTAACAGACGCCTGGTATCCGCAGGTTAATGGTGTTGTCCGCACGCTGGAAGCCGTAACCGGCCTTATCAGCGCAGCTGGGCACCGGGTGAGCCTGATCACGCCCGAAGGTTACCGGACCGTACCAATGCCGACATATCCGGAAATCAGGTTGGCGCTGGTCAACCCGTTTGCGCTGTCGCGGCAAATCGACAGTCTTCACGCTGACAGCATCCACATTGCAACCGAAGGCCCGCTGGGCTGGGCGGCGCGCCGGCACTGCCGGCGCAACGGTATTGCCTTCACCACCAGCTTTCACTCGCGGTTTCCGGAGATGATATCCGAGCGATTGCGCGTGCCGGGCATCGAGCAGCTTGCGAGCCGGGCATTGCGGCACTTCCATGAACCGGCAAGTGCCGTGCTGGTGCCGACGCGCACAGTGGCCGAACGGCTTGACCGGCAGGGCTTCGGCAATGTCAGGGTGTGGACACGAGGTGTCGATACGGTGCAGTTTCGCCCGCTTGCCAGCGCCATGTTCGATGGCTTGCCAAGGCCAGTCATGCTCAACGCCGGGCGGGTGGCAGTGGAAAAGAACCTCGACGGGTTCCTGTCGCTTGACCTGCCGGGCACCAGGGTGGTGGTGGGTGACGGTCCCCAGCTGGCAGAGCTGAAGGCGCGCTACCCTGACGTGGTGTTCACCGGATACCTGCGTGGGGACGAGTTGGCGTGCGCCCTGACGGCAGCGGACGTATTCGTGTTTCCCAGCAAGACCGATACCTTCGGGCTGGTCATGCTGGAGGCCATGTCATGTGGTGTGCCGGTTGCCGCCCATCCGGTTGAAGGCCCTATCGACGTGGTGACATCGGCGCTGGTGGGCGCTCTCGATGACGACCTGGCGGTTGCGATCTCCAAGGCACTGGCGTGCGAACGTGAAGAATGCCGCAGATTTGCCGCCGGGCATTCATGGCAGTGTGTCGCCGACATGCTGCTGGAGAACCTGGTACCGGTGAACACGGATGCCTGCCCCCTGCCCGTAGCCGGATGCCCCGCCGCAAGCTGAACTGGCGTTCGGCGCTTCGCGAAGTCCTGTCAGGACGTTGCAAAAGCTGACACGATCCAGCAGACTTTCGCGCAACATCAGTCGAGCATCGAGCAGTTCAATGAACGTGATCCAGACCAAACTTTCCGCAGCGCGCGAGTTGAAGGACAACGTGGCAGTACCTTTCGAGCGGGCGCGCGCGATGCCGGCGTCGGTCTATACGTCGGAGGAATTCCTGGCTCAGGAAATCGAGCACCTGTTTGGCAGCGAATGGTTTTGCGCGGGCCGCGCGTCCGCGCTGGGCAGTCCGGGCGACTATACCACCTTCGAACTTGCCGGCCAGCCCATCATGGTGATCCGAGGCAAGGATGGTGCCTTGCGCGCGCAGTCCAACGTGTGCCTTCATCGCATGTCCACTTTGCTGAGCGGCTCGGGCAACGCTTCCAGCATTGTGTGTCCTTATCACGCGTGGACCTACAACCTTGATGGCAGCTTGCGCGGCGCACCCGCAATGACCCTCAATGAAGGCTTCTGCAAGGCCGACTACAAGCTGCCACAGGTGCGCTGCGAGGAGTGGCTGGGGTGGATCATGGTTTCGCTCAACCCGGATGCGCCGCCGGTCAACAAGGCGCTTTCCGAGGTTGAGGCACTGATCGGTCATTATGG
>CAYMJJ010000156.1:0-4847 GCA_964390445.1 uncultured Anderseniella sp.
CGCGGCGCTGCGCCCGATAGGTCGAGAGCGGCACTCGCTTGACGTAGCCCTGGTGCGAGACCGTGACCACCATGTCCTCGCGCTGGATCAGGGCCTCGATGTCCTGCTCGAACTCCAGCTCCTCGATCATGGTGCGGCGCGGGTCGGCGTAGCGCTCCTTCATCTCGAGCAACTCGCCACGCAGCACCTCGAGCAGGCGCTCGCGCGACCCGAGGATGGCCAGAAACTCGCGGATCCTGTCGGCCAGGCCCTGCAGTTCCTCGGCGATCTTGTCGCGCTCGAGGCCGGTCAGCCGCTGCAGGCGCAGCTCCAGGATGGCGCGCGCCTGGGCCTCGGACAGGCGATAGCTGCCGTCCGCGGCGGCGCCCTGCGCCGGGTCGTCGATGAGGGCGATCAGCGGCACCACGTCGGTCGCCGGCCAGGTGCGTCCCAGCAAGGCCTCGCGCGCCGCGTTGGGGTCGCGCGCGGCGCGGATCAGGGCGATCACCGCGTCGATATTGGCCACCGCGATGGCCAGGCCGACCAGCACATGGGCCCGTTCGCGAGCCTTGGCCAGGTCGTAGATTGTGCGCCGGGTGATGACCTCTTCGCGAAAGTCGACGAAGGCCGCGATCACCCGCTTCAGGTCGAGCAGCTCCGGCCGGCCGCCGTTCAGCGCCAGCATGTTGACGCCGAATGAGGTCTGCAGCGCGGTGTAGCGATAGAGCTGGTTCAGGATCACGTCGACTACCGCGTCGCGGCGGATCTCGATGACGACGCGCAGCCCGTGCCGGTCGCTCTCGTCGCGCAGGTCGACGATGCCTTCGATGGTCTTGTCGCGCACCACTTCGGCGATGCGCTCGACCATGCGGGCCTTGTTGACCTGATAGGGCACCTCGGTGATGACGATCGCCTGGCGGTCTCGGCGCGCCTCCTCGACGTGCGTCTTGCCGCGCACCACGACCGAACCGCGGCCGGTGTGATAGGCCTCGCGGATGCCGGCCTTGCCGAGGATGATGCCACCGGTCGGGAAGTCCGGCCCGGGGATAAGCTCCATCAGTTCGTCGATCGAGATCGCCGGGTTCTCGATGTAGGTGCAGCAGGCGTCGATCACCTCGCCCAGGTTATGGGTCGGGATGTTGGTCGCCATGCCCACGGCGATGCCGCCGGCGCCGTTGACCAGCAGGTTGGGAAACCGCGCCGGCAACACAGTCGGCTCGCGCTCGGAGCCGTCATAGTTGTCCTGGAAGTTGACGGTGTCCTTGTCGATGTCTTCCAGCAGCGCGTGCGCGGACTTGCCCATGCGCACTTCGGTGTAACGCATGGCCGCCGGAGGGTCTCCATCGACGGAACCGAAGTTGCCCTGGCCGTCCAGCAACGGCAGGCGCATGGAGAAATCCTGCGCCATGCGCACCAGCGCATCATAGATCGATTGATCACCGTGCGGGTGATACTTACCGATCACGTCCCCAACCACGCGGGCCGACTTGCGGTAAGGCTTGTTCCAGTCGTAGCCGTTCTCGTTCATCGAATGCAGGATGCGCCGGTGCACCGGCTTCAGCCCGTCGCGCACGTCCGGCAGCGCGCGGCTGACGATCACGCTCATCGCATAGTCGAGATAGCTGCGGCGCATCTCGTCTTCGATGGTAATGCTGCTGATGCCACCCTCGTCCGGCATGGCCGGCAAAGGCGGTTTCATCTCGTTGTCGTCGCTCAAACGGCGGCTCCCTTGGCCGGATCGGACCCATTGACTTGAGGTCCGCTATGCCCCTTTTTCGACACCAGCCGCCACGTCTTGACGAAGACAGGCCCGAAGATGCGAATCCCTACCCTGCAACCTAGCAAATCGGGGCCGCATAAGCAAACTTGCGGGGCCATTTCAGGGCGTCAATCGAGGGCCTTATCCGACTGTTTTCAAACGTTTTATTCGCACCACGGAATTCCTGCACAGGAACTTGCAGTACCGGGCGCCATGTTGTAGCGTTGTTCCGTTTTTGTTCCACCATGAAAGTACTGCACGTGCTGGCTCCCCGCATCACCATGATCACTCTCGGCGTCGCCGACGTGGCACGCTCCACGGCGTTCTATGAGCGGCTCGGGTTTACCCGGTCACCTGCCTCAAACGACCAGGTTACCTTCCTCCGGACCAGGGGAACCGTGCTTGGCCTGTTCGGCCGTACCGCACTGGCGCAAGACGCCGGTGTAGCAGATACAGAGCCGGGTTTTGCAGGTATCACGATCAGTCACAATCTCGCCAGTGAGGCGGAAGTGGACGAGGCCTGGCACCATGCCATCGAGTGTGGCGCAACCAGCGTCAAGCCGCCCGGGAAGGTTTTCTGGGGCGGATACTCAGGTTACTTCGCAGATCCGGACGGCCACCTGTGGGAACTGGCCTGGAATCCCTTCATGCCCAATGACGCTGAAGGTTTCATGCAGGTCTGAACCGGGCGCGCCAGCCGAGCGAAGAACTATTGCGGCAGGTCCAGCGGGAACGCCGTTGCGCCGTCTCCGTGCTGGGAATCATGCGCGCGGATTGTCACGGACCTCACGCCGTCCGGTATCACCACACCACACAGTGACCGGGTGAACGGTTGTTCGTTCTCATGCGGATGAACCAGCACACGAGTGCCCAGCACCGTACCGTCCGGGCCAATCACATCCCAGCGGTTGGCGTAGAGTTGAACGCCCGGCAGACAGCGATTATCCGTTCGGATACGGCGCGAACTGTATTTCTGGGCCTTTGTTGTGGCCCTGTTGATCCTTTCGATCGGCGCAGGCGTCTCGCTCTACGAGGGCATCCACAAGATCCGGCATCCCGAGATCGTCACCTCACCCATGGTGAACTACATTGTACTGGGCCTTGCCATGATCTTCGAAGGCGTCGCATTGGGCATCGCCGTCAGGGAATTCAACAGGCGCCGTGGCGATACACCGGTGCTGACGGCGGCTCGGCAGTCAAAGGACCCCGGATTGTTCACCGTGTTGTTTGAAGACGCTGCCGCCATGACCGGGCTGGCAATCGCGTTTGCTGGTTGCTGGCAGCGCAATATCTCGACCTGCCGTGGATGGATGGTGCGGCCTCGGTCGGCATCGGCATCCTGCTGGCCTGCGTCGCCATCTTCCTGTGCTACGAGACCAAGGGACTGCTCATCGGCGAGGCGGTGTCGGATGCACTGGCAACCGGTCTTTATGCCATCATCAACAAGTCGGAGGCGGTCAACCACATCAACGAACTGCGCACCATGCACATGGGCCCACAGGACGTGCTGCTGGCTGTTTCAATGGACATGCGCGACGACATGGATACCGGTTCGCCGATGTACAAGCTGGAGCAGGCCATCAAGTCAGCCCATCCCGAGATCAAGCGGCTGTTCCTCGAGGTGCAATCGGGGGCGTGTATCACACCGAGCAGGTCTGGCTGTCACAGAAGACTCCACAGGTCAATCTGTAGCCCCCTGCTACCCGCGCTAAAGACAAAGCCTGCCGCGATGGTTCACGACAGGCTCATCAGGTGCAAAGGCAGGCCAATCAGTTCTTCGAGAACGTCACGCCGGCCACACGGTAGGAATTGCCAGCTCTGGTGACGCCGGAGCAACGGGTTGCGCCATTCATCCACTTGCTGAACTTGATGCAAAGCTGGTCGCCATTGACACGCCACGTGCCGGTGTCGCGCTCACCGTCCCACTTTGCTGAAAGTCGGCCGCTGCGGGCCATGTGGATGCTGACCCTGGAGCCCATGATGGTTGCCGATGCCGCGCCCGGTACGAACTTTTTGATCTCGTGAGACTTGAGGGTCTCGCCCGCATTGGCACTGGCAGAAGCCAAAACAACACCAGCACCGCAAAGTGCGGCGACTACAAACTTTTTCATATCGCTCATCCCCGGAACATGCCGCACTTGTATACGCGGGAATGCCCCGCAAGCCGGCAGACTGTCATTGGTTTGTCATCTGACGACATCTGCTTGCCTGCCAAAAATGCCCACAATGTGGCACCGCGGATGGCAACATGACGCAGCGAAATGTCGACGTAAATTCAGCGCGACTCTTAAGGTCAACACGGTTAGTAAATGGTAAAACGCAAGCCCGGAAAACTGCGATTGTCATGGAAACACCGGATTGCCGGCCAGATCAGCAGTCAGCCCAGGGTCAGAACGGCACTTCATCGTCGAGGTCGTCGCGGGCAAACGATGGCGCGTTGTCACCACCGCGCGCACCGCCCTGCGGCCGCTGCATCGGGCTGGAACGCCCGAAATCACCGGAATCCTGGTCGTAACCACCAGAATCGCCTGCTCCGCCGCCACTGCGGCCGTCGAGCATCACAAGCGTACCGCCGAAGCCCTGCAGCACCACTTCGGTCGAATAACGGTCATTGCCGTCGCGGTCCTGCCACTTGCGGGTCTGCAAGGCACCCTCGATGTACACCTTGGAGCCCTTCTTCAGGTACTGCTCTGCAACCTTGCACAAGCCTTCGGAGAAGATCACCACGGTGTGCCATTCGGTCTTTTCGCGGCGCTCTCCGGAGTTCTTGTCGCGCCAGGTTTCAGACGTGGCGATGCGCAGGTTGGCGATTGGCCGGCCGTCATTGGTGCGCCGGATTTCCGGGTCAGCCCCCAGGTTGCCGATCAGGATTACCTTGTTGATCGAGCCTGCCATGTTCGTGTCTCCTCAAATCTGTCGTGTTGCGCAGACACTAGACTCTGCATCCGAGCCCTGCCAGCCTCACCTATGCCTTGTCCACATGCCTGACACCATGAATGTTCCACATATGTTCTATATACTCAACCCCACGCTTGCAAGTCACCCTGACAAGTCACCCTGAAAGGAAGCGCCCGTGCCAAAACCGATCAAGTCCGGCAATGCCCCTGCC
>CAYMJJ010000157.1:0-4829 GCA_964390445.1 uncultured Anderseniella sp.
GTCGACCTGTGGGCAATTCCGGTGGGCGCACCGAACGCTGACAAGGCCTGGGACTTCCTGAAGTTCTCGACCGACACCCAGCGTCTGGCAGACCAGGCAGCCTGGATCTCCTATGGTCCGGCCCGCAAGTCTTCCGGTCCGCTGGTTGGCAAGTTCAACGATGGCAAGACCGAGATGGCTACGCACATGCCAACCCATCCGGACAACCTGAGCAACGCCGTCCAGAACAACTTCCTCTGGTGGGCAGACAACCAGGATGCGCTGAATGAGCGCTTCAACGCCTGGCTCGCACAGTAAGGCATATTTCGCCTTTGCCGGGCGGATGGGTCTCCATCCGTCCGGTACTGTTGAACCATTTTCAGGGCCCGCAACGACGGGCTCACCGGGAATTTCACGGTTTTGAAAACTCCCGCCTTGGCATGACAACGACAGGGACGACATGACTGACGCCACCATTTCCGCAAGGCCGGCCGGCGGCATTACCACCAACGACGGTGTGCCGCTCAAGCAGTCGCTGGCCCGTGCCACCCGCCGCCAGCGCATTCAGGCGCTGCTGCTGGTGATGCCTTTGCTGGTGTTCCTGATCATTGCGTTCGTCATGCCCATTGGCGACATGCTGTACCGCTCGTTCTACAGCCCGGTCGGGTCGAGCGTGCTGCCAAACTTTGCCAAGGTCATCCAGGACTGGGACGGCCAGGACCTGCCGCCGGAATCAACTTTCGAAGTGTTCGTCAAGGACATGGCCGAGGCGCGCAAGAGCAACGTGATCGGCAGCACTGTCGGCAACCTTGCGACCCGCGTGAACTATGAAATTCCCGGCTCGCGTAGTCTGTTCACCGCGTCTGCACGCACCATGGCCAACATCGATGGCCCACCCTACAAGGAAGCGCTGATCGAAAAGGACAAGCGCTGGGCCGATCCCTATATCTGGAGAACGCTGCAGCGGGTGTCGCAGGACTACACGCTGTCGTTCTATCTCGCTGCCACTGACCGCAAGTATGACGAGAACAACAACATCGTCATGGCAGACGAGTTGTACCGGATTTACCTGCCGATCCTGTGGAAGACCATGTGGCTGTCGGCGCTCATCACCTTCATCTGCCTGCTCATTGCCTATCCGGTGGCTTACCTGCTGGCCACGCTGCCGCTGCGCACCTCGAACCTGCTGATGATCCTGGTGCTGCTGCCGTTCTGGACCTCGCTGCTGGTGCGCACCACTGCATGGATCGCGATGCTGCAGAAGGAAGGCGTGATCAACAACATATTCGTGTTCGCCAACATCATCTCCGACGAAAACCGCGTGCAGATGATCTACAACCAGACCGGTACTATCATCGCCATGGTGCATATCCTGCTGCCGTTCATGATCCTGCCATTGTACTCGGTGATGAAGACCATTCCGCCCTACTACATGCGCGCGGCCCGTTCGTTGGGCGCGACCGGCACCTATTCGTTCATCAAGGTGTATTTCCCGCAGACCAAGCCCGGCATTGCAGCTGGCTCCCTGCTCGTGTTCATCCTGGCGCTGGGCTACTACATCACGCCCGCCCTGGTGGGCGGCAGCGATGGCGTGCTGATTTCCAACCTGATTGCCGACCACATCCGCAGGACACTGAACTGGAGCCTGGGCTCGGCGCTGGGTGCCATCCTGCTGGTCATCGTCCTGATTTTCTACTGGATGTACAACCGGCTTATCGGCATCGACAAACTGAAGTTCGGTTGAGGTAGGACGACATGACGATTGCTGGCTTCAACATATCGCCCGGTTACCTGGCCTGGATTGCTGTTTGCCTTCTGGCGTGGGTGTTCATGGGTGCTATCGCCCCTGCCATCGGCTTTGCCATCATTACCGGCCTGCCGCTGTTCTTCATGAACGAGATGCCGCCGTACACCACGTGGCTGGAGAAGTTCGGCCGCTACGTCTTTCTCCTGGTGTGCACGCTGGTGTTCATCTTCCTGATCACGCCCGTGCTGGTCATCGTGCCGCTGTCATTCAATGCCGAGCCGTATTTCAGCTTCACCGAAGGCATGATGGCACTCGATCCCGCTGCCTTCTCTACGCGCTGGTACGAGATGATATTCACCTTCGGCATGCAGGCACCGGACGCTACCGAAGGCTGGTGGGCTGACATGTGGAAGAACTCGACCTGGGTCGGTGCGGCGGTGAACTCGTTCAAGTACGCCGTGCTGTCCACCATACTCGCCACGTTCTTCGGTACGCTGGCAGCACTGGGTCTTTCGCGGCCGGAAATGCCGTGGCGCTCGGCCATCACCAGCCTGCTTATCTCGCCGATGATCGTGCCGCTGGTGATCACCGCCACCGGCATGTTCTTCTTCTATGCCAAGAAGGATTTCTTCCCGTTCTTCCCCGACGGCCTGATCAACACCGATATGGGCATCATACTGGCCCACGCCACCCTTGGCGTGCCGTTCGTCATCATCACCGTCACCGCCACGCTGACCGGTTTCGACAACTCGCTGATACGGGCATCGCGGTCGCTCGGGGCCAACGGCTTCACCACGTTCCGCCGGGTGATCATGCCGCTGATCCTGCCGGGCATGATTTCAGGCGCGCTGTTTGCCTTCATTACCTCGCTTGATGAAGTGGTGGCGGTGATCTTCCTGGCCGACGTGACCCAGGTCACCATCCCGCGGCAGATGTTCTCCGGCATCCGCGAACAGATTTCACCCACCATCCTGGCCGTGGCCACGGTGCTGGTGGCGATCTCGATCCTGCTGCTGACCACGCTCGAGTTGCTGCGCCGCCGCTCCGAACGGTTGCGCGGGCTCGCTCCGAGCTGACGGTCAGGCAGCACCGCAAGATGATCGACCGTCACCGCCGTCGTCAGGTTTCACGCAGGCGGATGCTGAAGGTCTCCGGGACGGTAGCTGCGGCATCGGTGCTGGGCGGGCTGACCACGCTGACTGGCTCAGCGGTCTCGCAGGCCGGCGGCGAGGTGGACCTGATCCTGGTGCTTGCGGTGGATTGCTCCTACTCGGTCGATGAAAACGAATTCCGCCTGCAGATGGACGGCATCGGCCGCGCCTTCCAGAACGTGGACGTGCAGCGCGCCATCGAGTCCGGGCCGTTGGGCCGCATTGCGGTCACTGTTTTCCAGTGGTCGGACGCAGAGAACCAGGCCCTGTCGACCCCGTGGACGGTCATCGACAGCGCCTCCAGCGCAAATGCCTTCGGCCAGCGCATATTCGCCGTGCAGCGCCAGTTGTCCGAAGGCGGCACCGCCATCGGAGCGGCCTTGCTGTTCGGGGCGGCGGCCTTGACGGCGGCACCCTTCACCGCCAACCGGCGCGTCATTGACGTCTCCTCTGACGGGCGCAACAATCGTGGCGAAATTGTCGACCTGGCACGCGACGAGGTGGTCGGGCGCGGTATTACCATCAACGGGCTGGCAATTCTCAACGAGTGGCCAACCCTCGACAAGTACTTCGAGCAATCGGTGGTCGGCGGTCCATACCACTTCGTCATCAAGGCCAACGATTACAAGGCCTACCAGGAAGCGATCTATCGCAAGCTGTTGAAGGAGATCACAGGCCCAGGCCTGTCTTGAGAATTGTCCATGGCTGACGCCTTTCCACACCTGTTCTCGCCGCTGACCATCCGTGGTGCGACCTTGCGCAACCGCATTGTGTTTGGTTCGCACACCGCCAACATGTCCGCAAGCGGCCTGCCCGGTGAACGTCACCTCGGTTACTACCGCGAACGCGCGCTGGGCGGCGCCGGCATGATAGTGGTTGAACCGGTGCCGGTGCACGAGACTGCATTGCTGACGCGTGGCAACTTCCGCCCCGGCTGCGACGACATCATCCCGCATTTCCGCAAGATCACCGAGGCCGTCAGGGCGGAAGGCGCGGTGATCTGCCACCAGCTCTATCACGTCGGCCAGCACGGCGACTTCGACAACTCGTTCCAGCCCAACTGGTCGCCATCGGGCCTTCCGTCCCTGCACGACAGCGACGGCTCGCACCAGATGTCGGAAGCCGAGATCGAGATCATCATCGAGAGTTTCGTGGCCGCCGCCCGCCGCGCCAGGGATGCGGGCTTTCAGGGTGTCGAACTTTATGCGGCCTACAACTCGCTGATCGACCAGTTCTGGACGCCGTTCAACAACCGCCGCGATGATCGCTGGGGCGGCTCCCTCGACAACCGCTGCCGCTTTGCCGCCGAGGTTGCCACCCGCGTGCGCAAGATGGCAGGCGAGGATTTCATCATTGGCCTGGCCATAAACCTGCACCCGGAAGTCGAAGCCTCGCTGTCCGTGGAAGGTACCCAGGAAGTGCTCGCCTGGCTCGATCAGCGCGCCCTGGTTGACTATGTGACCTGCGGCACCGGCAGCTATTTCGACTTCTCCGGTCTGATCCCGACAGTGTTCTTCCCCGACAAGTTCGGCGCGCCCTATGCCGAGGCATTGAAGGCTGTGTGCAAACACATCAAGGTGCAGGCCGAAAGCCACATCCGCACACCCGAGAACGCCGAGTACGTCATCGCGTCAGGGCAGGCTGATACCGTGTCGATCGTGCGCGGCCAGATCGCAGATCCGCACCTTGCCAACAAGGCCAGGCAAGGCCGGCCCGAAGACATTCGCCCGTGCCTGTCGTGCAACCAGATGTGCTGGGGCAGGCGGTTTCGCGACTACTGGATATCGTGCCTGATCAACCCGTCTGCCGGACGCGAATTCGAATGGGGCGGCGACCGGTTCACGCCTGCCGCTCAGCCCAGGACCGTGCTGGTGGTGGGCGGTGGACCGGCGGGCCTCGAAGCAGCCCGCGTGGCGGCAGAGCGCGGTCACCGGGTAACGCTGGCCGAGGCG
>CAYMJJ010000158.1:0-4811 GCA_964390445.1 uncultured Anderseniella sp.
ACATGACAGGTTTATGGACGGGGAGATGGCCAGCCATCTCCCCGTTTGACGTTTGAAAGCTCAGACCAATGCCGACAATCGAAACACAAAGGCTCGTGCTTCGCCCGTTCCGGGACAGCGATGCCGCGCGCCTGGCAGAGATCGCCAACGACGCCCGCATTTCGCACATGCTTGGCTCGATGCCGCACCCTTTTGCGCTGGCCGATGCGCATGCCTACATCACCGCCAGCACTAGCCTGCAGGCCGCTGCAGCGCAGTTCGCCATCTGCCTGAAGCCGTCCGGCGAGCTGATCGGCTCGGTCGGCTACGGCCCGCCGGCGGCCGAAGGCAAATCACCCGACGAAACTGACTTCGGCTACTGGATTGCGGTTGACCACTGGGGCCATGGCTATGCCCGCGAAGCTGCTCAGGCTGCCATCAGCCACGCCTTCCGAACCACGGGCCTTGAAAGCATCGATACCGAACATCTGACCATCAATCCTGCGTCTGGACGTGTCCTGACCAGACTGGGATTTCTCATCGCAGGTGAACGCACCTGTCATTCGCGCGCTTCGGGCCTGCGCAAACCCTCCATCCATGTCCGCCTGACCCGCGCCCGCTGGAGCAAGCTTCACGGAGACCAGCCATGAAATTTCTTGACCAGGCCAAGGTCTACGTGCGCTCCGGCAATGGTGGCGCAGGCGCCGTCTCGTTCCGGCGCGAAAAGTTCATCGAGCACGGCGGCCCGGACGGCGGTGATGGCGGGCGCGGCGGGCACGTGTTCGTTGAAGCCACAGAAGGCCTCAATACGCTCATCGACTATCGCTACCAGCAGCACTTCAAGGGCGGCACCGGGATCCACGGCATGGGCCGCAACCGCACCGGCGCGAACGGCGAAGACGTGGTGCTGAAGGTGCCGGTCGGCACCCAGGTGCTCGAGGAAGACGGCGAAACCCTGATCGCCGATCTCGTCGAGGTTGGCCAGCGCGTGCGCCTGTTGCGCGGCGGCAATGGCGGCTGGGGCAATACCAGGTTCAAGTCGTCGGTCAACCAGGCCCCGCGCCGGGCCAACCCCGGCGAAGACGGCGAGGAGATGTGGGTCTGGCTGCGCCTCAAGCTGATCGCCGATGCAGGCCTCGTCGGCATGCCCAACGCCGGCAAGTCGACACTGCTGTCGGTGGTTTCTGCAGCAAAACCCAAGATTGCCGACTATCCGTTCACCACGCTGGTGCCAAACCTCGGCGTCGTCGCGGTGGACACTGCATCCTTCGTCCTCGCCGACATTCCCGGTCTCATCGAAGGGGCCCATGAAGGCGTCGGCCTCGGCGACCGCTTCCTCGGCCACGTGGAACGCTGCGCCTGCCTGCTGCACCTGGTCGATGCCTCGCAGGACGACCCCGTTGATGCCTGGCGCGTGGTGCGCGGCGAGATCGAGGCCTATGCCGAAGAACTGGCAGACAAGCCCGAACTGATCGCCTTCACCAAGGCCGACATTGTCGATGCCAATGAGCTGAAGAAAAAGCGCAAGGCCTTTGAAAAGGCCACCGGCCATGTGCCGCTGGTCATTTCAGCCGCGACCGGACAGGGCGTGCGTGCGGCCATGGCGACACTGCTGCAGACCATCCGTGAACAGCGCGCTGAAGAAAGCGCTGGCAGCAGCTCTTCCGTCACCGGCACGAACGAGGCGAACGAGGCACCCGCGGAGGACGAACCTTGGCGTCCCTGAGTGACAACCTGGCCCATGCATCCAGGCTGGTGATCAAGATCGGCTCGGCCATGCTGGTCAATCCGGACGGGAGCCTGCGCGAGGGCTGGCTCGATGCGCTTGCGGGCGACATCGCGCAAGCCCGCGCCCGCGGCACGCAGGTGATGGTGGTGTCGTCAGGTGCAATCGCCCTGGGCCGCCGCCGGCTGGGCTTTCCCGGCGGTGCACTGAAACTCGACCAGAGCCAGGCCGCAGCATCCGTCGGCCAGATCGCACTGGCCCAAGCATGGCAACTGGCGCTTGGCCACCATGGCATGGTTGCCGCACAGGTGTTGCTGACGCTGACCGACACCGAGCAGCGCCGCCGCTATCTCAACGCCCGCGCCACGCTCAACACGCTGCTGCAGGCCGGTGCCGTGCCGGTGATCAACGAGAACGACACTGTCGCCACCTCCGAGATCCGCTATGGCGACAACGACCGCCTCGCCGCACGGGTCAGTTCGATGATGTCGGCAAGCTGCCTGGTACTGCTGTCTGACATCGATGGTCTGTACACTGCCCCGCCCGGCACCCCTGGCGCACAGTTTGTCGAACTGGTCGAAGACGTGACCGCAGACGTCATCGCCATGGCTGGCGCGCCGGTATCCGGCATGGGATCGGGCGGCATGGTCACCAAGATCGAAGCGGCCCGCATTGCAACTGGCGCCGGTGCCAGCATGGTCATCACGTCGGGCCACGAAGACCGCCCGCTGACGCGTATCCTGTCGCGCGCGCGCGCCACCTGGTTCACCTCGACCGCCAACCCCTCTACCGCCCGCAAGCGCTGGATCGCCGGCTCACTGGAACCCGCAGGCCGGCTGGTGGTGGACAGCGGCGCTGCCACCGCACTGAAGAAGGGCCGCAGCCTGCTGCCCGCCGGGGTCAAGCATGTAACAGGCAACTTCAGCCGTGGCGACACGGTGGCCGTGGTGACCGAGGAAGGAGCCGAGATTGCGCGCGGCCTGGTCGCCTATGACGCCGCAGATGCAGCCACCATTGCCGGTCGCAAGTCCTCGGAAATCGGGGCGGTTTTGGGTCTGGCCGGTCGCGATGAAATGATACACCGTGATGACCTGGTCATGACGGGAAAGGACACCGCATGAACATCGCCGCTAATGCCGGCACGCTCGAAAGCCAGATGCAGGCACTGGGAACTGCTGCCCGAGATGCCGCGCGTTCGCTGGCCATCGCTTCGACCGATCAGAAGAACGCCGCACTGCACGCAATGGCAAAGGCCATCCGCGACTGCGCCACGGACCTGCTTGACGCCAACGCGCGCGACGTGGACCGCACCGTGAAGTCCGGCAAGCCTGCCTCGTTCATCGACCGGTTGACGCTGACGCGGGACCGCATCGAGGCAATGGCAAAGGGCCTGGAGGATGTCGCTGCCCTGCCCGACCCGGTCGGCGAGGTGCTGGCCCGCTGGCACCGCCCCAACGGTCTTGACCTCACCCGCATCCGCGTGCCCATCGGGGTGATCGGCATCATCTATGAAAGCCGGCCCAACGTGACCGCAGACGCCGGCGCACTGGCCATGAAATCCGGCAATGCGGCCATATTGCGTGGTGGCTCCGACAGTCACGACAGCTCAAGCCTGATCGTCGACTGCCTGCGCGCAGGGCTTCGCAAAGTGGACCTGCCGGAGGCTGCAATCCAGATGGTGCCAACCGCGGATCGCGCTGCCGTGGGCATGATGCTGCAAGGACTTGACGGCAACATCGACCTGATCGTGCCCCGCGGCGGCAAGTCGCTTGTGGGTCGCGTGCAGGATGAAGCGCGTATACCGGTGTTTGCGCATCTTGAAGGTATCTGTCACATCTTTATCGACAAGTCGGCCGACCTTGCCATGGCAGTGGACGTCATCACCAACGCCAAGATGCGCCGGACCGGCGTGTGCGGGGCGGCCGAATGTCTGCTGTTTCACAGCAAAATTGTTAAAACTCATGCCCCTGCAATCATTGCGGCATTAAAGTCGGCGGGCTGCGAGATTCACGCAGATGACACGATAATGAACGCCAGTTCCGGTGCGATTTCTGCCACCAGCGAAGACTGGGGCCATGAATTCCTCGACGCGGTCATCGCCGCCAAAACGGTGTCCGGCCTCGATGACGCCATGGCCCACATCGCGCATTATGGCTCGAACCACACCGACTGCATCATCACCGATGACGCCGATGCCGCAGCGCGCTTCCTCAACGAGGTCGACAGCGCCATCGTGATGCACAACGCGTCGACGCAGTTTGCCGATGGCGGCGAATTCGGCTTCGGTGCAGAAATCGGCATCGCCACCGGCAAGCTGCATGCGCGCGGGCCTGTCGGGCTGGAACAACTGACCACCTTCAAGTACCAGGTGCGTGGCACCGGCCAGACCCGCCCGTGACCGGCCCGGCAAACCCATGGCACTGATTTCAACCCTGTTCTCGCTGGCAAAGGTCAGCAGCCGCCGGATCGGCCTGTTCGGCGGGTCATTCAACCCGGCTCACGAGGGTCATGTAGCGGTGTCGCGCGAAGCTCTCAAACGGCTGCAGCTTGACGAGATCTGGTGGATGGTATCGCCTCAGAACCCGCTCAAGGACAGGGCTGACACCGCTGACTTCCAGCAACGTCTTGAACACGCGCGCGCCCTTTCCAACCATCCGCGCATGCGCGTCACCGGCATGGAAGCGAAACTCGGCACCCGTACCACGGCACAGACATTCGCAGCTTTGCAACCGATGTTCGAACGCGGCAATTTCGTCTGGATCATGGGTGCCGACAGTTTTGCCGGCCTGCATCAGTGGAACGACTGGCGCGAAATTCCGGCCACCTTGCCGCTGGCGGTGTTTGCCCGGCCTGGCTGGTCGCTGAAGGCGCTCGGCTCGCCGGCGGCCCGGTTGCTGGAAGGCCACCGGCTCGACCCCGCCGACGCTGCCCTGCTCGCGGGCATGAAGGCACCCGCCTGGGTGTTCCTGGACATGCCCTTGCGCCACGAGAGTTCAACGGCGATCAGGTCACGGCCAGCTTGATTTCTACCGCTGTCATGCTTACGTCATGGGCGTTGGGTTGAATCACTGGCGTAATCGGCGTAGCATTTGAGTCGCTTAAGTCC
>CAYMJJ010000159.1:0-4787 GCA_964390445.1 uncultured Anderseniella sp.
ATGATGGCAACCTCGGATTTGTCGAGTATCGCCTTGACCTTGGCAGCCTGTGCCGAACTGAAGCTCATGCGGGACATGAGCTTGGAATCGAAAACGGTACCGTCGGTACTGGCGGCGTAGCCTGGCAGCAGCGATGCCAAGACCATGAATCCGGCAAGGACGGCGCTTGCCGCGAAACTTTTCAACCTCGACACTACAGAAGTCCCCAGAAATTCGACGTGGAATCAGAACACCCGATTCCTCCCACCCATTCAAGGCGTTTTGGCGGCATTTGCCCGGATTTCTTGGTGTTTGTCCTGTCCTGAAGGTCAAGTTTCCCGCCCGGATACCTCTGCACCGGCGTCGCGCGCAAGGTGCCAGTGCACCAGCACGGCTGCCACGGCAAATACCGCTACGGCTGCAAAGGCCGGCACGAAGTCGGCTGCGGTCAGCACCGGATCACCACGCCACAAGCGTGATCCTTCCAGCACGAAGGCAGCGAGCGCCACCCCGCCCGACAGCGCCACCTGTTGCGACACCGAAACCAGGCTGGTGGCCTGGCTCATGCGCACCTCGTCCACGTCGCTGTAGGCAAGCGCGTTGAGCGCGGTGAACTGCAGCGAGCGGAAGAAGCCGCCCACGATCAGCACGATGAACAGCACCCAGTGCGACGTTTGCGGCGTGAAGAACGCATACCCGAAGAAAAACACTGCACAGATCAGCCCGTTCACGATCAGCACATTGCGGAAACCGAACCGCCGCAGGATCGGCTGGGCGGCAAACTTCATGGCGATGGCCCCGGCCGCGGCGGCAAAGGTGATCGTGCCGGACTGGAACGCATTGAGCCCGAACCCGACCTGCAGCAGCAGCGGCAGCAGGAACGGTATTGCCCCCACCGACAGCCGGAACAGGCTGCCGCCGAGCACGCTTTGCCGGAACGTGACCACGCGAAACAGCGCCATATCGAGCAATGGTGCTACGGCGGTTCGCGCATGCAGCCAGTACATCGCCAGCGCTGCGATGCCTACCACCGCCATCAGCGGTGCCGCCCAGCCCGGCAGCATGTCGCGCCCCAGCAGCGTCACCCCGGCAATCAGCCCGGTAAATCCGATGCCCGACAGGAAGAACCCGCGCCAGTCCATCGGCCGCGTGGAGAAATTCTGCGTCACCGGCATGTACATCTGCGCCAGGAACACGGCCAGGATGCCGAAGGGGATGTTGATCCAGAATATCCAGCGCCAGTGGAAGTACGTGGTGATGAACCCGCCGATCAGCGGCCCGACCACCGGGGCGACCAGCGCCGGTATGGTCAGCCAGGCCAACGCCGACACCAGTTGCCGCTTAGGCACCGCACGCAGCAGGATGAGCCGGCCGACCGGCACCATCATTGCCCCGCCAACGCCCTGCAGCGCCCGCGCGCTGACCAGTTCGAACAGATTGCCCGCCATGGCGCACAGGATCGACGCAGCAGAAAACACCACGATGGCCAACTGGAAAATTCGCCGCGCGCCAAACCGGTCGGCACACCAGCCGGACACGGGAATGAACACCGCCAGCGACAAGAGGTAGGCGGTGAAGGCCAGCTTCAGGATGACCGGGTCCTCGCCGAGGTCTGCCGCAATGGCCGGGAGCGACGTGGCGATAACGGTCGAATCCATGTTCTCCATGAACAGCGCGGAGGCAACGACCAGCGGAATCAGCCAGATCGGCCCGGCCGGCGGTGCCTGGATTGCAGCTTGTGAGGGAGAAGCGTCAGACATGTCGTGCACCGGTATAGGCGCTTGGCGCGGCAACGTCAGCCGATTGTTGTGAATTGCCGCCATGCCATGAGCGCAGAGATCATCGACATCGCCTGCGCCATGGCGTAATCAGCCGCAATGAGCATCCCGTTTTCAGTCAACACCGGCCCCTTGCCCCGCGCCGTTGCACAAGGCGTTTCCGATGCGCTGGAGGACGCCGCCTGGCCCGGAGCCCTTGCCGTGTCGATGACCGAAGCAGACGAGGCACGTGACCTGTGGTGGGTTGAGGCACTATACCAGGACATGCCGCAGCAGGCCGAGATCGAACAGGTTTTCGAGTTCGCCGGGCTGGACGCCGTCGCCGTCACCATCACGCAACTGCCCGACACCGACTGGGTGCGTGACAGCCTGACCGGACTAGCCCCGGTCGAGGCAGGCCGGTTGTTCGTCCATGGCAGCCATGACCGCGATGCCCGCCCGGCCGGCTCGATAGGGATCGAGATCGATGCAGGCCTCGCCTTCGGTACAGGCCATCACCACACGACGCGCGGCTGCCTGCTGGCGCTTCAGGATGTGCTGAAGCAATTGCAACCGCAAAACAGCCTGGATGTCGGGTGCGGATCAGGTGTACTGGCCATCGCAGCCGCCAGGCTGACCCGCAAGCCGGCGGTGGCCAGCGACATAGACCCGGAAGCCGTGACAACCGCGCTGGACAATGTGAGGTTGAACAACGTTGCGCCACTTGTGCGCTGCGTGCTGGCAAGCGGTTTGGACCACTCGGCCATCCGGCAACAGGCACCTTATGACCTGGTGTTCGCCAATATCCTGGCCGGCCCGCTCATCGCCATGGCACCGGACCTGTCGAAAGTGGTGTCGCGCCGGGGCAGACTTATCCTGGCCGGGCTGACCAGCGCGCAGGCGCGCCCCGTTCTTGCCGCCTACCGGCAACAGGGACTGGCATCTGACCGGCGCCGCGACCACGAAGGCTGGGCCATCCTGACCCTGCGGCCAATGCTAAAGGGGACGGCGTGAGCCATCCCCTTGTCGCAGTTTGCAATCTCGAGAGTTTCGCCGTCCCGAGCGCAAGCTCAGGTGTCAGCGGCCCCACACGTAGGTGGAGATCTGCGAGCGGTCCAGGCCGATGTCTTCCAGCAGGCGATCATCCAGCGCCTCAAGGCGCTTCTGAACCTTGCGGCGATGCATGAAATTTGCAACCGACCTGTAGGTGTTGCTGAGCAGGCCGACAAAGCTGGGACCGGCTTCTTCGCGCATTTCAACGGCGCGGTTTGCGACGACGACGACCATGATATTCACTCCTGTAGTCAATGACGGGACGAGCCCGTTCAAACGTTCAGCGGCGCTTTATGCTGCACCGCACCAAAGCTGATGGGGCTCTATATGCTGCCTCCTGCGTCATACACCAGATGCCTAAATCGATATCAGGTATGCGCGCAATGCATAGGCAACATAACGTTCTGTTAATATCCGAAATTAGCAATATATTACAGGCAGTTAAATAGAAATAACTCATCGCCTTGAATTGCGTCAGGAGCAACTGGAGGCAAAAAATCAGGCACCTGCGACAGTTCTGCGCAGGGCGGATTCAGGTGCCCTGAAAAGGCCATTTTTCGACACGGTTTTTTGCGACGCAACATGACAGGAAAGCGGCACATGGCCATTGCTGACGCGGCGCGCTTTGACTAGTCTCGCAGCCCATGTTCCAGAGCTTCTCCGAAACCGCCGACTCATCCCGCAGCGCCGAACGCGTGACCGCCCTTCGCAAGGAGCTTGAACGCCTCGGGGTGGATGGCTTCATCATCACCCGCGCCGACGAGTTCCAGGGGGAGTATGTGCCGCCCCATGCCGAGCGCCTGAAATGGCTGACCGGCTTCACCGGCTCGGCCGGATTGGCCATCGTGCTGGCAGAGGCAGCCGCCATTTTCGTCGATGGCCGCTACACCATCCAGGTGCGCGAGCAGGTGGATACCGGGCTCGTTACGCCCTTGTCCCTGCCAGGCGACGTACCCGAACAGTGGGCCGCAGCCAACCTGCCCTCAGGCGGCAAGTTGGCCTACGACCCGTGGCTGGTCACGGTCGCCGACGTGGAGCGCTATTCGGGTGCACTGAGCAAGGCAGACCGGTCACTCGTCCCGCTGGATCGCAACCCGGTCGATGCGGTATGGACCGGCCAGCCCGCGCAACCTTATGAACCGGTTGTGGCCCAACCGCTGCAGTTTGCCGGCGAGAGCGTGGAGAACAAGCTCGGGATCATTGCTGCCGGCCTGAAGAAGCGCGGCAGCAATGCCCACGTTCTGACCCAGACTGACGCAGTCGCCTGGGCCTTCAACATTCGCGGCGCTGACATTGCCCACAATCCGGTACCGCTGGCGTTCGCCATCATTCACGCCGATGCCAGTGCTGACCTCGTCATCGGGGCAGATCGGGTGGCAGAGGACGTGCGCGACATGCTGGGCGGTGCCGTTCGCCTGCATGGCCGCGACCAGTTGCCTGCCCTGTTGCAAGAGCTTGGCAAGGCAGGCAAGACAGTGGAACTGGACCGCGACTGGTCCGCAGACGCCATTCGCCGCATTCTGGAAGACGCTGGTGCCGTTCTCGCCTTTCACGAAAGCCCCTGCACCCTGCCCCGCGCCACCAAGAATCACGCCGAGCTTGAAGGCGCGCGCGCGGCCCACCTGCGAGATGGCGTGCCGATGGCCCGCTTCCTGCGGTGGCTGGATGAGGAAATCCCCGGCGGCGCGCTGGACGAGATTTCGGCGGCCCGCAAGCTGGAAGAATTGCGCAGCGAAACGGGTGAACTGCGCGACATCTCTTTCGACACCATTTCCGGCGCTGGACCCCACGCCGCCATCCCGCATTACCGCGTCTCCGAGAGGTCCTGCCTGCCGCTGAAAGCTGACCAGATCTACCTTGTCGATTCCGGCGCGCAGTATGTCGATGGCACCACCGACATCACCCGCACGGTCATTGCCGGCACCGCGTCGGCTGAAATGCGCGACCGCTTCACCCGCGTGCTCAAGGGCATGATCAACCTGTCACGGGTGCGGTTTC
>CAYMJJ010000160.1:0-4711 GCA_964390445.1 uncultured Anderseniella sp.
CTGACCGCCTGGGCCGGCCCTGACGGCATGGTGCGGTTCCGCGACGACATCTACAGCCTTGACGGCACCGGCTTCGTGACCGGTCAGCCTGAAGGCATTCCGGAAGAATCCGCCGGCTGAAACGATCCACTGCAGGTATCGTGAACCGCTGGGCGTGGCTTTCGCGCCTTGCCAGCGACGCATTGCCGCTTTGCCCACGTTCCACATTGCGGTAAGCCATCCTGATATGCGACAGCGTCGCGTAGTACTTTGGTAGCAGGTGGCGGTGCTGACCTGTCCCGCCGGACACATCAAGACATCAGGGAGATATCAATGAGCGCACAAGCCAAGGCTTCACAGTCCGGCATCTTTCCGGAGTTTTTCACCCAGAACCTTGCTAAGTCGGATCCCGATCTGGCCAGCGCCATCGCCAAGGAGCATGGCCGCCAGTCGCATGAGATCGAGTTGATCGCGTCCGAGAACATCGTTTCGCAGGCGGTGCTGGAAGCGCAAGGCTCGGTGCTGACCAACAAGTATGCCGAAGGCTATCCGGGCCGGCGCTACTATGGCGGTTGCCAATATGTTGATATTGCCGAAGAACTTGCCATTGAACGCGCCTGCAAGCTGTTCAACTGCGCTTATGCCAACGTGCAGCCGCATTCCGGCGCACAGGCCAACCAGGCGGTTTTCTTTGCGCTGCTGCAACCGGGTGACACCTACATGGGTCTCGACCTGGCCTGTGGCGGCCACCTGACCCACGGTTCGCCGGTCAACCAGTCCGGCAAATGGTTCAACCCGGTCAACTACAAGGTAGACAAGGACACCCACCTGATTGATTTCGACGAGGTCGAGCGCCTTGCCGTGGAAAACAAGCCCAAGCTGATCATTGCCGGTGGCTCTGCCTATCCGCGCATCATCGACTTCAAGCGTTTTCGTGAAATCGCTGACAAGGTTGGTGCACTGTTCATGGTCGACATGGCCCACTTCGCTGGCCTTGTTGCCGGTGGCGTGCACCCGAACCCGCTGGAATATGCCCACGTCGCCACCACCACCACCCACAAGACGTTGCGCGGTCCGCGTGGCGGCATGATCCTGTCCAACGACCCGGACCTCGGCAAGAAGTTCAACTCCGCCGTGTTTCCGGGCCTGCAGGGCGGCCCGCTTATGCATGTGATTGCAGCCAAGGCAGCAGCTTTCGGCGAAGCGCTGCAGCCGGACTTCAAGGCCTATGCCCAGGCCGTGCTCGACAACGCCAAGGCGCTGGCCGGCGCCATGAAGGATGGTGGCCTCGACTTGGTGTCCGATGGCACCGACACCCATGTCATGCTGGTCGATCTGCGGCCCAAGAAGCTGACCGGCAAGGACGCAGAGGCAGCCCTGGGGCGCGCCAACATCACCTGCAACAAGAACGGCATCCCGTTCGACCCTGAAAAGCCGATGGTCACGTCCGGCATCCGTCTTGGCTCACCGGCCTGCACCACGCGAGGCTTTGGTGTTGCCGAGTTCACCGAAGTCGGCAAGCTGATCATCGAGGTGCTCGATGGTCTGGCCACAAACGGACCCGACGGCAACGCAGGCGTTGAAGCGGCCGTGAAGGACAAGGTTGTTGCATTGACCAGCCGTTTTCCGATTTATTCCTGAGTCACGCGACTCAAACCCTCGGAAAATGAAAGGGGCTGACTGCTCATGCGGTGTCCCTATTGCAGCAACCACGAAACCCAGGTGAAGGATTCGCGGCCCTCTGAAGACGGGGCCGCGATCCGCCGCCGCCGCTACTGCCCTGATTGTGGCGGCCGGTTCACCACCTTTGAGCGCGTACAGTTGCGCGAACTCGTGGTGGTCAAGAAGTCCGGCAAGCGGGTACCGTTCGATCGCGACAAGCTGGCCCGGTCCGTTGCAATCGCGCTGCGAAAGCGCCCGGTGGAACCGGAACGAATTGAACGGATGCTGTCCGGCATCGTGCGCCAGCTCGAAAGCTTGGGCGAAACCGAAATCTCTGCAGACCAGATCGGCGAACACGTGATGGAGGGCCTTCGTGTGCTCGATGACGTGGCCTACGTACGATTTGCCTCGGTCTACCGCAACTTCCGCGAGGCGAAAGACTTCGAGAACCTGCTCGGCGAACTGTCCGGCGATGAAGATGACGCCTCGGCCAGGCCTGCCGCCACTGTCAAGGACAGCTGATCGATCATGCAGGACGCCGACTACATGCGCCGGGCCATTGCAGCGGGCCGGCGGACGCGCGGTGCAACAGGCGACAACCCGGCTGTCGGCTGCGTGATTGTCAGGGATGGCCGCGTCGTTGCAGTAACCTGTACGGCAACTGGTGGCCGCCCCCATGCCGAGACACTGGCGCTGGAAATGGCGGGTGAGCGTGCAAGAGGCGCCACGGTTTACGTGACGCTGGAACCGTGCAGCCACCATGGCCGCACCCCGCCGTGCGCCGATGCTCTGATCGCGGCAGGCGTGGCCCGTGTCGTGACCGGGATCAAGGACCCCGATGATCGGGTTTCAGGCAGTGGACATGAACGCATCAGGCAAGCCGGTATCGAGGTGGTCACCGGCCTGTTGGCGAACGAGGTGCGCCACGAATTGCGCGGATACCTCATGCGCAGGATCAACAATCGCGCCTATGTGACTCTCAAACTTGCCGTTTCTGCCGATGGCAAGATTGCCGCCCAGGCAGGCCAGCCGACGGCGGTGACCGGGCCTGAAGTACGCTCTCGCGTCCACCTGATGCGGGCCCGCGCTGATGCGATCATGGTAGGCGTCAGTACGGTACTGGCCGATGATCCGGCGCTGACCTGCCGTTTGCCCGGAATGGCAGCCCGGTCACCGGTTCGGATCGTATCGGACAGTACCTTGAAGATTCCGCTGGACTGCGCGCTTCTAAGGACCGCGCGTGACACCCCGGTCTGGCTGATGACGACGCACCAGGCCAGCCCGGCGCGCCGCGAGCAGGTCGAGGCGACGGGTGCCAGGGTGATCGAGTGCGCCACCACACCTGATGGCAAGGTTGATCTCGCCGACCTGTTGCAGCGGCTGGCGGGCGAGGGTATCTCGCATGTGCTGGCTGAAGGCGGCGCACACATGGCCCGCGCCCTCATCGAAGATGACCTGGTTGACGAAGCTTGCCTGTTCTCGTCGCCCGACAAGCTGGGCCACGGTGGCCTTGATGCGATGGCCGGCCTGCCGCTCGACACGATACGCGCATCCTCGCGTTTCCGCGCCTCTGCAGAAATCGAGAAGCTCGGGCGGGATTGGCTGGCAACATACGTCCGTGTGCGCTAAACACGCGGCCCATGTTCACCGGTATCATCACAGACATCGGCACCGTCGAGGCCATCGAAACTGGCGCAGGCGATACCCGCTTCACCATTGCCAGCAGCTATGACGCGGCAGGCATTGCGCTGGGCGCGTCCATCGCCTGTTCGGGCTGCTGCCTCACTGTCACTTCCGTCGTGCCACTGGCTGACGGTGGCAGCCGTTTCAGCGTTGATGTTTCCGCAGAGAGCCTGTCAAGGACCACGCTCGGCAACTGGCAGCAGGGCAGCCGCATCAACCTGGAGCGTGCGCTCAAGGCGGGCGACGAACTGGGCGGGCACATCGTATCGGGTCACGTGGACGGCGTGGCGGATGTGGTGTCCGTGCGCGACGAAGGCGGCAGCCGCCGGTTCGTGTTCCGCGCGCCCGATCACCTGGCCCGGTTCATTGCGTCGAAAGGGTCTGTATGCCTCGACGGTACGTCGCTGACGGTCAACGAGGTGGATGGCAGCGAGTTTGGTGTCAACCTTATCCCGCACACGCTTGAGGTGACCACCTGGGGCGGCGTGAAACCGGGCGACAGGGTCAATCTCGAAATTGACATGCTGGCCCGCTATGTGGCGCGTCTCAACGAAAGTTTGCAAACATGATCAAGATGCCAGGCATCAGGAGTTCCGGCGCCAATCACGCGGGTGATGATTTCCGAATCCTCATTGTCGAAGCGCGCTATTACGAGCACATCGCAGATGAGCTGTTGAAGGGTGCGCGCGCCGTGCTTGAAAAGGCCGGCTGCGAGGTCGAGGTCGTCACGGTGCCGGGGGCGCTGGAGATTCCTCCCGTGATCGGCTACTCGCTCGAGTTCGGCGATTTCGACGGCTTCGTCGCGCTGGGCTGCGTCATCCGTGGCGAGACCACCCACTATGAAACCGTCTCCGGCGAGAGCGCCCGTGGCCTGATGCAACTGGGTATTGAAGGTGCCTGCATCGGCAATGGCATCCTGACGGTCGAAAACGAAGACCAGGCCCTTGCCCGCGCGCGGGTCTCGGACATGAACAAGGGGGCAGGGGCAGCAGAAGCCTGCCTGGCGCTGGTGCGTTTGCGCATGGCGTTCGAGCAGGAATCCCAGAATGGTTGATGCCACACCAAAGCCCGATAACCGCAAGTCGGCCAAACGCCCCACGGTGGCGCGGTCCGCTGCCCGTCTGGGCGCTGTGCAGGCGCTTTACCAGATGGACATCGGCGGCAGCGACCTGGCTGACGTGCTCGCCCAGTATGGCGCGGGGCGGCTGGGCGATGAGTTCGAGGACGGCCAGTGCGGCGAGGCCGACTTCGGCTTCCTGAAATCCATCGTTGAAGGTGTTGTGACCGACCAGGGCCTGATTGACCGCAAGGTGAACGGCTGCCTGGGTGAAGGCTGGACGCTGGCCCGGCTGGATGCCACCGCCCGCGCGATTCTGAGGGCAGGCGG
>CAYMJJ010000161.1:0-4708 GCA_964390445.1 uncultured Anderseniella sp.
CTCAAGTTCGGCAAACACCCGGTAGTTGCCGTCCTTGTGAAGGCGGTCGAGAGCATCGGTAAAGAAAGCGCGATAATCCATGACAGGTCCAGTCTTGAGCAGGCGGTACAAACGTTCAACAAGTCATCAATTCATGCAAGCTTATGAGACAATCTCCGGGGGCTTGCCAAGGCGTGCATCGTCGCACTGTGACAGTTCACGCACTGCCTGGTGCTGGCTCAGAAATACCTTGCCGGTGAGATCGTGCAGGAAGTGCGTCTTCATCAGCCGGTCCATCACCGGGCCCTTGACCTCGCTGAGGTGAAGCGTGACACCGCTCAGTTTCAGCCGTTCATTGATGGCCTCGAGCGATTCCAGCGCACTCATGTCTATGGCGTTGACCGCCGGGCACATGATGATGACGTGCTTCAGCGCCGGCCGGCCGGCCACGGCATCATAGATGTAGTCTTCCAGGAAACGTGCATTGGCGAAATAGAGGCTTTCATCCACGCGGACCGTCAGAATGTCGTCGCGGGTTTCCACCTTGTGCCGCTTGATGTTACGGAAATGCTCGGTGTCCGGCACCCTGCCAACCTCGGCCACGTGCGGCCGCGATGTCTTGAACAGGTGGATGGCAATCGATAGCAGCACACCGGCGGTGACGCCGGTCTCGACGCCCAGCAGCAGGGTGGCGAGGATCGTCACCAGCACCGCGGCAAAGTCGGCCTTGGCATACACCCATGTCTTGCGCAGGATCGAGAAGTCCACCAGCGACAGCACCGCAACAATGATCGTGGCGGCCAGCGTGGCGATGGGCAGGTAGGCGATCAGCGGCGTCAGTACCAGCGATGCTACGGCAAGTCCCAGCGCCGTATAGGCACCCGCAGCTGGCGTTTCGGCCCCGGCATCGAAGTTGACCACCGAGCGCGCGAAGCCGCCGGTGACGGGAAATCCGCCGGTAAACGCCGCCCCGACGTTGGCAGCGCCAAGCCCCACCAGTTCCTGGTCCGGATCGATGCGCTGGCGGCGCTTGGCAGCAAGCGTCTGCGCCACGGATACGGACTCGACGAACCCGATGATGGAAATCAGCGCCGCCGACCCGATCAGGCTCATCCAAAGGTCGGCTGAGAACGATGGCATGGTGAGCGGCGGCAAGCCCTGCGGCACGTCGCCGACAAGCTTCACGCCCATGCTGCCGAGGTCGAATGCCCAGGCGGCTATCGTGGTGACGGCGATGGCTAGAACCGGTCCGGTCCGGGCGATGATGTCTGCGGCCCGTGCCCTCAGGCCCGCTTTCATCAGCAGCGGCTTGAGCCCCTTTCGCACCCAGAACAGGAAGGCGGCCGAGCCCACGCCGATCGACAAGGTGATCAGGTTGGTCTGGCCGATCTGCTGCGCGATGGACACCAGCAGTTCATACAGGTTGTGGCCCGAGGCGGAGATGCCAAGGATGTGCTTGAGCTGGCTGGCGGCAATGATGATGCCGGACGCGGTGATGAACCCGGAAATCACCGGGTGCGACAGGAAGTTGGCAAGGAAGCCCAGCCGCAGAAGGCCCATCGCCAGCAGGAACACGCCGGAGATAAAGGCCAGCGTGAGGGCGGCCATGATGTATTCCGGGGTTCCCGTCTGGGCGATCTTGCCGACCGCCGCTGCCGTCATCAGCGAGACGACCGCCACCGGCCCTACGGCCAGCGCCCGGCTGGTGCCGAAGATGGCATAGAGGATGATCGGCACGATCGAGGCGTAGATGCCGGTCTCGGGTGGCAGGCCCGCCAGCAGCGCATAGGCCAGCGACTGCGGGATCAGCATGATGGTCACGATGACGGCGGCCACCAGGTCCGAGGTCGCTGTCTGCGTGGTGTAGCTGCGACCCCAGACCAGCACCGGGAAATACCGTGCGAGCCCGCGCGCTGGCGTGCTGGTCGAGGTGCTCATTATCCGATGAGTTCCGGCTTTGCCATCCACTCCTTGCCGCGCAGCATGGCCTTCCAGTAGACCGGCGGCAGCATCTTTTCCTTGAGCAGCCAGGCCAGGCGCGATGGCTGTGTGCCATCGATCAGCCAGTTCGGGAACGAGGGCAACAGCTTGCCGCCATAGCCGAATTCTGCCAGCACGATCTTGCCGCGCTCGACGGTGAGCGGGCACGACCCGTAGCCGTCGTAGTGGGCAACGTTACTGGCAAGTCCCATGTCGGCCATGACGTTGTTGGCCACGATGGGGGCCTGCTTGCGCGCGGCTGCCGCCGTCTTGGCATTGGGCGCGTTCATCACGTCGCCCAGCGACCAGATGTTGTCGAATGACTTGTGACGCAGGGTGTTCTGGTCCACATCGACCCAGCCTGCGGTATCTGCCAGTGGACTGACACGGATGAAATCCGGTGCGGTCTGCGGCGGCACCACGTGAATCATGTCGAACGGCGTCTCGACCGTTTCGCTATTGCCGTCGGTATCGGTTCTGGTGAACCAGGCAGTCTTCGTTGCGCCATCGATGCGGACCAGATTGTGCATGAAGTGCAGGTCCGCATTGTAGGCCTCGATGTACTGCATCAGCGCCGGCACGTACTCCTTCACCCCGAACAGTACGCCACCGGCGTTGTAGAAATTGACGTCGATGTTGTTCAGCACGCCGGTGCGCTTCCAGTGATCGGCCGACAGGTAGAGCGCCTTCTGCGGTGCACCCGCACACTTGATCGGCATCGGCGGCTGGGTGAACAGGGCGCGTCCGGACTTCAGCTCCTGCACCAGCTTCCAGGTATAGGGTGCCAGGTCGTAGCGGTAGTTTGAGGTGACGCCGTTCTTGCCCAGCGTGTCGACCAGCCCGGGGATCGCGTTCCAGTTCAGCTTCAGCCCCGGCGTGACGATCAGGCGCTTGTACTTCACCACCCGGAAGCCATCGAGAATGACTGCATTGCCCTGTGGTTCGAACGCGGCCACGGCAGCCTTGATCCAGTGCACGCCCTGCGGGATGAGTGAGGCCATTGTCTTGGCCGTTACGGACGCTTCGAAGATGCCTCCTCCGACCATGGTCCAGCCGGGCTGGTAGTAGTGCACGTCAGCCGGATCGATGATGGCGATATCGAGATCAGGGTTGCGTGACAGCAGGCTGGCGGCAACCGAAATGCCGCCCGCGCCCGCGCCCACGATGACGATGTCATGCGAGACATCACCAACGTCGGTCGGGGTCTTGCCGCCATTGGCAATGCGCCGCACCACGCCGGACATGTCGTAGCCGGCCTGCTTGGTGGCGGCAAGGATGTCAGGAAGTGCTGTGCCCTTTGCGCCCTGGTCCAGCGACCACAGTGTGGCCGAGCGGGTGCCGGTTCGGCAGTACGCGAACACCGGGCCAGGCAACTCGTTGAGTGCCTTGCCGAACGCTTCTGCATCTTCGTCCTGCACCTTGCCGGATACAACCGGCAGGTAGCGCGCTTCCAGCCTGGCCTTTTTGGCCGCCGTTTCTATTTCCCTGAAGGTTGGCTGGTCGGCCCCTTCGCCGTCCGGCCGGTTGCAGATGATCGACCGAAAGCCTTGCTGCTTGATTGTCTCAACGTCGGCGGCCGATATCTGCGGGCTGACCGAAAGGCCGCTGTCGATCTTCTTGAGGTCCATGGCGGCCGCCGTCACAGCGTGTTGATGGGCAGCTTGAGCATCGGTCGGCCATCCTTGTCGGTCGGCACCTCGCCGGCCCGCATGTTGACCTGCAACGACGGCAGGATGAGCCGTGGCATGCCGAGGGTTGCATCGCGCTCGGTGCGGAACTTGACGAACTCTTCCTTCGTCTTTCCAGCGCCAACATGGATGTTGTGCGCCTTTTCTTCGCCCACTGTGGTTTCCCACTGGATGTCGCGGCCATTTGGCCCGTAGTCGTGGCACATGAACAGGCGCATTTCGTCCGGCAGGGCCAGCACCTTCTGGATCGAGTCGTACAAGGTGGCGGCATCGCCACCGGGGAAATCCGCCCGCGCCGAACCACCGTCCGGCATGAACAGCGTGTCGCCGACAAAGGCTGCATCCCCGATAACGTGCACCATGCAGGCCGGCGTGTGGCCCGGCGTGTAGATGGCGAAGGCAGTCATGTTGCCGATCTTGTAAGTGTCGCCATCCTTGAACAGGGCGTCGAACTGCGAGCCGTCGCGCTGGAACTCGGTGCCTTCGTTGAACACCTTGCCGAAGGTATCCTGCACCACCAGGATCTTGTCGCCGATGCCGATCTTGCCGCCGAGCTTTTCCTGCAGGTACGGCGCTGCCGACAAATGGTCCGCGTGCACGTGGGTCTCGATGATCCATTCCAGCGTCAGGCCGTTGGATTTGATGTAGTCTATGATCTGGTCAGCGTGCTCATAGGTGATGCGCCCGGCCGCGTAGTCGATGTCCATGACGGAATCGATCACCGCGCACGATTGGCTGGCCGGATCCTTGACCACGTAGCTGATGGTATTGGTGTCGGCATCGAAGAATGCCTTGACGTCGGGCTTGGTGTTCATGTCGATGGGGTAGGTCATAATCTATCTCCTAAACATTCCTTTTTTTGAATGTATATCAGGCAATCACGGGTTTCAACCCCGTTGCCGCCCGGCTGTGATGTTCTGGCGCAGGCAAGAGATGGGTGCTGCAGCAGACAAAGTTTTGTAAAACTGGTCAGTGACACGGTTTGCGGCAGTGTATCGCAGTTGCGGGTCTTGCGTTGCCGTAGGGTCCCGCTAGTTTACTGCGTTCGTCTGGGACAAAGA
>CAYMJJ010000162.1:0-4655 GCA_964390445.1 uncultured Anderseniella sp.
CCACGTTCAACCCGGACGCGGACGGCACTGTATTTGCGTTGGAGCTGCAGCCGGATGGCAAGATCCTGCTCGGAGGCGTGTTTACCGCCCTGGCCGATGGCGCCACACTGCGCAACCATATTGCCCGACTCAACGCTGATGGCAGCATCGACGCCGCGTTCGATCCGAATGCCAATGGCGATCTTCGTGCGCTCGCCGTGCAGCCGGACGGCAAGATCCTGCTCAGCGGCCTGTTCACGACCCTGGCTGGCGGAGCCACGGCGCGCAACTACATCGCCCGGCTGCATGCCGACGGCAGCGTCGATGCCGCATTCAATCCCAATGCGGGCTTCTGGGTAAACGAGCTGGCCCTGCAGCCGGACGGCAAGATCCTGCTCGGCGGCGGCTTCACCAGCCTGGGCGGCGGCGCCACACCGCGAAACTACATCGCCCGGCTCAACGTCAACGGCAGCGTCGACGCCGCGTTCAATCCGAATGCGGACGGCTCGGTCTCTGCGATCGCCGTGCAGCCGGACGGCAAGGTCCTGTTCGGCGGCTTTTTCGGGACCCTGTCTGGCGGCGCCACGGTGCGCAATCATATTGCGCGGCTCAATATCGACGGCAGCGTTGATTCCACGTTCAACCCGAATGCGAACGATGCGGTGCGCGCAATGGCCGTGCAGCCAGACGGGAAAATCCTGCTCGGTGGAACGTTCTCGACCCTGGACGGCGGCACCACGCTGCGCAACCGCATCGCCAGAATCAATGCCGACGGCAGCGTCGACGCCACGTTCAGCCCGAATGCGAACGCCAGTGTTCAGGCATTGGCCGTGCAACCGGACGGCAAGATCCTGGTTGGCGGCGCTTTCACGACCCTGGACGGCGGCACCACGCTGCGCAACCGCATCGCCAGACTCAATGCCGACGGCAGCGTCGACGCTGCGTTCAACCCGAATGCGAACGCCAATGTTAACGCGTTGGCCGTGCAGCCAGACGGGAAAATCCTGCTCGGTGGAGCGTTCTCGACCTTGGGTGGCGGCGCCACATCGCGCAACTACATCGCTCGGCTCAATGCCGACGGCAGCGTCGACGCCACGTTCAACCCGAATGCGAACGCCAATGTTACCGCGTTGGCCGCGCAACCGGACGGCAAGATCCTTGTTGGCGGCGCTTTCACGACCCTGGACGGCGGCACCACGCTGCGCAACCGCATCGCCAGACTCAATGCCGACGGCAGCGTCGACGCTGCGTTCAATCCGAATGCGAACTCATTCGTTTACGCGTTGGCCGTGCAGCCGGATGGCAAGATTCTGCTCGGGGGTCAATTTACGACCCTGGACGGCGGAAGCACGTTGCGCAATCGCATCGCCCGACTCAACGCCAACGGCAGCGTCGACGCGGCGTTCAACCCGAACGTTGGCCCGAACGATGGCGGCACCTATGTGTGGACACTTGCCCTTCAGCCGGACGGCAAGATCGTGCTCGGTGGCATTTTTTCGTCCCTGGCGGGCGGTGCCACGCCGCGCAACCGCATTGCCCGTCTCCACGCTGACGGCAGCGTCGACGTAACCTTCGATCCGAATGCGAACAGCTTTGTCAGCGCGCTTGCTCTGCAGCCGGACGGCAAGGTCGTGCTTGGGGGAGAATTTGGGACCCTGGCCGGGGGTGGCTCGACGCGCAACAGGATCGCCCGGCTGAACACGGCGCAAGCGTCCCTGCAGTCCCTCACCACCAACGGTGCAACAGTCACCTGGCTGCGCAGCGGTGCCGGACCCGAACTCGCGTTGCCTCCGACGCTGGAGTTTTCCCTCGGCGGCGTTGTCTACGCGCCGATTGGTACCCTGTCGCGCGTCCCGGGCGGCTGGAGCGGTGGCGGCCTGAGCCAGCCGCTGGGTCAGAACTACTTCCTGCGCGTGCGCGGAATAGTAAGTTCCGGAGGCAGATCTCAGGGCCTGATCGAGCACGTGGTGCAGTTTTTCGGCAGTGAGTCCACGTCCGAGCCAGCCATTTTCGCCAACGGCTTCGAGCCGGCGCCGGCCGCAGCGAAATTCTGCTCGGCGCCGGGCGCAATCACGGTCCCGCCGGCGGGAAAGGCTGCGGAGCATCCGGTGTCCATCGTGGTGTCCGGGCCATCGACTCCGCTGCAGAGCCTGCGCCTTCATGTGCACGGCCTGCGCCATGACCGGCCCGACGATCTCGACATCCTGCTGGTTGGACCTGCAGGACAGGATCTGATGGTGGAGCCCGAGGTCGGTAGCGGCAGCACAGAGGTCTCCAACCGCAGCTACGTACTTGAGGCGGGGGCATTCCGACCCGCCAGCAACAAGGCCGGCGATATCTTCCCGGTGAAGGCGCCACTGGGCTCGCCCTCGAATCCGGCGCCTGCCGGATTCGCCGGCCCCAGCGGCGACTTTGCCGGCCATCTGGCGAACGGAACCTGGAACGTCTATACTGGTCAACGATGCCGGCGCGTACCCCGGCAGTTTGGAGGCACTGTGCCTGGAAGCGGAATGGTAACTGGGACTTTGGTGTGTTGCGCAGCCCGGGTCAGGTAGGCCATGAATCGGGGCGACGGATCGGGACACCCTCGGTGCGATCCTGAATGGCCGGTGCATCCATCCGGCCATTCGGAAGACGGTGAGACATACGCTGCAAATCAATGGGTTATATGAACTTGCAACGTACTTCCTGCTGCCGTGACAGAGTTTCCCGCCTTGCATCGCATTGAGAGGTGAACCCGCTGCCGCAAGCCGATCCGAGCCGGAGGAAACCATGTCCAACCGCCACCCAGCTGTTCACCGCCGTTCCGTGCCTTCCTGCGCAGCACTGGTCCCGTCGGCCTCGCTCCACGCCGGCGCGCCGGCTCAGCACCGAAACACGAAGATGGGTCGATTCCTGGCTGCAACGATCGGACTGTGGTGGGCGTGTTCGCTACTCCTGGTTTCAACGCCTCTTCTGGCGCAGGTCTGCACGACACCGGATTCTCCCCACGTCATCCTCAATACACAGGCTGCAATCGACAGCTTCCAGACAGATTTTGGCCCCTGCTCCACGGTCAATGGTCGCCTGGAGATCAATGGTTCGGACATACAGAATCTCGATGGCTTGACTGCCATCACATCAGTGGTGGGCAACCTCTTCATCTTCGAGAACCCCTCGCTGACCAGCATAACGGGGCTGGCAAACGTTTCCGGAACCGTCAACCGGATCGTCATCGCCTTCAGTCCCTTGCTGAACGACATTGGTAGCTTGAGCAACATCACAGGCACCAACACTGGAGTCTATCTCGATACCCTTGGGGTATCACACCTCAGCGGTTTGAGCGGGCTTTCCGGCAACACGCTCGACCTGATCCTCTTGAATAACCCCGCGTTGGCCAATCTGAACGGTTTGTCGGGTGTTACGGGGACCAGTCGCAACCTGTGGCTGTGGAACATGCCGGCGCTGACCGACATCAGCGGATTGTCGAACCTTTCCGGTGTGGTCGACTGGATCAGCTTCAGGACATTTCCGGCAAGCAGCATCTCTGCGCTGGGTGGCATCACCGGGATCACCTTCGCCGTGCACATCAGCGGCATGCCCAACCTGGTCGATACCAGTGGCCTGGACGGCATATCCGGGGATATCCTCGACATCCAGTTGATCAACAACGCGTCTCTGAGCAATCTCTCCGGTTTGGATAGTGTCACTGCAGCCAGCTTCAGAGTGCAGTTGATGGACAATCCCGCGCTGACGGACATGGATGGACTCGCCGGGCTGACGGGAACGGTTGGCTTGATCCACATTTCGGACAACCCCATGCTGTCCAACGTTGATGCGCTGGCAAACGTCAATGCGGTCACCGGGGACGTCTTCATCGCCAACAATGATTCCTTGCTCAGTGTAGACGTGTCGAGCCTGGTCTCTACGGGAGGGCTGTTCTGGATCAGGAACAACGACATGATGACCAGTATCGACGCTTTTTCGCTGACTGCAGTCGGGACCGATTTCACGATCGACGGAAACGACATCCTGGCCGAACTGGACAGTTTCTCGGGCTTGATCAGCGTGGGTGGAGACGTCACGGTGTTGGACAACGCCAGCCTGACCCGTTGCAACGGGCTTAGTGCGCTGCTGGACCAGGTCGATGATGGTGCGCCCGGGCCCGGACCTGGTCCGGGCGGTGTGCCAGACGTGGGCGGTGACGTCATGGCTTCTTGCTTCTACTTTCTGTTCAACGACGGCTTCGAGAGTTCTTGAAAGGCGCCGGGGTCAAACGGCCCGCCACAATGAGTGGGGTACTGAATGGCCAGATGGTGCAGGCGCATGGCGTTCCGGGCTTGCGTTTCACCAACGGTCATTGAACCTGAAGCCGGTCCTGCGAAGAGGAGATGCGAATGCTCAGCCACGTCATGGCTGGTATCAATAGAAGAAGCGGGTCAGAGCCCGAGGTTCGCCGCAGGTTTCCCGGCGGACTGCCGAAGCAGGGCGTTTGAAGTTCGGATGCCTCAGGCCTAAAATCTTCGACGGCTTCCGCCGCTGCTCGGCAATCTGTAGGGGGAGCAACAATGAAGATCCCGGCGGTGGCTTTTCTGATTCTGGCTCAGGGCCTGGACACTGCCAACGCGCAGATGACCCAGGAAACGCGTGATTTTGTCCTGGCTGAGCATAATCGCTTGCGCCAGGACGCGATCGGA
>CAYMJJ010000163.1:0-4578 GCA_964390445.1 uncultured Anderseniella sp.
ACGAGTGAAAGGCAGGGATGGAGGTTCATACTGATCCTGTCCACAAACAGGAGTTGTTGAAATGAAGGATACGAACCTCATTGCGTTCCAGCCTGCGAGAAAACGTCCCTGGAACAAGGGAAGGCTTACTGGCCAGAAACCACCTCTGCAGCCCAGACAAGTCTGGGCCATTCGCACCCGCCTGCAACTGGCTGACAAGACCCGCGATCTCGCGTTGTTCAACCTTGCGATCGACAGCAAGTTGCGCGGCTGTGATGTCGTCCGTCTGTTTGCGGAGGAGATTGGCTGAAGATGTTAGCTGCTGAGATCCGGGAAACCGGATCAGCCGGATGCGTGCATACTCGAACAGGTAATGGCACCTGGATGACTGCACCCACCACCATCCCACCTCACTAAATTTCACCGCGGCGCTTGCGCTCTGCATCGTCCCAAGCAGTCAGTGCCTGGTAGTCCGGCACGAATCCGAGGCCTTTTTGAGCATCTGACGATACGGCGTCCTGTGACGTCACCACGTCGATCAGGGCAGGAGCGTTGGCAATGGCGCGCTCCAGTGCGGCAGGCAAGTCTGCGGGGTCTTCGACACGTTCGCCATGTGCACCCAGCGCGCGGGCCATGGCGGCGTAGTCAGCGTGGCGCAGCGTGGTGCCGACGACGCGGCCACCGTAGTTAGTGTCCTGGTCAAAGCGTTCGATGTTCCAAGCCGCGTTGTTGGACACGATCCAGACCGGTGTTGCGCCATGGCGGACCGCCGTGTCGATTTCCATGGCGTTCAGGCCGAAGGCGCCGTCGCCGTTGATCGAGATCACCTGCCGGCCCGGGAAGGCCAGGCTGGCAGCAACCGCAAACGGCACCCCCACACCCAGGCAGCCGAAGGTGCCGGCATCCATGTAGGTCGAGGCATCAAGCCCGACGCGGGCAAAGCTGAGCAGGTCCCCGCCATCGGCTATGGCGATGAAGTCCTTGTCGGCCTTCGCCTTGATCGCGTCGAAGATCGCCATCGGGTGGATCTTGCCGTCCGCCCCGGTCTGTGGCGTGGCAGCGGCATCGCCTTTGGTTGTGCGCTCTTTTTGCTTGGCGCGGAAACCTTCGAGCCAGGCCTCGTCGCGGGTGCCTGCGTCATTGCCCAGCGCATTGGTGATCGCTTCCAGCGCCAACCCAATGTCAGCCAGCAGCTCCGGTGCGCCACGCCGGTTGTCGATCAGTTCTCCGGCGGTATCGGAAATGCGGATGAATCGGGCATCGCCATAAACGGCCGGCGAGCCATAGGCGGTCTGGTAGTCGAGCTTGCGGCCCAGCACGATGACGAGGTCGGACTGGCCCATCACGGCCCCGCGCACGGCCCCAGCCGAGGAAGGATGACCGGCGGGCACCAGCCCGCGCGATTCCTGGGTGTCGAGATAAAGCGCGTCGGTTGCATCGAGGAACCGCACAAGCTCAGGCCCGGCACCGCGTGCGCCACGACCTGAAATTACCAACGGGCGCTTCGCTGCGCGGATGGCGGAGACAGCTTCGGCCACGGCATCAGGTGCAGGCTGCGGCTTGCGGCGCGGTGAGCCATTCAACCATTCGTCCAGCACCAGTTGCGGCTGTACGTGGGTGCGCAGCACGTCGGTGGGAATTTCGATGTAGGCAGGGCCCGGTTCGCCCAGGTCGCCGAAGGCGCGCGAGATGGCCTCGTCCATTTCGCGCAGCACCTGGTCTGCCACGCGGGCTGTGCGTGAGTAACGGCACACAGGTTTTAGGATGTCGGTATGCGGGATGTCCTGCAGCGGGCCCATGTTGGCTTGCGGGCGCGAGGTGCAGCCGCCGATCAGTAGCACGGGAATGCGGGCGAGCGAGGCGTTTGCCATGGCCGTCACGGTGTTGGTGACCCCGGGGCCCGCGGTCACCATGGCGACGCCAAGGGTTCCCGTCAGTTCTGCGTGCGCGTGTGCCATGTGCACGGCGGAGCGTTCATCGCGAACGTCGATGATGCGCACCCCGGCCTGGGCGAGGTAGTCCCAGATCGGCTGGATGTGCCCGCCCTGCAGGCCGAATATGCGGTCGATGCCGCGCGCCTTGAGTGACTTGGCAATCCAGGCAGCAACGCTCAGCGGATCGTCGTTGAGGTCCTGGCGGGGGATGTCGCGGGCACTGACTGTCATGGTGTTTCCTCTGGAATCTCGGGGGGGGGGGAGGTGTCTGGAATTGGTTCAGCCAAGCTGCTCACGCAGCAGGCGGTGCAGGATCTTGCCGGTGGCATTGCGCGGCATCTGGTCCGGCGTAATGAAAATGACCGAGCGCGGGCGCTTGTAGCCGGCCAACTTGTCGCGGCACCAGCCGGCCAGCGCGGCCTCATCCACCTCGGCCCCTTCACGGCGGACCACGGCTGCGGTCACCCGCTCGCCCCACTTTTCGTCGGGCAGGCCGACAACCGCCACGTCGCGAACGCCGGGGTGCGCGCCGATGACGGCCTCGACTTCGGAAGGGTAGACGTTTTCACCGCCGGTGATGATAACGTTGTTCTTGCGGTCGATTAGCCGGATGAAGCCGTCTTCGTCGCGCAAGGCAATATCGCCGACGCTCATGTAGGTGCCACGGAAGGCTTCGGCGGTCTTTTCCGGATTGTTCCAGTAGCCGGTGAACGAGTACGGCGTGCATGAAAAAAGTTCGCCGGGCTGACCGTCAGGCACCTCGTTACCGTCGTCGTCCATCAGCTTGATGGGGGCGGAGCCGATGGTTTCGCGGCCCACGGTGCCCAGGTAATCGAACTGTTCGTCCGGGTGCAGCATGGTCACCCAGCCGCCCTCGGTCGAGCCATACAGTTCGAACAGGCCGGTGTTGGGAAACATTTCCATCACCGCGCGCTTGGTGTCCACGCGGGCCGGCGCTGACGAAATCATCAGCTTCTCGACGCGGTCGAAGCTGGCCTTGCCGCGCTCGGCGGCGGGCACGTCCAGCATCATGGTGTAGTGGGTCGGTACCAGCGAGGTGAAGGTGGTGCCGGTCTCGCCCATGGTCCGCAGGCACAGGCCGGGGTCGAAACTGGCTTGCGAGAAGATGGTGACGGCGGCACCCGAGTAGACAAACGCGGTAAAGAAGAACAGCGAGTTGGCGTGGCACATGGGCATCACCAGCAGCGCGTTGTCGGCGCGCCTGGTGGCCAGTTCGACCGATGTCATAAGCGCGATCATGGCGACCCCGCGATGATTGCGGATGGCACCCTTGGGCCGGCCCGTCGTGCCGGAGGTATACATCAGGCACCAAGGGTCGTCGGGCGAAACGGCGGCATCCGGTTCGGCATCGCTGGCGGCAGACAGAAGGTCCTCGTAAGCCCGCCATTCGCCCGCTGCCGCACCGGTTCCAATGACGATGTAGCGATCCCGTTTCATGTCGAGTTCGCCGCGCACTGCCTCGATGGTAGGGGTCAGCACGTCTTCGCACACGATGGCGACCGCACCTGAATTCTCGATGATGTATTGCGTCTCGATGCCGGTCAGGCGGAAGTTGATCGGTACGGCAATGATGCCGGCCTTGGCAGCAGCGGCAAATACTTCCGCCCACTCGACGCGATTGTAGGCGAGGATTGCAACCCGGTCGCCCTTGGTCAATCCCAGGCCATACAGCGCGTTGGCAAGCTTGCAGGCGCGATCGTTCCACTGCCTGAACGTCATGGCGCGGGAGAGGTCACGTGCGCCGGTGCGGGCAGGTTGCAGGCGGGCCTGGGCTGTCAGGACCTGACCAATGTTGAGCGGTTCTGTCACAATCATGGCTGGTCACCTTGCGAAGTGGTGTTGTCTGCAAGAAGATGGGCCGCGCGGGTGGCATGTTCACGCATCAGCCGTGCTGCATGCTCGCCGTCGCCAGCCAGGGTGGCCTCGACAATGGCGCCATGCTGCGTCCAGATATCGTGCGGTGGCTCGGCATTGCGCAGCACTTCCGCCATCACCCGGCGCAAGAAGCGCCAGTGTGGCTCGGCGGTCTGGGCCAGTAGCGGATTGCCGGACGTTGCATAGTAAAGCCGGTGGAAGGCTTCGTCCTGGCGCACCATTTCAGGCACGTCTGCATGTTTCACGGAGACAGCGCCGGCGGTGAGAATCTGCCGGGCGGCGGTCTCGAACACCTGCCTGCAAGCCGGGTCGGCTGCGATGTGGCGGACGGTGTTGGCTGCGGCCAATCCGTCCAGTACGGCGCGGACCTCATAATGCTGATGCATCGTTTGCAGATCGAGGTGGGACACGCGCAAGCCGCGCTTGCCGACCTCCTCGACCAGCCCGTCAGCCTTCAGCAAGGCCATGGCCTGCTGCACCGGCTGGCGCGAGACACCAAGCCGGGCGGCCAGTTGTTCCTGTTTCAGGTGGGTTCCCGGCTGCAACCGGCCCGAACAGATATCATCAAAGATGGCCTGGTAGACCTGATCGGCAAGCGCTGGTGCGGCCTGAATAATTCCCATAGTGAATTCCGTATTCTGAATTCAATAACTGATATCAGTTTGCGCTCACGCTTGTCAACACGGCTGCTTGTGCTGATCGTGCCGGGCGATTGCAGGGTCAATCAGCTCGAGACGGTGACGTCTTTGCCGTCCACGCGTTCTTCTTC
>CAYMJJ010000164.1:0-4574 GCA_964390445.1 uncultured Anderseniella sp.
ACTTCGTCAAGCAGAACATCCGCTGCAACGCCATCTGCCCCGGCACCATCGACACACCCAGCTTGCGCCAGCGCATCGAGGCGCTGGGCGAACAGATGGGCGGCTACGACAAGGCGCGCGAATGGTTCCTGTCGCGCCAGCCCACCGGCAAGCTGGCCGATGCAGACGATGTCGCGCCGCTGATCGTGTGGCTGGCATCGGACGAGGCGACCTTCGTCACCGGGCAGAACCACATCATCGATGGCGGCTGGTCGATCTAGGGCCACGGTGCGCGAGTTCACTCGGCAGCACTTGCCCGCGCGGCATCGTCGGCAGCGTCAATGAACCCGCCTGACTGGCGCGCCCACAGCGACGCGTAAAGCCCGCCGCGTTCGAGCAGCTCGGCGTGGTTTCCCATTTCGACAATGGCACCCTTGTCCATCACCACCAGCCGGTCCATGGCGGCAATGGTGGACAGCCGATGGGCGATGGCGAGCACCGTCTTGCCTTCCATCAGCCCGGTGAAGCTGTCCTGGATCACCGCCTCGACCTCTGAATCAAGCGCACTCGTGGCTTCATCGAGAATGAGGATCGGCGCATCCTTCAGCAGCACCCGCGCGATGGCGATGCGCTGGCGCTGACCACCCGACAGCTTGACGCCGCGTTCGCCCACATGGCTGTCGTAGCCCTTGCGGCCGCGCTGGTCCTCCAGACCCAGGATGAAGTCATGCGCGGCAGCGCGTCTGGCGGCCTGCATGACCTCCTCCAGGCTGGCCTCTGGCCGGCCGTAGCGGATGTTGTCGGCGATGGAGCGATGCAGCAGCGAGGTGTCCTGCGTCACCATGCCGATACTGGCGCGCAACGACGATTGCGTGACCCCGCCGATATCCTGGCCATCGATCAGGATGCGGCCCTTCTCAAGGTCGTAAAACCGCAGCAGCAGCGACACCAGCGTCGACTTGCCGGCACCAGACCGGCCAACGATGCCAAGCTTCTCGCCGGGCTGCACGGTAAGTGTCAACTGGTCGATGATGCCGCGGTCAAGCTCGCTGCGGTCCTTGCCGTAGTGAAAGCCGATGCCTTCAAAGCGCAACTCACCGCGCGGCACTTCAAGCGCCACTGCACCCGGCTTGTCGACCACCTGCCGCCGGCGTGAAATGCTCTCGATGCCGTCCTGGACGACGCCGATGTTCTCGAACAGGCCCGACACTTCCCACATGATCCAGTGCGACATGCCCTTGAGCCGCAGCACCAGCCCTACGGCAAAGGCGATGGCACCCGCGCTGATTGCTCCCACGGACCACAACCACAAGGCCATGGCGCCAACGCCAAACAGGTTGAGCGCATTGAGCACGTTGAGAGAGGTGATCAGCTTGGTCGACAGCCGCATCTGCTGGTGCACGTTGTCGAGAAACGGCTCCATGCCGTCACGCGCATAGCGGTCCTCGAACTCGGTGTGGGCGAACATCTTCACGGTGGGGATGTTGGTATAGCTGTCGACAATGCGCCCCGTGACCAGCGAGCGGGCATCGGCTTGCGCCTTGGACACCCGCTTGAGCCGCGGCACGAAATACCATAGCGCACCGAGATACCCGATCAGCCAGGTGACCATGGGAATGGCGAGACGCCAGTCGGCATCGGCAAACAGCACGATGGCTGCGGTGAAGTACACCGCGACGAAAACGAACACGTCGGCGGTCTTGAGCACCACCTCGCGCACGGCCAGTGCCGCCTGCATGACCTTGGTGGCGATGCGCCCGGCAAAATCGTTCTGGAAGAACTCAAGCGACTGGCGCAGCACGTAGCGGTGCGCCTCCCAGCGTATGCGCATGGGAAAATTGCCCATCAGGGTCTGGTGCAGGATCACTTCGTAGAAGAAATTCAGCAACGGGTGCAGCACCAGCACCAGCCCGGCCAGAAGCATCAGTTCGACCGAATAGTCGGTGAAAACCGTCTCCGGCGTGGTCCTGGCCAGCCAGTCCACCACTGAACCCAGAATGGCGAAAAGCGACACCTCGATCACCGCCACCAGTGCGGCCAGCAGCGAGGTGACCGCAATCCACGGCCAGAACGGCTTCGTGTAATGCCAGATGAAGCCGTTCAGCGTGGCTGGCGGCATGGCGGCTTCGCCGTCAGAAAACGCATCGGTGCGTCTTTCAAACCATCTGAAGATACGATCCAGCATGAAACCTCAAGCACACTGCGCAAAACGATAGCGACGCAGCTCGGCTAAACGCCTAGCACGGCAACCTGTTCCAACAAAGACAGTTGGTCGGAATTCCGGCGCAGACCAGCCGTGCGCGAAGCTCAGGCCTTGAGGGCGTCGAGCACCTTGTCCGCAATCTGCCTCAGACCTGCATCACCACCCACCTCGCAAGGCCGCAAGTTGCCATCGGCAAATGCCGTGCGCACGCCCTGGCGCAGCCGCTCTCCGGCCTCGCTGACCGCTTCATCGCCCAGGGTATCGCCCAGCCAGTCAAGCATCATCGCGCCCGACAACAGCATGGCCGTAGGGTTGGCCTTGCCGGTGCCCATGATGTCCGGCGCGGTGCCGTGACAGGGCTGGAACAGGGCATGCCTGTCACCAATGTCGGCAGACGGCGCCATGCCCATGCCACCCATCAGCGCAGCCGCGCCATCCGACAGGATGTCGCCGAACATGTTTTCGGTGATCATCACGTCAAAGCTCCACGGGTTGCGGATCAACGAAAGCGCCATCGCATCAACATACCAGTGATCGGCCTTGATATCAGGATACGCGGCAGCGCGCTCGTAGAACACCTTGCGCATGAAGGCGAAGCTGGCAAAGACATTGGCCTTGTCGACGCAGGTGACCCGGCCCTCGCCCCGGCCGCGTGCCTTGCGCCGTTCTGCCAGCCGGAACCCGAAATCGGCAAGCCGTTCGGTTGCATGCCGCGTGATCAGCAAGGTTTCGCGCGCTTCATCGTCACCGGTGAGTTGCGGCGTCAGGCGAGAATGGAACAGGCCCTCGGTGTTCTCGCGCACCAGCACGAAGTCGAGGCTGGCGGCGCGCGGGTCTTTCAGCGGCACCGGTGAACCCGGAAAGGTCTCGACAGGGCGCACCCCGGCATAGAGGTCAAAGATCTCGCGCAGCTCGATCTGCGGGGTGATCTCGCGCCCGTCCGGGTAGCGTACGTCCGGCAGGCCCATGGCCCCGAGCAGCATCACGTCGGCATTGCCCGCCCGCTTCACCACGTCATCGGGCAGGGCTGTGCCAGTGTCACGAAACACCCCTGCACCAGCTTCAAGCGTCTCGTACGAAAGGCTGAAACTGCCTGCCTGCGCCGCCACCGCATCAAGGCAGGCGAGACACGGCTGCATCACCTCGATGCCAATGCCGTCACCGGGGAGCACCGCCACGCGAATTGAATTGGATGATGCCATGTGTTGCCTCCCGGGGTTTCAGGCAGGCAGCCAAGCTGTCGCATGAGACAGGCCGGAGCAAGCGCCTTGTGATGCGCTTGCACAGTCGCGGCAAGATCAGTTGGTGAGAACCACCTTGCCGCCGATCAGGCCTGGCGGCACGGGCACGTCGGTTTGATCATAGTTGGTGTTCAGGACAAGTCTCGGGTTCTTGTGAAGCTGGATGGTGTTGGCGATAATTGCAGTATAGGCGGACTGGTCGGCAACCGGCTTCATTGACGACACCAGAAAATCACCCTTCGGCAGATAGATCGTTCCAACAAGTTCACGAGCATTGTCACTGACGATCTGATGGTTCTGCCCAGCAGGATTGGCCCTGTCTTCATAGAACAGCAGACCTGCCATGGGGCCACTCTTCGGTGCACTGAGCTTTATTGAGGCGCCGCCGGCAAACAGAAAGCTGGCATTGCTGCCCGTCAGGAAAAATCCTGCATGCTGCCCCGACAAGGATGCAGTGTGCGTGACCTGTAACGATCCGTCCTTAATGACGTAAAGGCCTTCATTCAGCGTTACATTCGAGGTACCTGAGATCAGCAGCCCGCCACAGTAAACACCGGGAGAAAGCGTCCGCACTTCGCTATTGACCGACATGTTAGTATAGTCGCAAGCCCCAACCGCCGGTGCCGGGCGGTCCTTGAGTGGGTCGCCAACTGTTGGACAATCCTGTGTTGGTGCGGGATTGAAATTTGATGAGTTTCCGCCATAACCACCCGCCGAGCAAATTTCCGCCGCCGTGAGCAGGGAGTTCTTGTACGAACTCAATCCGGTAGCTGACAGGGAATTGGAGTAGGCACCGCAGCCATGGGCTTCCAGCTGTGCATCTCCCGTCAACGACAGGGCCGCAGAAGCACCTGGGTCCAGTGCGAGCACACAAATCTTGGACCCTCCAATCATGGAAGCCGTCGACCTGACGACAACCGGCGTCTTCACTTCACCGGTCAGGAAATGCGCCAGCATCGGCTGCCATTCCTCGCTGAGCTGAACCTCGACGGAATTTGACGTCATGTCGATCCTGGCATTTACGCTGATGCCGGTCTGGCCCTTCTGCCAGGCCATGGATTCAGCATGGCTCTTGACGTAGCTCTGCACACTGGCTTCGGTAGCGGATGCCGCCATGTTGGCAACGGCCATGCTCTGCACGGCAGCGACGG
>CAYMJJ010000165.1:0-4549 GCA_964390445.1 uncultured Anderseniella sp.
TACCGGGCAGTCACCATTTTGGTTAATCATCCGTATCACCGAGTTTGATGATTCTGTCCGCTGCACCCTGATTCACCACCACGTGAGTGGTGAAGGAGGTGCCGCCTTTGCCCCGAAAGAGCCCGTTCACGTGCTCATGCGACTTGACCACCGGATAACAGCCCGCTTCGCGGCAGCAGCAGTGATGCTGACGACCGCGCACGCGGCATTGGCGCAGACCGGCGAACACACCGGCAACGACGAGTTGCGTGTCATCGAACGCCAGATCGACAACGCCCGCAGCCGCACCGCTGCCCTCGACCGCGAGCGGGGGGCCCTGGAAGCAGAAATGGCTGCCGTGTCCGATCGGCTGGTGGCACTGGCAGGCAACATCCAGGCCGGCGAAGGCCGCATCAGCGAAAGCGAGAAGAAGCTGACCCGGTTGGCAGAACAAGAAGCCACCCTCCGCGCCAACCTGACCCAACGCCGCGCTGCGCTGGCGGAACTGCTGGCGGGATTGCAGCGGCTTGAGCGAAACCCGCCGCCGCCGCTTGCCGTAGAGCCCTCCGATGCACGACGTGCCGTGCGTGGCTCGTTACTATTCGGATCGATCGTGCCCAGCCTCAATGGCCAGGCTGCGCGCCTCGCCCGTGAACTGGCCGAACTGGACGCGGTACGCCAGCGCATCATTGCCACGCGCGAGGAGCTGGACGGGCAGGTCGCGAACCTCGCTCCTGCGCGCACCGAACTGGAACAGTTACTTAGTCGCAAGAAGCAGTTGCTGTCAAAAACCGAAGCCGAACTGGCGGCCGAACGCCAGCGTGCCGCAGACCTGGCTCGCAAGGCGGCCGATATTCGCCAGTTGCTGGCTCAGCTGGCCGAGGAACGCCGCAAGGCTGAAATCGCCCGCAACGAAGAAGAAGCCCGCCTGGCCGCCGAGGCAGAAGCTGCCCGCGTGGCCGCCGAAGCTGAAGCCGCCCGGCTGTCAGCCGAGCAGCGCGACGCCGCCTTGCGCAAGGCCAAGGCCGAGCAGGAAGCCCGCGAGGCCGAAGAACGGCGCCGCCTGGCCGCGCTCAATCCTGCTCCACCGCGCGAAAGCGTCCGGTTCGCCAGGTCTGCCGGCAAGCTGACCTGGCCGGCGCAGGGCGAACGCGTGCGCCAGTTCGGCGACAAGAACGGCTTTGGCGGCACCTCCGAAGGCATCTTCATTGCCACCGGCAAGCAGGCACAGATCACCACGCCCGCCGATGGTGCTGTCGAGTTTGCCGGCGAGTTTCGCAGTTATGGCAAGCTGGTCATTATCAATGTTGGTGATGGCTACCACTTGTTGCTGGCAGGCCTGGACACTATTTCTGTGACATCCGGCCAGAAGCTTGCTGCGGGCGAGCCGGTCGGCAGCATGGGCACACACCCCGCTCGCGGAACTTTGATCGGGGACCGCATAGACGACCCCCGGCCCATCCTGTACGTAGAACTGAGAAAAGGCGCAGAAGCCATTAATTCTTCGCAATGGTGGCAAAAATCTAAGGCAAATGCCGCCATGCGCCGCAATATTGGCGGAAAAGAAGGCTAGCGAAACGACCTTGAGCGGGCTAGCATTTACCCCACTGAACGCGATCCGCGCCTAGTTGCTTGCCGGATCCATCTGAAAGCGGAAACTGATGCACAAGACAAATCTGAAAATCGCCGGGGCCTTCATGCTGGGAGCCGTGGCTGCAAGCGGCGGCTGGCTATCCCTGAACCAGGCCAGTGCCTCCAATCAGGACACCTACCGCTTCCTCAACCTGTTCGGTGATGTATTTGACCGGGTGCGCGCCGACTATGTGGAAGAGCCCGATTCCGAGAAGCTGATCGACACGGCCATCAACGGCATGCTGTCCGGCCTCGACCCTCATTCCAGCTACATGAATCCCAAGCGGTTCAAGGACATGCAGGTGCAGACCCGCGGCGAGTTCGGCGGCCTCGGCATCGAAGTCACCATGGAAAACGAAGTGGTGAAGGTGGTTTCGCCGATCGACGACACGCCCGCCCAGAAGGCCGGCATTCTTGCCAACGACCTGATCACCCACATCGACGGCAAGGAAGTGCGTGGCATGAACCTCAATGAGGCCGTCGACAAGATGCGTGGCAAGGTTGGTTCGCCTATCCTGCTGACCATCGTGCGCAAGGGCTCCAACGCCGCCTTTGATGTCGAGGTGGTGCGCGACATCATCAAGATCCGCGCTGTCCGCTTCAACGTGGAACGCGATGACATCGGCTACATCCGCATTTCGTCGTTCAATGACCAGACCCAGGAAAACCTCGACAAGGCAATTGCCAAGATCAAGGAACAGACCGGCGACAAGCTGAAGGGCTACGTTATCGACCTGCGCAACAATCCCGGCGGCTTGCTGAACCAGGCGATCTCGGTTTCCGACACCTTCCTTGACCGCGGCGTCATCGTGTCGACCCGCGGGCGCAACGGGGCCGAAACCGACCGGTCTACCGCCTCGTCCGGAGACGCGACCGACGGCAAGAAGATCGTCGTGCTGATCAATGGTGGGTCGGCTTCAGCCTCGGAAATCGTTGCAGGTGCCCTGCAGGACCACCAGCGCGCCACCATTCTCGGCACACGGTCGTTCGGCAAGGGGTCTGTCCAGACCATCATTCCGCTCGGCTCCGAAGGGGCAATCCGGCTGACCACGGCGCGGTACTACACCCCGTCCAACATCTCGATCCAGGCCAAGGGTATCGTGCCTGATATCGTCATCGAGCAGGAACTGCCCGAAGAACTGAAGGCACAGGCCCAGCGCACTACCTCTGAAGCCAGCCTGCGCGGACACCTGTCCGGCGAGGACAAGGAAGAAACCGGCTCTTCTTCCTATGTTCCAGATGACAAGGAAAAGGACATGCAGTTGAAGGCTGCAATCGACATTCTCGATGGCAAGACGGTGAACCCGGCGCCACAGAAAGCTGAGGCCGCCAAGAAGGACGAACCGGCGACCACGGCCAACTGACGGTACCTGGCCTGGCATACGGCCTGTCTGGCAAGGATTGACACAGGCATCGGCTCATCTGGGCCGGTGCCTGACTTGTTTGTGCCATTGCTTGAAGCGACTTGTGGCAAATTCAGGGTATAGTTTCAGCCGAATCAGGTGATTCGGATTTCCGGCGGGGCAAGAGCCGGGCGGCGCACTATTTCTGGGGCATGAGAGCTGGACACGCATGGACGATGATCTCCGACAACCGCTGAAGCGGCGTTCGTTCCTGTCACGGATGGTATCCGCGCGACCATCGACGCTGCGCGCCACCACGGTGGGCTGCATTGTTGCGCTGGCTGGTGTTGGCGTGTGGGCCGTTGCAACGCACGAACCCTATGGCGGCCAGCCCGTCGTGCACATGCAGATCGACACCTCCGATCCGATCATCACCTCTTCGCTCAACAAATCCTCCCAGCCTGACGACCCGTTGCTGGCCGAGGCAGAACCATCACCGGCAGCGGAAGACGATGAAGCCCCGATGGACATCGGTGCCAACACCGAAGTCATCGACCTCAGCAATCTTTCTGTCTCGAAAGGCAACTCCACGGGCGGCGAGTCCGATCTTGACCGCCGCCGCCGCGAGATGGCCGAGAACAACCGGGTGCGCGACGAGCCTGCGGCCGACAGCCCGCCAGGCGCGATCTCCATTGATGACCTTCCGGTTTCTCGCGAGGGCGAAGTGCGCACCGCGTTCGCACCGGCCCGGGAGGTGATGTCACTGGTGCCCGCCCCGGTTGCCAGCATCACCGGCGATGGCCCGCACGGGCTGCTGCCAGTCGTCGCCAGGAATGGCGCACGCGCTGCAAGCGTTTATGCGCGCCCCGTCTCGCGTGAGCAGACAGAAGCGCAGGTGCCGAAGATTGCCTTGCTGATCGGGGGCATGGGGCTGAACCCCGAGATCACCCGGTCCGCCATAAGCCAGCTACCGCCCGAGGTCACGCTAGCGTTTGCGCCGTACGGCGACAACCTGCAGGAACTGGCCAACCTTGCGCGCGCGCAAGGCCACGAGTTGTTCATCCAGTTGCCCATGGAGCCGTTCGGCTACCCCTCGGTGAACCCGGGTCCCTACACCCTGCTGACCTCGGTACCGGCACCGCAGAACATCGACAGCCTGCACTGGCATCTCGGCCGGTTCACCGGGTATGCCGGCGTTACCAATTACCTCGGCGCACAGTTCGCCTCGAACGAGCAGGCCTTTGGTCCAGTCCTGAAGGAGCTTGGCAAACGCGGCCTGGTATACGTGGACGATGGCAGTAGGGGCCTGTCAAAAGCCACCAGCATTGCCAGCCGGTTTGGCCTGCCTGCAAGTTCTGCGTCGGTGTCACTGGACGGTGACAGCCACGAAGCCGTCACCGCGGCCCTGCAACGGCTTGAGGCACAGGCCACCAGCACCGGGTTCGCCATTGGTACGGGCGCAGGCCTGCCCCACACAATCAGGGCGATCGAGGAATGGTCGCGTACCCTTGGCGGGCGTGAGTTCATCCTGGTGCCGGTGTCCGCCGCATTTGCCAGGCGCAGCGGCTAAGCCTTCCGGACCATGAGCAAGAACG
>CAYMJJ010000166.1:0-4547 GCA_964390445.1 uncultured Anderseniella sp.
ATTCGTAATGATGGGGTCGGGGGTTCGAGTCCCTCTTGCGGCACCATTCCCAACTGACCGTTTGAACGGCACCACCCGCTGAGGCAGTGCCGCCACCCGCCCGATCAGCCGGGTACGATGCGCTCGTCAAGCTTGCTGTCAATCACATCCACCGTATTGTCGATCTCGTCGAGCGGCATGCCGATCTGGTGCGAGATCAGCTTCACCAGCAGGTCCACGCGCTCGATGAACGGTGCGCCACTGGCCACAGCCCGCGCCGCTGATGACGGCTTGAGCAGGCTTTCAGCCGCCTTGGCGTATTTTTCAAATGGCACCTGATCGTCCGGGTCAGCCCCGAGCTTAAGTGCAATCGCATCCACGTGCGAATAGATCGACCGCGACAGTTCAAGGTCCTGATGAACTGCATCACGGATTGCACGCGGATCACCTGGAGTGATGCAGCGGTAGTTGCCGGTCAGGAGCATGGACCATTTGGCCAGCGGCACGAACAGCGAGTCGTAAACCCGCAGCTTCACCGGCACGTCCTTGCCATCAAGCGTCACGCCGGCGATATCGTCTTCCAGTTCGCGAAGCATCCTGTTGTGTGCCTCATCCTCGAAGGCTGCCGCCTTGAAGTTTGTCGGCAGTCCGACATGCAGCACGTTGGCAGCCTCTTCCGGCGGACGGAATGCCTGTGGATCGGGCGAGCACAGCGTAACCAGGCCTGGCTGGAAACGGTCCCAGACCTGCGCGTTGGTGAATGCCTCGTTGAGGTTCATTTTCGACAGGGCCGGAATGCGCTTGAGATATGGCAGCGGCGGCATGTTCATGATCGAAAGACACGGCACTTTTGCCTCTGCCAGCTTGATCATCAACACCCGGATGGTGTGGTTGGCATACTGTGGCTCCTGCATGGCAAGGCCAACAAGATCGTACTTTGACGGGTCGGCTTCGGCCGGCGTGGTGGCATCCAGCTTGCCGGGCAGATCGCGCGAGAAGATCGAGCGGTGACTGTCCTCATCGCGCAACTTGATGCGCACTTCGGTGCCTTCACTGTTGATCAGGGCCGCCGTCTTGTCACGGCAGACCAGCGTCACATTGTGACCGGCCATCAACAGCTTGGTCGCCAGCAGCGACCCGTAAGATGCGCCGAGGATGAGAATGTTGCGCGCCATGTTGCCTCCCGTTGGTTCAAGTTCCTGATCGAACTTCTTGGTCAAAACCTTGTGCAGTAGGTGACGACGGCTTGCAAACACTGGTTTCATATCGTGACGAATTGTCCTGCCGCTCACCTGGCAGCCGCACTCCACCCATGGCAACGGCACGTGCAACGCGCTTGTACAAGGCTGGGCAAACCCGCTATCAAATCATCCGCTTACCCTTTTCGAGAACCGGACCCCTCCCCGATGAGCAAGCTGTTTTCACCGCTCCAGCTCGGCACACTGCGGCTGGACAACCGCATCATCATTGCACCCATGTGCCAGTATTCAGCTGACAACGGCAATGCAACGGACTGGCATGCAATTCACCTCGGCACGCTGGCGCACTCCGGTGCAGGCCTGCTGATCCTTGAAGCGACCGCGGTGTCGCCCGAAGCCCGAATCTCGCCACAGGACCTCGGCCTCTACAATGACGACAACCAGACGGCGCTCGCCGGCGTACTGCACAGCACACGGGCCTGGTCGTCCATGCCGATCGCGGTGCAACTCGCCCATGCCGGACGCAAGGCATCATGCAACGTGCCTTGGGAAGGCGGCGCGCAGATCGCCCCGGGCAAGCCGCGCGGCTGGCAAACCGTCGCTCCGTCAGGCGTCGCCCACAATGACGGCGAAGCCGCGCCGCTGGCGCTGGATGAGGCTGGCCTGGCAAAGGTACGCGGTGATTTCGTGGCAAGTGCCCGGCGCGCTGCCGCCATCGGACTGCAGGGCATCGAGTTGCACATGGCCCATGGCTACCTGATGCACCAGTTCCTGTCGCCAATTGCCAACACGCGAACCGACAACTACGGCGGCTCACTTGAAAACCGCATGCGTTTTCCGCTGGAAGTGTTCAGGGCCGTGCGGGATGCGGTTGGGGAAAGCGTACCGGTCTGGGTTCGCGTTTCGGCCTGCGACTGGGTCGATGGCGGCTGGAACGCAGACCAGACGGTTGAACTCGCCAAGGCGCTCGAGGCGCTGGGCTGCAGCGCCATCCACGTGTCATCAGGCGGGGTCTCACCCCACCAGCAGATCGACATCAAGCCCGGTTACCAGGTCCACTTCGCAGATCAGATCCGCAAGGCCGTAACGATGCCGGTGATTGCGGTGGGGCTGGTCACTGAAGCACGCCAGGCAGAAGACATCCTGCAGGCGGGACAGGCCGACGCCATCGCACTTGCCCGCGCCATGCTGTACAATCCGCGCTGGCCCTGGCATGCGGCCGCCGAACTTGGCGCAGCCATTTCAGCCCCGCCACAGTTCTGGCGCTCAACGCCGCATGGGGTGCGCGACCTGTTCAAAGGTCTTGTGCACGGTCAGCGCTGAGCGCTTACGTCAGGCGCCGGTAACAGCTTCGAACCCGGCGGCCTCGATCGCCGCGACGGCGCAGATCTCGTCGTTGTCGGATGTGTCGCCAGTCACCCCGACCGCACCAATGATTTCGCCCTTGCGATTCCTGATCAGCACGCCACCGGGCACCGGCACCATGTCGCCGTGCGACTGTGCATTGACCGCCTGTACGAAATAGGGCTGCTGCTGCGCACGCTCGAAGATTGCCCGCGAGCCGATACCCAGCGCGATGGCGCCATTGGCCTTGCCAAAGGCAATCTTGAACCGCAGGGTGGAGCTGCCATCCTGGCTTTCGAAGGCCTTCACGGCTGCGCGTGCATCCAGTACAACCACGCTCATCGGCTTGGAGATGCCAAGCTCGCCTGCCTTCTTCAATGCAACAGCCACCATGCGCCGGCTCTTGGCAAGTGTTACCATGCTCATCAATCATGCCCTCCAGACAGTTTGTTTTTGCAGACTCGAGAGCTGCTTCTTGAAGCGCAAATCCCGCGCCGTCAAACCATCCTGCGGGATTTTTGTCAGCCATGATCTCGCTGGTCAGGCAGGACGGCTGACCTGTAGATCCGGGAGGTTGCAACAGTGAGGCTCGAGAACAAGAAGGCGTTGGTAACGGGCGGTGCGCGCGGCATCGGACTGGCCTGTGCGCGAATGCTTGCAGCCGAAGGAGCAAGCGTCGTTATTGCCGACATCGATGAGATGGCAGCGCATGAGGCCGCCAGCCTGCACGACAACATTTCCGCCATCAGGCTCGACGTGACAAGCCGCACAGACTGGACCGCTGCAATCGCACATGCATGCGCGCGCATGGGCGGACTGAATGTGCTGGTCAACAATGCCGGCATCATCATCCCCGGCAGCATCGACAAGGTGGATGAGGAAAGCTGGGATCGCACCATGAACGTGGATCTGAAGTCGGTGTACCTCGGTTGTCAGGCAGCGATGCCTGCGCTGGCCGAGAACGCGCCGGCCTCGATCATCAATATCGCATCCATCGCATCGATTATCGCAAGTCCCAACTTTGCTGCCTACAACGCGGCCAAGGCAGGGGTCCACCTGCTCACCAAGTCGGTGGCCTTGCACGCAGCACGCGCCCACCCAGGCGTACGATGCAACTCGGTCCACCCGGCCTTCGTTGACACCGCAATGGTCGAGGACGTCGTGCGCAATGCGACCCCCGAGGAGGCGCGCGCCAAGCTGGCACGGCAGATTCCACTCGGCCGAATTGCGACGGTTGAAGATGTCGGCTGGGCTGTGGTCTACTTGGCCAGTGAAGAATCGGCGTATATGACCGGATCAGAGATAAAACTCGATGGTGGCATTTCCGCAATGTAGGCAACACGCAGCAAGACGGACAGCTTTTCGATAAATGAACAAGCGCATACTCATCGTATTGCATCAGGAGACCTCCACGCCCGGTCGTGTCGGGCGGAAGCTGCTCGAAAAGGGCTATACGCTTGATATCCGCCGGCCGGCACTGGGGTGCGACCTGCCCCACGATATCGAGCAGTACGCCGGTGCGATCATCTTTGGCGGCCCGATGAGCGCCAATGACGACATCGAACACGACTATATCCGCCGGGAGATTGACTGGATTGCCCGGCCGCTGAAAGCCGGCGTGCCGTTTCTGGGAATTTGCCTTGGCGGACAGATGCTGGCCCGCCAGCTGGGCGGACAGGTTTATGGCCATCCCGACGAGCGCGCCGAAATCGGCTACTACCCCATTTCGCCAACCGAGGCCGGATCGCCCTACGGCCCCTGGCCGGAACGGGTCTACCAATGGCATCGCGAAGGTTTCGATCTGGTCGATGGTGCCGTATGCCTTGCCGAGGGCGATGCGCACTTCCCCAACCAGGCGTTCATGTATGGCCAGTCGGCCTTTGCCATCCAGTTTCATCCGGAAGTGACCCAGAAGATGATGCATCGCTGGCTGGTCAAGGCAGAGCATCGTCTGGTTCTGCCCGGCGCGCGCCCGCGCGACAGCCACTTTACCGACCGCTATATTCACGACAGCAAGGTCGATGT
>CAYMJJ010000167.1:0-4545 GCA_964390445.1 uncultured Anderseniella sp.
GCGGCACGGTGGGCGACATCGAGGGGCTGCCGTTCTTCGAGGCGATCCGCCAGTTTGGCCAGGAGCAGCCCCGCGGCCAGTGCATCTACCTGCACCTGACACTGCTGCCGTGGATTCCGGCGGCGGGCGAGCTGAAGACCAAGCCGACGCAGCACTCGGTGAAGGAGCTGCGCTCCATCGGCATCCAGCCGGACGTGCTGATGTGCCGGGCCGACCGCGAGATCCCCGAAAACGAGCGGCGCAAGATCGCGCTGTTCTGCAACGTGCGGCCCACGGCGGTGATCCAGGCGCTGGACGTGAAGACCATCTACGAGGTGCCGCTGGCCTATCACCGCGAGGGGCTGGACGACGAGATCCTGGCCGCGTTCGGCATCGAGGGCGCGCCGCAGCCGAAGCTGGAGATGTGGGAAGACATCGTGTCCCGCATCAAGGAGCCGGAAGGCGAGGTGACCATCGCCGTGGTGGGCAAGTACACCGGGCTGCTGGACGCCTACAAGTCGCTCAACGAGGCGCTGGTGCACGGCGGCATCGCCAACCGGGTCAAGGTCAACATCCAGTGGATCGAGTCCGAGGTGTTCGAGAAGGAAGACGCGGTGCCGTACCTGGAAGGGGTGCATGGCATCCTGGTGCCGGGCGGCTTCGGCGAGCGCGGCTCCGAGGGCAAGATTGCCGCGGTGACGTTCGCGCGCGAGAAGAACGTGCCGTACTTCGGCATCTGCTTCGGCATGCAGATGGCCTGCGTGGAGGCTGCGCGCAACATGGCCGGCATCGAGGGCGCGACGTCGAGCGAGTTCGGCGCGGCGAAGGAGCCGGTCGTCGGGCTGATGACCGAGTGGATGCGCGGCAACGAGCTGGAAACCCGCGCGGCCGCCGGCGACATGGGCGGGACGATGCGGCTGGGCGCGTTCACCGCGCGGCTGGAGCAGGGCTCGCGGGTGGCGGGCATCTATGGCAGTGCCGAGATTTCCGAGCGCCACCGGCACCGCTATGAGGTCAACATGCGCTACCGTGAGCGGCTGGAAGCGGCCGGCCTCACGTTCTCGGGCACAAGTCCGGACGGGCTTCTCCCTGAAATCGTCGAAATTCGCGATCATCCATGGTTCGTGGGCGTGCAATATCATCCCGAACTGAAATCGCGGCCGTTCGAACCGCATCCGCTGTTTGCCTCGTTCATCGAGGCGGCGGTCGAGCAGAGCCGTCTGGTCTGACGCAAGAAACAGGTTGCTGGCATGAACATGACATCAAGGGCTGTCCTGAAGGTCTGGCTCGCCGCGATGGTATTGGCCGCGCTGCTGGTGGCACCCGTGCAGGCGCAGCCGGTGCTGGAGCAGTTGCTGCCCGGCCAGCAGCAGCCGGCGCAGGAACAGAACACCGACAATGATGCGCAGAATGCGCCGGCCGCCACGCCGCCGTCCGGTACGCCGACGGCCAGCCCTGCGGTCACGGCTGCCGCGCTGCCGCCCGGTTTTTCGGAAGCGGTTGCCAAGGCGCGCCGCCAGGCCGAGCAATATGCCGGCCAGTTGCAAGCCATCGAGACGCGGCTGAACGATCCGTCACTGCCGCCCAAGCAGGTGGCAGAAATCCGTCTCGAGGCCGAGAAAATCCGTGAGGCGTTGCGCGCGGTTGATCTGGAACTGGACGCGCCGCTGGCCCAGCTCAGGGCGCAGATTTCGCGGCTTGGCCCGGCACCGAAGGAGGGGGAGAGCGAGGCCGAGGCGGTTGCCGCCCAGCGCGCCGACCTGAACAAGGTGCTGAACGAGTTGCTGGGTGCACGCGCGCAGCTTGCTCTGGTCACCGGCACGGCGGAACAGCTGTCGGCGCGGGCAGCGCAGCTTGAGCGGTCGCGGTTCCTCAACAACCTGTTCGGCTCGTCGCGGTCGATCCTCAACCCGGCCCTGTGGACCGACGGGCTGTCCAGGACGGGTAACCTGTGGTCGCGCTCGGTTGCGCTTATCAAGAACTTCAACAACACCTTGCTCGCAGAGCAAGGCTGGTGGGCCCTCGCGCTGATCTACGGGTCGCTGCTGCTGCTGATTGCCGCGGCTACCGCGATCTGCCGGATGATTGCGCGGTACGCGCGCAACGGCAACCCGGGCGAGGTTGAATTCCAGAAATGGTTGCGAACGGTCATCGTGCCGCTTGGCTATACGGCCACGGCCGCGCTGGCGGTGATCATCTTCAACCGGCTGTTCGAAAGCGTGACGCCCAATACCCCACGTGTCGAACGCATCACCGAATCGCTGGGCAGCGCATTCGTGCTGTTTGCCTTCGGGCGCGGTGTTGCGCGCTCGATCCTGTCACCAACGCGACCGGGCTGGCGAGTCGCGCCGCTGTCGTCTGCTGCGGCATCGCAATGGCTGAGGCTGAGCACCTTCGCAATTGCCCTGTTCGCCCTCAACAACTTCCGCATGACGCTGGCCGACGTCGTGAACATGGACGCTTCGTTCGACGTGGCCTGCAACGCTGCGGTCGCGCTGGTGCTGGCGTTCATCGTTGCCCGGCTGATCCTGATCGGGCGCCAGGAGTCGCAATCGCAAGAGCCGATGGAAGAAGGGCTGAAGCCGGGGTTCGACTGGGCCGGTTACATGGTCCAGCCCGCGTGGCTGCTGGTGCTCGCATCGATGATCGCGCTGGTGCTGGGCTACGTCACCTTCGGCCTGTATCTCACGTCCAACCTGTTTGTCATCGCGCCGGCAGTTGCGCTGCTCTACTGCATCCGCAGGCTGTCCGATGCCTTCGTGGCGCAGAGCCTGAAGCCCAAGAGCCGGATCGCCAAGACATTGAAGTCAGCGTTCTCGATGTCCGAGCGCGGCATCAACCGGGCCGGCATCGCGCTCAATGCCAGCGTCGACATGGCCTTGCTGCTGCTGGGGCTTCCGCTGATCCTGGGCCTTACGTCGCTGACCTGGGTTGATGTGCGCAGCTGGCTGACGACCGCCTTCTTCGGCTTCAAGATTGGCGACATAACCATATCGCTGTCATCGATCCTGCTTGCCGTTGTTGTGTTCGGGGTCGGCCTTGTGCTGACCCGCATGGTCACCGGATGGCTGGACCGCCGCATCCTGACGCCCACCGACATGGACGCGGGCGTCCGCAACAGCGTGCGCACGGCATCGGGCTATATCGCGGTGATCGTCGTCCTGCTGCTGGCCTTTGCGGCGGCGGGCGTGGACTTCTCCAACATTGCCATCGTCGCCGGTGCATTGTCCGTCGGCATCGGTTTCGGCCTGCAATCCATCGTCAACAACTTCGTGTCCGGCCTCATCCTGCTCGCCGAACGGCCCATCAAGGTGGGTGACTGGGTGCAGGTGGCCGGCGGCGAAGGCACGGTGCGCAAGATCAATGTGCGTTCGACCGAGATCGAGACGTTCGATCGCTGCTCGATCATCGTGCCGAACTCCAGTTTGATCTCGGACACGGTGAGCAACTGGACCCACGACGATCTCATGGGTCGCGTGCGCGTCATGGTCGGGGTGAGCTATGATGCGGATCCGAAGCAGGTCGAGGAAATCCTGATTGCCTGCGCCAAGGCGCACGAGAGGTGCCTGGAGCTTCCGGCGCCGCATGTGGTCTTCAAGGATTTTGGCGCAAGCTCGCTGGATTTCGAACTGCGCATGTTCATCAACGATGTGCTGTATGTCGCCTTTGTAGGGTCTGATCTGCGCTTTCAGATCCACAAGGCGTTGAAGGATGCGGGTATCGAGATCCCGTTCCCGCAGCGCGATGTGCACGTGCGCGGGCTGAAGGAAGCCATTGCTGACACCGTAGCCCAGTCGGTCGCCGAACAACTGCCGAAGAAACCACCGCGCAAAGCGGCTGGCAAGACGGCCGCTGGCAAGACGCCGGCACGCAAGCCGCGCAAAACCTCGAAGCCTTTTACAGAAATGCCTGACGATGGCGGCGACGGCAACGACTGACCTGGTGCCGGCGGGCTAGTGCGGTATCGCCCGCCTGTGTTACGCAATTGGTTGACTATGGTGTCGTCAGAACAGTGAGGCAGCAGTTTGATGCGTGGTCTGGATCATATCGTTCATTGTGTTCAGGATTTCGGCGGAATGCGTCTGGCCATGGCGCAGGCCGGCTTTACGCTGACACCGCCCGCCGAGCATCCGTTTGGCACCGGCAACAGCCTGATCCAGCTGGACGGGTTTTTCGTGGAGTTCGTCCATGTACCGAACCCGCATCTGGTGCCGCCGGCCCGCGACGGGGAATTTTCGTTCGCTCGGTTCAACCAGAAGTTCATGGAAGGTGGCCGCGAGGGCGCGTCGATGCTGGTGTTTGAATCAGGTGATGCCCGCGCCGACCAGCGCGAGTTTCAGAAGGCCGCTTTGACCACCTATGAACCGTTCGATTTTTCACGGCTCGCACGGTTGCCCGGCGGTGAAGAGGTGACGGTTGGTTTTTCGCTTGCCTTCGTGACCCATGCCGACATGCCGCGCGCCGTGTTCTTCACCTGCCAGCAGCATGCGCCGGAGCATTTCTGGAAACCCGAGTACCAGCGCCATACCAATACCGCCAAGAGCATCGGCGAGGTGGCGCTGGTGT
>CAYMJJ010000168.1:0-4487 GCA_964390445.1 uncultured Anderseniella sp.
TCCGCGAACGGCTGAAGTTCCTGGTCGACGTGGGGCTCGACTACCTCACCCTGTCCCGCACCTCTGGCACCCTGTCGGGCGGTGAAAGCCAGCGCATCCGGCTTGCCTCGCAGATCGGCTCCGGCCTGACCGGCGTCCTGTACGTGCTGGACGAGCCCTCCATCGGCCTGCACCAGCGCGACAATGAGCGGCTGCTGGAAACGCTGGTCCACCTGCGCGACCTGGGCAACACCGTCATCGTGGTCGAGCACGACGAGGATGCCATTCGCTCGGCCGACTACGTGGTCGACATCGGCCCCGGTGCCGGTGTGCATGGTGGCAGGATCGTGGCCGAAGGCACACCCGCCGAGGTGATGGCAAACCCAGCCTCGCTGACCGGCAAGTACCTGACCGGCACCATGACCGTGCCGGTGCCGGCCAAGCGCCGCAAGCCCGAGAAGAACCGCATGATCAAGGTGACGGGTGCGCGCGCCAACAACCTGAAGAACGTGTCGGCGGAAATCCCGCTCGGGCTGTTTACCTGCGTGACTGGCGTATCGGGCGGCGGCAAGTCCACCTTGTTGATCGATACCGTCTACAAGGCCGCCGCGCGCAAGCTGATGAAGACCCGCGACATGCCTGCCGAGCATGACCGCATCGAGGGGCTTGAGCGGCTCGACAAGATCATCGACATCGACCAGTCGCCGATCGGGCGCACGCCCCGCTCCAACCCTGCCACCTACACCGGGGCCTTCACCCCCATTCGCGACTGGTACGCCGGCCTGCCCGAAGCCAAGGCGCGTGGCTACGGTCCGGGCCGGTTCTCGTTCAATGTCAAGGGCGGGCGCTGCGAGGTGTGCCAGGGCGACGGCGTCATCAAGATCGAGATGCACTTCCTGCCGGATGTGTACGTCACCTGCGATGCCTGCCACGGCAAGCGCTACAACCGCGAAACCCTGGAGATCGAGTTCAAGGGCAAGTCCATCGCCGACGTGCTGGACATGACGGTGGCCGAAGGTGCCGACTTCTTCCGCGCCGTGCCGTCGGTGCGCGACAAGCTGGTCACGCTGGAACGCGTCGGGCTGGGCTATATCAAGGTCGGGCAGCAGGCCACCACCCTGTCCGGCGGCGAGGCGCAGCGGGTCAAGCTCGCCAAGGAATTGTCCAAGCGCGCAACCGGCCGCACGCTCTACCTGCTCGATGAACCCACGACCGGGTTGCACTTCCACGACGTGGCCAAGTTGCTCGAAGTGCTGCACGAACTGGTTGAGCACGGCAACACCGTGGTGGTCATCGAGCACAATCTTGAGGTCATCAAGACCGCGGACTGGATCATCGACCTGGGGCCTGAAGGCGGCGATGGCGGCGGCGAGATCGTGGCCGCCGGCACGCCCGAGGACATCGTGAAGGTGGACCGATCCTACACCGCGCGTTTCCTCGCCCCGGTGCTCGACCGTGGCAAGAAGGCGGCGGCGGAGTAGCGGCGGCCGCTCGTCCAAAGCCCGCCAACCATGATTGCAGCTCATGCCATGACTTGCTAGTTTCCCGCATCTGCAGGCCCACGCCTGCCGCAAGGAGATGATAAACTCATGGCAATCGCAATGCGCAAGCACCTGCCGCCGACCAATGCGCTGGTCGTGTTCGAAGCAGCGGGCCGCCACATGAACTTCACCCGCGCGGCCAAGGAACTGGACGTCACCCAGTCGGCGGTGTCGCGCCAGATCCAGTTGCTGGAGGAATTCTTCGGCATTCCCGTATTCCAGCGGCAGTCGCGCGGCCTGAGCCTTACGTCCGAGGGCGAGCGGTTGCACCGGGCCGTGACCATGGGACTTGAACACATCGCCAACGTGTCCGCCGACCTGCGCCGCCAGCGCGGCCCAGGCGAGCTGACCGTTGCCACCTCGGTGGCGTTTGCCTCGTACTGGCTGATGGCCCGCATCGCCAAGTTTCGCGGGCTTCACCCGGAGATCGACATTCGGCTGGTTGCGGCATCACCGGTCTACGACCTGTCCAGCGAAGGCATCGACATTGCCGTGCGCTATGGCTCGGGCGAGTGGCCCGGCGTCGAGGCGGTGCGGCTGTTCGACAACGAGATCTGGCCGGTCTGCTCGCCGCGCTACCTTGAGAACGCCCCTGCCCTCAACAAGCCTGCCGACCTGACTGAGCATTCGCTGCTGCACCTGGCGAAGTTCGACCGCAACTGGGTGACGTGGGACAGCTTCCTGGAATCGATAGGGGTCAGACCGGAACCGGGCAAGGGCGGCTTCACCTTCGACAACTACATGGTCCTGATCCAGTCGGCGCTCAGGGGCGAGGGCATCGCCTTGTGCGGACGGCGTCTGGCTGAAGACTTCATCGAACAGGGCGACCTGGTGCGCCCGATCCCGGTGGCGCAGGAATCAGACCGCGGCTTCTGGCTGTTGCGGGCCCGCGACGGCCAGCTCAGCGAACCGGCCCGCCAGTTCTACAACTGGCTGCTCGACGAAGCCCGCAAGCCGACCTGACCCGCCTCGCCCGGACCGGACACCATGGCGCGCAAACACATCATCTTCGTTCACGGCCGGTCGACCAAGCCTTCCGCCACCATGAAGCGCAAGCTCACCTTCGATGCCCTCGTACATGGCATCGAGGCGGTGAACCCGGGCGTTGCCACCCAGCTGCGGGAGCGCAAGGTGCGCTTCAGCTTCACCTACTATGGCGACATCAGCAACGCCATCATGGCCCAGCACAACGCCGAAGAAGCAGCCCGGCTGACCGCCCGCAACGACAAGCGCTATGGCTACCAGCCATGCCTGCCCTATGACGACATCGACGAAAGCCTGCGACGGCTGATGGCGATCACCACCCAGGACGAAGCCAGCTATGCGCAGGTTCTGGCCAGCTACAAGAACCACCGCTACCTGGATGACGCTACCCGCTCGTTCTCCACACTGCTCGCTGTGCTGACCCGTAACCGTGCCAACGAGATCATCCTCAAGCATTCAACAGCCGACATGGGAGCCTACCTGCTGAGCCGGAAAGTCGGATCGGAAGTGCGCGAGCGCGTGCAGGGGCCATTGCGCCGGGCCATCCAGAACCGGGACGAAATCTGTTTCATCTCGCACTCCATGGGCTGCGTGGTCGCCTATGACGTGCTGTGGAAGTTCTCGCAGATGAGCGAGTACGCCAGCCTGATGCGGCGTGAACCCAACATATCGCTGTGGCTGACGCTGGGCTGTCCGCTTGGCGAGGCCGGCGTGCGGGCAAACCTGTACGATGCGCGCGAGCATGCCGGCGGGCGCTTTCCCCGCGCGATTGTGCGCGACTGGATCAATATCGCCGCTTACGACGACTTCATCGCGCATGATCCGGACATGGCGAATGATTTTTCTGAAATGCTGGACTATGGCTATGTCCGCTCAATCACCGACATGCGCATGTACAATTGCTGGACGCATCACGGCGTGTCCAACCCGCACAAGCTGTATGGCTACCTGACCAATCACGTGGTGGCACAACAGATTGCCAACTGGATCGAAAGCTAGGATCGGCCCCCTGGATCACCGCCGGTCTTGCCCCTGCCCCGGTTCACCGCTAATCCTCGTCGTCATGAGCGATAGCAAGACCCTTCACATCATCGGCGGCGGCATGGCCGGCTCCGAAGCCGCCTGGCAGGCAGCACAATCCGGCGTTCGCGTGGTGCTGCATGAAATGCGCCCGGTGCGCGGCACCGATGCCCACCAGACAGACGGGCTGGCCGAACTTGTGTGTTCCAACTCGTTCCGCTCCGACGATGACGAGCACAACGCCGTAGGACTGTTGCACTGGGAAATGCGCGCCGCCGGATCTCTGATCATGGCCACGGCCGACCAGCACAAGCTGCCCGCCGGTGGTGCGCTAGCAGTTGACCGCGAGGCCTTCTCGGCGGCAGTTACCGCCACGCTGGAGGCTCACCCCAACATCACCATTTCCCGCGAGGAAGTGCCGGGCCTGCCACCGGCAGACTGGGGCAGCAGCATCATTGCCACCGGCCCGCTCACCTCGCCCGCGCTGGCTGAAGACATCCGCGCTGTCACGGGTGATGACGGACTGGCGTTCTTCGATGCCATTGCACCGATCGTCTACAAGGAGTCCATCGACTTCACCAAGGCCTGGTACCAGTCGCGTTACGACAAGGCCGGCCCCGGCGGCACCGGTGCCGACTACATCAACTGTCCGCTGGACGAGGCAGGCTACAATGCCTTCATCGCGGCGTTGCTGGATGCCGGAAAGACCGAGTTCAAGGAGTGGGAAGGCACGCCCTACTTCGACGGCTGCCTGCCAATCGAGGTGATGGCCGAGCGCGGCCCCGAGACGCTTCGCCACGGACCGATGAAGCCGATGGGGCTGACCAACGCGCATCAGCCCGACGTCAAGCCTTATGCCGTCGTGCAGCTGCGCCAGGACAACGCGCTGGGCACGCTCTACAACATGGTCGGCTTCCAGACCAAGATGAAGTATGCCGAACAGGTCGAGGTGCTGCGCACCAT
>CAYMJJ010000169.1:0-4479 GCA_964390445.1 uncultured Anderseniella sp.
ATGGTGGCCAACGCAGCGGTGCTGTTCGTGCTGACGCTGCGCAATGCCGGTGTCATGTCATCGCGCGACATCGCACCTTGCCGCGTGGTGCACGACGGATCACGCGGGACTGGCGAGGTTCGTGCGGCGGTTTGAGCCGGGCAACCGGAGCTGGCTGAACCCTGCAACCATGCCGCCAATGCCGATGGCTTCGCCCATGAATTCTTCGATCATCGAGGCCGGTGTGGCGAACGGCATGGTGAGGTGGCCGTGCACCTCGTCGCCTTCGAACACCAGGTCGGCACCATGCCGGTCAGCCAGCCGGCGCATGGTGAGGTTGCTTGTGCGGCACCACATGTCGATGCCGGCGATTGAACGGTTGCGTGCCACGGCGATGATGCGGTCGAACAGGGCATCACCCAGGCCCTTGTGCTGCCAGTCCGGCTCGACTGAAAAGGCGGCCTCGGCGCGCCAGGGGTAGGTTTCGGAGATGAAGCGGATTTCGCCCACGCCACGCAGCTCACCATCAACGAAGGCGCCATACACCATGCCGTTTCCGGACAGGGCGGACTCGACGTACGTGTCTATGAAGCTCGCGTGCACCGCGCCGCCAAAGCGCATCGACCTGGAATGAGCGTCCAGCCGGTCGAAATGTTCGCGGAACAAGGCTGCTTCGGGCCGCCACAGACGGCGGATCACGACAGGTGTTTCAGGCTTTGCACGGGCAGTCGCCATTGCTGTTGTTCTCCAGAATCGTACTGCCGGTAGCGGCAATCCTGATTGCCCACAATCTAATGTTGCATTGCAACATTTTAAAGGCGTGAATATTGCACTGCAACAAAACGTGATCGGGCAAGGCATGCCGGACAGGTCCATCCTCTGCGCACAAACTGGCGCTTGCCTCGCCAATGCCTGCCCGCTAGGTTCCGCGGTCTATAGTTCTACAGGCCATAAACAACGGGAGGATCTTTCCGGTTGCCAGCAGGCAATACGGGAGATGTCGGTTCATGAAAGAAATCGGACACTTCATCGACGGCAAGCGCGTGGCAGGCAAGTCGGGCCGCTTTGCCGACATCTACAACCCGTCGACGGGTGAGGTGCAGGCGAAAGTGGCACTTGCCAGCGATGACGAACTTCGTGCCGCCGTCGAGAACGCCGCAGCAGCGCAGCCAAAGTGGGCGGCGGAAAACCCGCAAAAGCGGGCCCGGGTGATGATGAAGTTCATCGAACTGGTCAACCGCGAGAAGGAAGAACTGGCGCAGATGCTGTCGAGCGAGCACGGCAAAACCATTCCCGACAGCCATGGCGATATCCAGCGCGGGGTGGAAGTGGCTGAATTCTGCACCGGCATCGCCCACCTGCTGAAGGGTGAGTACACCCAGAGCGCAGGTCCGGGCATCGACATGTATTCCATGCGCCAGCCGCTTGGCGTTGCTGCCGGCATCACGCCGTTCAACTTTCCGGCCATGATCCCGATGTGGAAGTTCTGCCCGGCCATCGCGTGCGGCAACGCGTTCATCCTGAAGCCGTCCGAGCGTGATCCGTCGGTGCCGATGCGGCTTGCAGAACTGATGATCGAGGCGGGTCTGCCGGCTGGTATTCTCAACGTCGTCAATGGCGACAAGGAATCGGTCGATGCGATCCTCGACAACGAGATCATCCAGGCGGTCGGTTTCGTCGGTTCTACCGCAATTGCAGAGTATGTCTATTCGCGCGGCTGTGCCAACGGCAAGCGCGTGCAGTGCTTCGGTGGTGCCAAGAACCACATGATCATCATGCCGGACGCCGACATCGACCAGGCTGTCGATGCACTGATCGGGGCGGGTTACGGCTCTGCCGGTGAACGCTGCATGGCGATTTCTGTTGCCGTGCCGGTGGGCGAAGATACCGCCGAGCGGTTGATGGGCAAGCTGATCCCGCGGGTCGAGAACCTGCGCATCGGCCCGTCGACCGACCGTGAAGCCGACTATGGCCCGGTGGTCACGCAGGCAGCGCTTGACCGCATTCGCGACTATGTCGAGATCGGCATCAAGGAAGGCGCCACGCTGGCCGTCGATGGTCGCTCGTTCAAGATGCAGGGCTACGAGAACGGCTACTACATGGGCGGCTGCCTGTTCGACAACGTGACGAAGGACATGCGGATCTACCAGGAAGAGATCTTCGGTCCCGTGCTGTCGGTGGTGCGGGCAAAGAACTATGAGGAAGCCATCGACCTGCCGATGAGCCACGGGTATGGCAACGGGGTCGCGATCTACACCCGCGATGGCGATGCCGCTCGCGACTTTGCCGACCGTATCAATATCGGCATGGTCGGTATCAATGTGCCGATCCCGGTGCCGCTCGCCTATCACACCTTCGGCGGCTGGAAGAAGTCATCGTTTGGCGACCTCAACCAGCATGGACCGGACTCGGTGCGCTTCTACACCCGCACCAAGACGGTGACCTCGCGCTGGCCGTCGGGCATCAAGGACGGGGCGGAATTCTCGATCCCGACCATGAACTGAGGTCGCAGCGCGAGCGTTTAAATCAGGCCCGCCGGCAGAGAGATCCTCAGCCGGCGGGTTTTTGTTGCCGGCCGCCCGTTGCGGTTAGACGCGCGTTAAGCATGTTTGCACACCATGACGCCATGGGTTGTCCGGGCGGTCCAGCGCACCGTAATCATTAACACGTGCCATGCGACGTTGCTTGCCGAGAATGAATTTCGGTGACGGGCAAAGCAGCAATGTCGGATTGGGGATTTCTTGTCATCGCGGTGATTGCCGCTGCATCGATGCTGATGGTCTTCAACTGGCGCCGCCCGGTCAGGCTGACCCGCACGACCATGGTTGCAAGGCCGGTTTCGGATGTCTGGCCCGCGATAGATCATGCCGGCGGTGACCTGTCGTGGCAGCAACACCTGATCGGTCATTCCACCAGTTCCGATGATGCAGTCATCACCATCGATTATGCGATCAAGCGTGATGATGGTTCTCAGGTGGACTGGTCGATGCAGTTCAACATTGTCGAGCGTGTTGAATGCAGCCTGATCCGGCTCCAGCGGGCCGGCATCGAGGACAAGAAGACCGACGACCGGTTGCTCTGCTTTGACATCAAGCTTGAGCCCAAAGGCAACCACACGCTGGTAAAGCTGTCAGAAGTATGGGGGCCGCGCTCGCTGACCGGCCTCGCGCTGGCCCACATGGATGCGGCGCAGTCGCTGTCGCGGTTGAAGAGCTGGTGTGAAACCGGTGCCGCAAACCCCAAGGGCAGCAAGGGCTGGACTTCGGCCACTATCTCGATCGCATCGTTGGCTGCGACGGCAGCCGCCTTTTCATTGCTGATGGGCTGGCAGATGGGCCTGATCTTCGTTGGTCTTCTGGTGTTGCATGAGTTGGGCCACCTTGTTTCGTTCCGCATGATCGGCCAGCCATGGGGCAAGATCATCTTTATGCCGTTCCTGGGCGGGGTGGCCGTATCGAGGGTGCCGCATCTGCGCCTGGCCGATGATGCCTTCTGCGCCATCATGGGGGCCGGGCTGTCGTTGCTGGCGCTGGTGCCCGCCATCGTTGTTCATCTCTACGATGTGGGCAGCCCGGGCATGCAGAAGGTTGCCTTCGTCATGGCGGCTGTTGCCGGTGCGCTGAACCTGCTCAACCTGCTGCCTGTGTTTCCGCTTGATGGCGGGCGCGTGCTGCGCGCGGTGTTGCAGTCACTGTTGCCCGGTCATGTGCGCTCGGCAATGTTCTTCATGGCGGTCGCGGTGGCGGCTGCGGGCGTGATCTACAAGAACCCGGTGTTGGCCGCGATTGCCGTGGTGGCGTTCTTTCAAAGCACGAGGCTTGGTCCTGCGCGCGGGGATATCCAGCTCATGAACGGGTCCGGCGCGGCCGTGATGTGCCTTGCCTACGTGTCGCTGGCTGCAGCACACGGCATGGCGTTGCTGGCGTTCTGGCCCAGCCTGGTATGAAGCCTGCCGACCCGATCGCAGTGACGGGTTGAACGGCTGGCGCTGTCGCGCTACGAGACAGCCCGCGCCACGCGAGACCTGCCAGCCGGAAACCGTCATGCCGAAACGTCCATCCTCGATTTATGCCGCGCGCGTCCATGCCGGTGACCTGACGGCTAATCCGGACCAGAAGCAGGTGTTGCAGCGGCTGGATGAACTGGCGGCCAGGCTGGAAGGTTACAAGGTTCCCTCGGGCGGGGGCAGCGGTCTTGCCTGGTTGTTCAAGCAGAAATCTTCCGGCCCTCGCCCCAGATCGGTCTACGTGTGGGGCGACGTGGGCCGCGGCAAGACCCTGATCATGGACATGTTTCATGAAGCGATTGCCCCGCACTCCAAGCGGCGAGTGCATTTCCATGGCTTGATGCAGGAGGTTCATCGCGACATCCACGCGTTCCGGCAAGGCCAGAAACAAGGCCTGATCGAGGAGGGCAAGGATCCGATCAAGGCGGTGGCCAGCCAACTGGTGAAGCAGGCGAACGTGCTGTGCCTGGACGAATTCCAGGTCAAGGACATCA
>CAYMJJ010000170.1:0-3253 GCA_964390445.1 uncultured Anderseniella sp.
CGCAGGTGGCCGGGCAATTTTGACTTTCCCGCCTGTAAGCTCTGGTTTACAGATGGGGCATGGACACGACACCGGGCACCGACATTCACCAGCAGCTTGAACCGCAAAAGGCCGAGGCCAGGGCGTGGTTCGAGGCGTTTCGAGACCAGATTTGCGCAAGCTTCGAGATCATCGAGGATGAACTCGCGGGCACTGCAACGGCTGCTCTGCCGGCAGGCCGGTTCGAGCGCACGCCATGGTCGCGCGACAATGATGGCGGCGGCGGCGTGATGTCGATCATGAAGGGCCGCGTGTTCGAAAAGGTCGGCGTGCATTGCTCGACCGTGCATGGCGAGTTCTCGCCCGAGTTCCGCAAGCAGATCCCCGGTGCCGAGGAAGACCCGCGCTTCTGGGCGAGCGGCGTGTCGCTGATCGCCCATCCGTGGAACCCCAACGCACCGACCGCACACATGAACACCCGCTTCGTGGTGACGTCGAAATCATGGTTCGGCGGTGGCGGCGACCTGACGCCTGTGCTGATGCGCCGCCGCACCCAGGAAGACCCGGACTCCGTTGCCTTCCATGCCGCCTTTCGCGAGGCGTGCGGTGCACATGAAGTGGCCGACTACAAACGCTACAAGGAATGGTGCGACGAGTATTTCTGGCTGGCCCACCGCAATGAACCGCGCGGCATCGGCGGCATCTTCTATGACTACCTCAACTCCGGTGACTACGCCGCAGACCTCGCCTTCACCAAAGACGTGGGCCGGGCCTTCGAGAAGGCCTATTGCGCCATCCTGCGCGACAACATGCACACCGGCTGGACCGATGCGGACCGCGAGGAACAGCAGGTGCGGCGCGGGCGGTATGTCGAGTTCAACCTGTTGTATGACAGGGGTACATTGTTCGGGCTGAAGACCGGCGGCAACGTCGATTCGATCCTGTCGTCCATGCCCCCATCCGTCAAATGGCCGTAAGTCCGAACACCTCTGCTGCCGTTCTCAGTCCTCATGTCTGGCGCAACCTCGTGGCGGCGGTGGCGATGGTTTTCGTCTGCGACATGGCGCTGGGGCTCACCTATCCGCTGCTCAACGTCATCATGGAAAAGCGCGGCGTCGATGCCTGGCTGATTGGCGTCAACTCGGCGACGGGTCCGCTGGGTATCATTGCCGCCGGACTGGTGCTGCCCCGGCTGCTGGCGCGGCTGCACTCCGGGCCGGTGGCGTGGGCAGGGCTTGTGCTGCTGGTGGTGACGCTGCTGATGTTCGGGCTGAGCGATGATTTCTGGTTCTGGTGCGCGGTGCGCTTCATGCTGGGCGTCGGCATCGCAATCCTGTTTTCGGTGTCGGAAGCCTGGCTTATGCATTTCAGCCCCGACGAGCACCGCGGCAAGATCACCGCCGTCTATACCACCGTGATGGCGCTAGGCTTTGGCGCGGGCGCGGCGCTGCTGCCGATTGCCGGCACGCAGGGCATGTTGCCGTTCACCATCGCGGCGGCGATGATCGCAGGTGGCGCGGTACCGTTGCTGTTCCTCCGGCTCGACGGCAAGGAGTTCCACGGCGAGGCCCACGGCGCCAGCATGATGGCGTTCGCCATTGCCGCGCCGCTGCTGCTGGCCGGCATCCTGACCATGACGCTGTTCGATTCCGTGATGCTGTCGTTCTTCCCGATCTATGCGCTGCGCGAGGGCCTCGACCTGACCCGTGGTGCGTGGGTGCTGAGTGCGGCCATTACCGGTGCTGCCTTGCTGCAGGTGCCGGTGGGGTGGCTGGCCGACCGTTGGTCTCGCAACGGGGTGATCTGGTTGTGCACGGTGACCACGGTGGTGCTGAGCCTGGTCATGCCGCACGTGCTCAACTCGTGGCTGGTGTGGCCGCTGGCCATCGTGCTGGGCACGGCGGCGTACTCGATCTACGCGCTGGCACTCGTCGCGCTGGGCGACCGGTTCAAGGGGCCGATGCTGGTGGCAGGCTCGGCGGCCGTGGCGGCCATGTGGGGCATCGGCGGCATCGCCGGGCCGCCGGTGACGGGTTGGGCATTCTCGGCGGCAGGCCACGAAACCATGCCGTGGTTGCTGGCGGCACCTTATGCGGTGTTCGCGGTGGCGTTCGCGCTGGCCGGCGGGCACCTGGTGCGGATGAAATGGCGCCAGCCACCGCCCCGATGATCCGGCCACAGTCTGGCCATGATATTGGATTGAAATGATAAATGCGGCAGGGAAGTTGCAATCATTCCTGCCCATCGGGACGGCGCGTGTTGATATCCTGGCTTGAGGCTCGTGCAGTTGCGCGGGCATGGGGGCGGGATGACGTGGTGAGTTGCGTAACATGGGTCCCGACGTCAGCAAGGACTATTTCGCCGTTCTCGGCTTGAGTCCGCATGCAGATCCCGAAGTTGTCAAGGCCGCCTACCGGGCGCTGGCGAAGAAGTATCATCCGGACCGGCAGGCCGGCAGCGGCGGTTCTGCGCGAGAAAAATTTCACGAGCTTCAGGAAGCGTATGAACTGCTCAGCGATGAGCAGCAGCGGTCGCATTACCTGCACCTGCGCGAGCACGTGGAGCAGTGCAACAAGGCGGCAGCCGCACGCCGTGCCCAGCCTGCCATGCTGCTACGGCTGGACGACCGTTGGGATCACCTGGTGCGGGAGTTCCCCGACACCGCGCGCCACCATGCCCGGTTTGGGCTGGTTTCACCGCGGCTGGCCCGGCAGTTCAGGCTGACCATTCTCGGTACCCAGAACCCCGCCAGTTTCGAACGCATTGCCGCGCGCATGGAACGCGGGTTCTACCGGCGGTATTTCAGCTACCACAGCGACCTGCAAGGGCTGGCCCGCAAGCTGGCACGGCGGCGCAGGCGGCATGCCTTGCGCGAGCTGTCGCGCGAGATCAGGGGGCGGCGGCTGTTGTCGCGCCGCTACCGCCGCGACCTGCTGTACCGGTACGAGTCGCGCTACCTGCATGGCCCCGGTCCAGGCCGTGACGGGCGATTGCCGCCGCAACTGAGCTTGCCGGGCTCGGCGCTGGCGCGGGAGCGCGAGAGGGTTCGCTGCGTCCCCCGCGTCCGCCCGGCGGCTGGCCGCTTCCGGCTGGCGGCTTGGATCGGCACGAGCATCGCCTTTCTCACCGGGGCGGTGGTGCTGGTGGGCGTGATGCTGCAACCACCACTGCAACAGCCCGGCGACCTTGCGCGTGCGGGCCTCGAAGGTGTCATCACGATGGTGAGTGAACACTGAGGCCGCGACAGGGTGGCCGGCGGGCACACCTGGTACGG
>CAYMJJ010000170.1:3353-4470 GCA_964390445.1 uncultured Anderseniella sp.
CTTGACCGTGACACCGCCCCGGTGCCTAGTCTCGCGCCATGACCGCCGACTCGATTCATCCACCAGCCGCAGCCGCCCTCACCGACGCCCAGCGCCGGCGCAACCTGTATGCCGCGTGCGCGGCGGTGATCGTGTTCGGCTTCGCGCTGGGCCTGACCTATCCGCTGCTGTCGCTGCTGCTGGAAGCGCAGGGCCACTCCAACCTGGTGATCGGCCTCAACGCGGCCATGTCGCCGCTGGGCATTGTCGCGTTCTCGGTGTTCATCCCCGTGCTGGCGCGGCGCTGGGGCACGCGCAACGTGGCGATGACGGCGGCGGCGCTGACCGCGCTGGTGCTGCTGAGCTACAAGGTGTTCACCTCGCTGGAGGCGTGGTTCGTGCTGCGGCTGGTGCAGGGCATGGTGGTGTCCACGCTGTTCGTGCTGTCGGAAAGCTGGATCGTCAAGTTTGCCCACCAGGCCAACCGCGGCAAGGTGGTGGCGATATACGGCGCGTCGCTGTCGGCCAGCTTCGGCGCGGGGCCGCTGATGATCTCGATTATCGGCATCGAGGGCTGGATGCCGTTCCTGCTGGGCGCGGGCGTGCTCGTCGCTGCGCTGATCCCGATGTCGATGGTGCGCGAGCCGCGCCTTGAATCCGAGCCGACCGCCGGGTGGAGCGACATCGCGCGCTTCGTGCCGCTGGCGCCGGTGCTGCTGGCGGCGGTGTTCATGTTCGCGGTGTTCGACGCGGCCACGCTGAGCCTGATCCCGGTGTACGGCATCCAGATCGGCTTTGACGTGGCGACCTCGGCCAACATGCTGACCGCGCTGATCGTCGGCAACGTGGTGCTGCAGTTCCCGATCGGCTGGCTGGCCGACCGGTACGACCGGCGCATCCTGCTGGGCGTGCTGGCGGCGGTAACGCTTGTAGGGCTGCTGGTGCTGCCGCTGGTGGCGGGCGGCTGGGCGCAATGGCCGGTGCTGGTGCTGGTGGGGGCCACGGGCTACGGCCTCTACACGGTGGCGCTGGCGCTGCTGGGCGACCGGTTCTCGGGCCACCAGCTGATCGCCGGGTCCGCCGCCTTTGCAACGTTCTGGGGCGCGGGCGCGCTGGCGGGATCGCTGATCGGCGGCGG
>CAYMJJ010000171.1:0-4417 GCA_964390445.1 uncultured Anderseniella sp.
GGCTGGTCCATGCGGGGCTGTCGCGCTACGTGCTGACGCGGACGCAAGGCTGGCGCCAGCGCTAGGGTTCAGCCTGGTTGGTGCTTTCACGCGCAATCGTCATGAACGAGCGGATCATCTTGCTGTGGCGCCGTTCGCGCAGGCAGATGATCGCTTCGTTCATCATCATCTCGGCGTCCTGGATTTCGAGTTCGACCAGCCTGTCATCCTTGCCAAGCTCTGCCCGCGACACAAAGCCGACCCCGCCGCCAGCGGCAACGATCTCCTGCACCGCTTCACGGCCTTCCGCTTCGATGCTGCTCTTGTAGCTGATCCTGCGCTGGGTCAGTTCGGCTTCAACCAGCGCACGGGTCTGCGAGCCCTTCTCACGCAGCACCATCGGGTATTCGCATATCTTCCTGAGCGTCGCTGACGGCTGTCTGGCCAGCGAGTTGCCCTTGGCCACGAAAGCCACCACGGGCGAACTGTCGAGCCGGACCACCTCGAACTCGCGGCCCTCCGGCACTTCGCCAACAATGCCGATATCCGCCTCGTAGCTGGCAAGCCGCTCCAGGATGGTCGCGGTATTGCCACTGCGCACCGATAGCGAAATGCCCGGATACGCCCGGCGGAACCGTGCCAGCACGTGCAGGATGTGATGCGCAGAGTCCGCCACCACGTTCAGCTTGCCGGTGCGCAGCGTCTGGTTCTCCGACAGGTATTCCAGCGCACGCGCCTCGACCTCGAACAGCCGGTTGGTGATCTCGAGCAGGTCACGCCCCGCCGGCGTCAGCCTGATCTGCTTCTTCTCCCGGTCAAACAGGCGGATGTCATACTCCGCTTCGAGCTTTCGAACCTGGTCCGAAATGGCCGGCTGGGTCAGCCCCAATGCCTCCGCCGCCCGGGAAAAACCGCCGTGGACGGCGACGTGGTGAAACGCTCTGAGCTGCACATATCGCAAGGTCCGGCCTCCGCTTTCAGTTAGTCGCGCTGATAGTCTGATAAAAACTATCGTTTTGATTTATGTTTTACAAATGTCGAGACTCGATACCAGACAACCGAATTCGACCAGCGTCTTCCGCCAAGGAACGCTGGACGTGCAATATCCGTTTACAGTCTGACCATCATGGAACTTGCACTCTTTCTGCTCAACCTTGCTGGCGCGGTATTCCTGCTGCTGTACTCGTCGCGCATGGTGCGCACCGGCGTCGAGCGTGCAATGGGCGCGAACCTGCGCAACATTTTCATGACGACCCGGCGCAGCATCACGCTCAATGCGCTCGCGGGCTCCATGTCGGCTGCGATGCTGCAAAGTTCCACTGCCGTCTTGCTGCTGGTGTCGGGCTTCACCGCGTCCGGTGTCATGGGCGTGACCGGATCGCTGGCGGTCGTGCTGGGCGCTGATCTGGGCACGGCCATTGCGGTCAAATTCCTGTCACTAGACCTGACATGGCTGATACCCTTGCTGCTGGTGGCCGGCGGCGTGCTGTTCCTCAAGCTGGAGGCACGCCTTGCCAGGCAGGCCGGCCGGGTGTTGTTCGGCATCGCGTTCATCCTCATCTCGTTGCGCATGATCGGCGAGGCAACCGAACCGTTGCGCGGCAGCAGCGGGCTGGTGATGGTTGTCGATTATCTCGCCAGCGACCCCGTCACCGCCTTCATCGGCGGTGCGGCAATCACCTTTGCCTTCCATTCCAGCGTTGCGTCCGTGCTGATGTTCGCCACCTTCTGTGCACAAGGCGTCCTGCCACTGGAAGCAGGACTGCCACTGGTGCTCGGGGCCAATGCCGGCGGCGGGCTGATCGGCGCATGGCTGACCCGTAATCTAGAGATCAAGGCGCGGCGGGTGGCCATCGGCAACCTGCTTATCCGCGCCATCAGCGCCGTGGCCGTTTTGCTGCTGTTGATGGAGTTCACCCTGCCCTGGGACTTGCCCGGCGATACAGCGGCGCGGCAGCTCGTCATGTTCCACCTGCTGTTCAACTCGGTGCTGGTGGCAATTTGGCTGCCACTGGTGGTGCCGCTGGCAAAGTTGACAAAGCTGTTGCTGCCAGACCCCACCGCATCTGCAATGGCTTTGTCACGCCGGACGCCGGTGCTGGATCGCAAGGTGCTCAACTCGCCGGGGCTGGCGCTTGCCAGCGTCACCCGCGAGCTCCTTCACATGGGCGAGCAGGTCGAAGCCATGCTATCGCCGGTCATGAACGGCTTCATTTGCGGCAGTACTGTCCCGACCGCGCGGATCGCGGAGATGGAACAGGAAGTCAACGAGACCCAGAACAGCATCAAACTCTACCTCGCCGAAATGAACCAGGGCGAACTGACGCCTGAGCAGGCCGAACGCTCGATGGAACTGGCCAGCGTCGCAATCGGGCTGGAGCGCATTGGTGGCATCATCGCCAAGGACCTCATGCGGCTGGCAAGGCAAACCCGCGACAACCAGTTGTCATTTTCCAAAGAAGGCTGGGCCGAACTGACCGCCATGCACGCAAGGGTACTGGCAAACATGCAGCTTTCCCTCAACGTCCTGCTGTCCGATGATCTCGACTCGGCAACGCAACTGGTCAAGGAAAAGGAAACCTTCCGCCGTATGGAGCAGGAAAGCCATGACAGGCACCTGGCCCGGCTGGCGCAATCCACACCCCAGAGCATTGCGACAAGCAACATTCATCTGGATGTTCTAAGAGCATTGAAGGAGATCAATTCACGGCTCGTGTACCTGGCCTATCCGCTATTGAAACGGCATGGCATGTTGCGCGAAAGCCGCCTTGATGTCCCATCTTGAAAGCCATCACTTAGAGTTATGGGTTGATTGCAATTAACGATTTTTCAAATGCACCGTCGTTGCCTATTTTCTTGTCATGAGATCGCCTTTGCGACAGCCCGGGAGACCCGCCGATGAATACAGAGCCGGATTTGGTCAAGGATGAAGCGCTGGAAGCGCCACGCCTGGGAGAACCTTATCTGCTTACCCCCGGCCCATTGACGACAGCCTTTTCCGTCAAGGAAAAGATGTTGCGCGACTGGGGCTCTTGGGATGGTGACTTCCGCGCCATGACCGCTACCGTGCGCGCAGACCTGCAGGCCATGCTGGGTACATCGGGCAGCGATTACGAATGCGTTCCCATGCAGGGCAGCGGCACCTTCGTCGTGGAGGCGATGCTCGGCTCGCTGATACCGCGCAACGGCAAGGTGCTGGTCTTGATGAACGGCGCATACGGCCAGCGTATCGCCAGGACGCTGGACTATATCGGGCGCGCCCACACTGATATCGACAAGGGCGATTACCTGCCGCCACGTGGCGAGGAGGTGACCGCCGCTCTGATGGCCGATCCCGCCATCACCCACGTGGTGCTGGTTCACTGCGAAACCTCGTCGGGCATCCTCAATCCGGTCGAGGAAATTTCCCGCGCCACCTATGCCGCCGGCCGCAAGCTGCTGATCGACTCGATGAGCGCCTTCGGGGCGGTTGACATCGACCCGGCGAAGGTGCGCTTCGAGGCCATCGTGTCATCGGCCAACAAGTGCATCGAGGGTGTCCCGGGTTTCGGTTTCATCCTGGTGCGCAAGAGCGAACTGGAAGCGTCGAAGGGCAACGCCCATTCGCTGAGCCTCGACCTGCATGACCAGTGGGCCTACATGGTCAAGACCGGCCAGTGGCGCTTTACCCCGCCCACTCACGTTGTTGCCGCCTTCATCGAGGCGCTGCGCCTGCACAAGGCCGAAGGCGGCGTTTCGGGACGCGGCAGCCGCTATACCTGCAACCGTGACGTGCTGGTGGATGGCATGCGCCAGCTCGGCTTCGAAACACTGCTGCGCGACCGCTGGCTGTCGCCGATCATCGTGACCTTCTTCAACCCGACCGACCCGAACTTCGACTTCACCCGCTTCTATGACCTGATGAAGTCGAAGGGCTTCATCATCTACCCTGGCAAACTGACCGTGGTGGACAGTTTCCGCATCGGCTGCATCGGCCGGATGGACCATCACGTCATGACGCGCGTGGTCGAAGCCGCTCGCCAATCACTGCAGGAGATGGGCGTGACCAGCGCCGCTCCGCCGCAAGCCGCGCTGGATGAACGTGCCCGCCTGGCAGCCTGAACAGGTTACAACAAGAGAGAATTCCGACCGATGAATGACATGACCCCTGCAAGCGTGACGGTAAATGGCCGTCAATATGCCGCCCCGAAGACTTGCGCCATTGCCATCTGCCTTGATGGTTGCGAGCCTGCTTACCTCGATGCCGCCATTGCCGATGGCCTGATGCCGGCGCTGGCGCGCATCCGCAAGACGGGTACGGACCGGCTGGCGCACTCGGTTATCCCCAGTTTCACCAATCCGAACAACATGTCGATTGCAACGGGGCGTCCGCCGTCGGTGCACGGCATCTGCGGCAACTACCTCTATGACCCGGACACGGGCGAAGAGGTGATGATGA
>CAYMJJ010000172.1:0-4396 GCA_964390445.1 uncultured Anderseniella sp.
GCCGCGGCACCGCTGGCGCTCTTCATCATCACGACTGACTGGACAACACCGGCTGCCAGTGCGCCTGCCGTGCCGTCATTGCCGGTATAACACCCGCCCAGCAGCACCGGAGCCGCCAGTTCACGGGCAAGCCGGGCAAAGTCGCGATGCCCGTCATCGGCCGCGATGACGCAGTGGGCTGCAGCGCCGGGCTTCAGCCGTTCCAGCAGCAGTGCAGCACAAAGCGCCCCTGCCCCGTCAAGCACCACCGGCACCTGTTGCAAGCGTGCCGCCAGTATGGCACCGGCGAGAGCTGCGGTTTCGCGCCCTCCCATGCGGCGCAGGATTTCAAGAGGGGCCTTCAGGTGTCCCTGGTGGCGCGTAACGGCCTCCGCCGCCAGCTGCGACAGGTCATGGTTGTCCGGTGAGGTCTCCGGCCCCAGCAGCGCAGCCGCCATGGCAGCCACCGCGCCTGCATGACCGGCAGCAACCGCGCCAATGATCAGCAGATCGGCACCGCCGGCGGTTGCCTCCATGCCGTAGGCCATGGTCGCTGCGCAGTCGGCTTCTTCCATGGCCGCATTGGTGACAATATCGGCCACCGGCAGTTCCGGTGCCATCTCGAACACCCGCAAGCCCAGTCCATGCCGGTCGCAAACGTGGCACACGGGTGCCGTCCTGGCTTGTGCCTGTTCGATCAAAACAGTGACCCGTTGCACGGTGTCGTTGCTGCGCTCAACCACACCATCGGCATGGGCTGCAGCAAACAGGGCGACGACCGGGCGGCGCAATACCGCAGCGTTGCCGCCCTGCCAGGCAGCCAGCCAGCCCGTCAACCAGTCTGCCATGCCTTGGGGCGGGCACACTTCGCCTGCTTGCTGTTCGTCGATGGTCCGGCCACTCACGGGCAGCGGCGGAAAATCCTCCAGCAGCGCCAGGATGTCGTTGAACGGCAAGGTTTCGGCAGGACTTGTCATGGCTTTGCACCCGGGATTTCGAGAAGGCCGGAGCCGGTATACATCACCGGCTTGCAGGCGCAACAAGCAAGCGGCGTAAACAGCTGATTAACCACGTTCATTGACGTTACGTTTGCCCGCTCCGGCTACAGTTCAGCCTTACTTGGCATACATGAGGTTTGTGACCATGCACGCATGGATTGGTTTTTTCTTCAGCTGCGTGATGATCATTCTCGCAGCAGCAGGCAAGTCCGGCTACAACTGGATGCCCGCTGGCATCGGCGGAACGCCCAACACCGAACTCATGTTTTACATCGGCTGCGTCGGCTTTGCCGGTGCACTGGCCATGCTGGCACCGTCGCACTCCAGTGCACGGCTCGCCTCGATCTGGTCGACCTCTGCGCTGGCTGCCGTTGTCATTGCTCTCAACCTGAATGCCCTCACAGGCAATCTTGGAAAGGACCACGCAGTCGAAACCGCCACGCCTATCCAGTTGCAAGAGCCAGAGATTGCCAAGGAGGAGATTCCAGTGAACTTCATCCTCAAGCGAACCGTCACCAACAAGGATTTCAAGCCGTTCGAAGACTTTGAATACCGCGTGCGCATGCTTGAGCGCGAGGCCCCTCCCCAACCCGAGGGAAGCGAGGCATTCAGGAGCAATCTGCCGAATTGACAGTACATTGACGGGCTCAGCATTGGACAGCGACCCGATGAAGTGCTAGCGAGGGGCATCATCCACGATCACCCCCGTTCAGCGCACGTGCCGCGCCGGATTAGCACCGCCCGCCATGACCGACACTCCGCTACCGCTGATCAAGTCGCCCTGCATCAAGCTCTGCGTCATTGAACCGGAGTCGGGTTATTGCATCGGGTGCGGCCGGACTCGTGATGAAATTGCCGGCTGGCTCGCCATGACGCCGCAATTGCGCGACACCGTCATGCTGGATCTGCCCGGCAGACTGAACAACCTCACCCGCAACAGGACCCGCAAGGGTGGGCGCCGGGCCAGGATCGATCGCCTTTGATGAAACACTGAAAGACCCCTTAGCCATGCTTGCCAAGCCACGCGCCGACCTCGTTCCCAACACCCCCGACTACGAACGCATGCCGCTGGTCAAGGCGACCGGCTTTCGCGAATACGACGCGCGATGGCTGTTCGGGAAGGAGATCAACCTGTACGGCATCCAGGCGCTGGGCCTGGGGCTGGGCACCTACCTGCACGAGCGCGGCGTGAAGCCCCACATCGTCACCGGCCATGATTTCCGGGGTTATTCGAACTCCATAAAGCAGGCCCTGACCACCGGCCTGATGGCGTCCGGATGTACCGTCTATGACATCGGGCTGGCGCTGTCGCCCATGGCTTATTTCGCTCAGTTCGCGCTGGATGTTCCGGCCGTTGCGATGGTCACCGCCAGTCATAATGACAATGGCTGGACCGGCGTGAAGATGGGCTGCGACCGGCCACTGACGTTCGGCCCCGACGAGATGACGGCGTTGAAGGAGATCGTGCTGGGTGGCAAGTGGCAAACGCGCGACGGTGGGGCGCTGGTCCATGTATCAGACCTTGAAGAAAAGTACATCGCCGACCTCGTCAAGGCCGGGCCGGTCAAGCGCAAGCTGAAGGTGGTGTGCGCATGTGGCAACGGCACGGCGGGCGCCTTCGCGCCGAAGGTGCTTGAGGCGGTGGGCGTCGAGGTTATTCCACTGGACTGCGAGCTCGATCACTCGTTCCCGCGCTACAATCCGAACCCCGAAGACATGGAAATGCTGCACGCGATGCGCGATGCCGTGCTGGAAACCGGTGCCGACCTGGCGCTCGGCTTCGACGGCGACGGCGACCGCTGTGGCGTGGTGGACAATGAGGGCAACGAGATCTTCGCCGACAAGGTGGGCGTCATGCTGGCCCGGTTCATGTCCGCTGAACACGCGAACGCGCAGTTCGTGGTGGATGTGAAATCCACCGGCCTGTACATGACCGACCCCGTGCTGAAGGCACAAGGGGCACGCACCGATTACTGGAAGACGGGCCATTCCTACATGAAGCGGCGCACCAACGAGCTTGGCGCTATCGCAGGCTTCGAGAAGTCCGGCCACTACTTCCTGCGTGAGCCTTATGGACTTGGTTATGACGACGGGCTGGCGTCCGGCATCGCCATCCTGCGCATGCTTGACCGGCAGCCGGACAAGTCAATGGCAGACCTTTACCACGACCTGCCCAAGACCTGGGGCTCGCCGACGATGTCGCCGCACTGCCCCGACGAGGCCAAGTACGGCATCGTCGACAAGGCCGTGAAGCACTTCCAGAAGATCGCCGCCAATGGTGGCAAGCTGGCCGGGCAGCCGATCCGCGAGTTGATCACCGTCAACGGTATCCGCATCGTGCTGCAGGACGGCACCTGGGGGCTTGTACGTGCGTCATCCAACAAGCCGGAACTGGTCGTGGTGTGCGAAAGCCCCACCTCGGAAGAGATGATGAAGGCGATGTTCAAGGCCATCGACATGCACCTTTCCGATTATCCGGAAGTGGGCGAGTACAATCAGAAGATCGCGTAATCATGGCCCTTCCGTTCAAGCCCGCACCAGTTCACTTTATGGGTGCAAGAGCTGCCGGCAACCTTGATGACGCTGATGCGGTATTGTTTGGCGCCCCGCACGGAACACCCTATCAAGGCGTGCCGAACGAACCGTTTGCAGCGGCACCTGACGCACTGCGCAAGGCTCTCGAAGACGACTTCAGCTTGCTGGAGCATTGGGATTTCGATTTCGGCGGGCCGTTGCTTGGGGATGGAAGGTTCAGGTTTGCCGACGCGGGCAACCTGATCACGCAATCGCATGACGGCGAGGGTAACCGGGCATTGATACGGCAGGCGACGCAGGACATTGTCTCGGCTGGTGCCGTACCGGTCATGCTGGGCGGCGACGACTCCACGCCTATTCCGTTCTTCGAAGGGTTGGCGGACCTTGGGCCGCTAACCATCATCCAGATCGATGCCCACATCGACTGGCGCGACGAGCGCTGGAACGAACGGCTCGGCTTTTCAAGCACCATGCGCCGGGCATCGGAGATGGCTCACGTCGAGCGCATCGTGCAGGCCGGCATTCGCGGGCTCGGCTCGGCGCGCCGCGAGGAGGTCGAGTTCGCCCGCGACTGGGGCGCCCAAATCGTGACGGCACGCGAGATTCATGAAGCCGGTATAGGCGCCGTTATGGCGCACGTACCGGCAGGCTCCACTTGCGTGATCACGCTGGATTGCGACGGGCTGGACTCTGGCATCATGCCTGCGGTCATCTCGCCCACGCCCGGCGGTCTCAGCTACCAGCAGTCCATCGATCTCGTGGCGGCCGTTTCGACGAAAGCCCGGCTTGCGGCATTCGACATGATCGAATTCGTGCCGGAGCGCGACACGACGGGCACAGCCACGTTCACCGCAGCGCGCATCGTCGCCAACGTCATCGGCCGG
>CAYMJJ010000173.1:0-4390 GCA_964390445.1 uncultured Anderseniella sp.
AGCTCGGCAGCCGGCAGTTCGCTGGTACGAACGAGCACCATGTCTGCTGTCAGTTCGTTTTGCGTCATCAACTGAATCTCTCCCGAACATGGCTGATAATCAAGTCCATGCATTCATCGTGACGTGACTTGTCCTTTGGCCGGCGAAAGCTGAAGGCGGGAACCTGGCTGCACAGCCTGCTGGCCCAGCCGAAGAAGCTGTGCTCATGGCTCATCAGTTCGACCAGGTGCGCCAGCGACACATCGCGCCTCGTCCGCATCATCGCATCCATGCGGTTCAAGGTGGTTATGGCCGGGTCCAGCGCCGGGTCGTCATGCCAGTCGGTGAAGTACAGCGCCTTCAACTCACGCGGACCACACGTGTAGCGGGCTGGGGCAAAGTGGATATGCTTGCCGAAGCGGTAGCTGTCCACCGCCAGTTCGGTGCCGTCAAGGCCGCCGACTTCAGCGCCTTCCTCGAACAGGTGCAGCACCGGCAGTGACGGCGCGGCCAGAAAGGGAGCATCTGTCCTTTCATGGATGGTCAGGCGGTCATCAGTGAACAGCTTGAACCCGCGGGTGCTGAAGCTGGCCGCCAGCGTCGACTTGCCGTCACCGGCATTGCCGGGGAACGCCACGCATCCGGCCGGCGCTTCGATTGCTGCGCAGTGCAGTGGAAAGTACCCGCGCTGGCGCAGGGCAGAGCCGACGCCAGCCGACATGGCATAGAGGTAGGCGGCGGCTTCGAGGTCGTCCGGGCCGGGATCAATGGTGATGCTGTGGCCACCTTCGACAAGGCAGCGAATACCGTTGACCAGCGCCATGAAAACCGTGCCATCGCCCACCAGGTAGCCATCTTTCGATATTGAATGATGATCCCAGGTCTCGGGCAGCGAGCCCCGTCGCAGGGCAATCGGCACCGGGTCCAGCACGCATGCCTGACTGCCCGCCGGGGCCGGTTGCAACAGCCCGTCAAGACTGATCGGTGTTTCGATCGACAGGCCATGCACGCAGTAGGTCTTCAAAGCCGTCATGAGATCTGGGTGCCGGTGAGGTTGAGCGTGGCGACCATGCAGAAATCAGGCCGCAAGGGCAACCGGTGTTTGCGGCAGGCGGTGCCGTGGTACGCAATCAGGCAACACAGCGTTGGCGTAGTTCGCCGAGCACCCAGGCCAGTTCATCGGCTACATCGCGGCAGGCAGTTGCGGTGTCGAGCGGCTCGCCGCTGCGGGCCTTGCGCTCGATCTCGCCGCAGGTGGCAGCCAGCCGGGCCGCGCCAATGTTGGAAGACATTGACTTGAGCGCGTGGGCAGCATCTGCAAGTTCGATCAGGGCGTCACGCTGCGCGCAGTCCTCGATCAGGTCCATGGCAGGTTTGGCGTTGCTTTCGAACAGGCCAATGATGCGGTCGAGGAATCCGGGTTCATCGGCACCGATGACGGCAAGCCCGGAAATGACGTCTTCGTCGATGCGTGAAGGCTGCGTCTCAACCGTAAAGGAGCCGGACGACGAGGCAGCCTTGCCGGTTCCGGCCTCGTGTTGGGGCCGCAGCACCGGTTCACCCGATGTGTTGTCCTGCAAGGCCCCGGCGACCTGGGCAATGGTGAACGGCTTGGTGATCTTGAGATCCATGCCGGCATCGCGCCAGCTGTTGCCGTAGCCTGCACCTTCGAGATGCGCGGTCAGCGCGATCACCGGCGTGCGCGGACGTTTGGTGCGGGTTTCTTCGCTACGGATCAGGCGGGTGGCTTCCAGCCCGTCCATGACCGGCATGGAACAGTCCATCAGCACTATGTCGTAGCTTGACTTGCGCCAGGCGGTGACGGCCTCGGACCCGTTCACCACAAGGTCGAACCTGACCCTGAGCTGGCGCAAGACTTCGGCCACCACTTCTCGGTTGACGGCGTTGTCATCGGCGACCAGCACATGCAGGTGCGACAGGTCAGGCAAGCGTCTTTCTGCCGAGCGGCCTGTTTCCAGAGCGCTTATGCCGCGTAGTTCACCGGCAGCGAGGGCTTGAGCAAGGTTGTCAATGTCAGCGTGTGCCATGGGCAACGGCAACAGGTCATGGGCAATGCCGCTGGCCAGCATCGAGTGCGCACCGGTGTCGCCGATCGGCTGGGCGAGGATGAATTTTGGCAACTGGCTTGCGTGCATGTCGAGGATGTCATGGGCAATGCGCACCGAGGTGAACATGGACTTGTAACCACCGAGCATGGCAGGCGTGATGTCGGTAGCGGTCACGGCGGTGACATCAAGGCCCAAGGCGCGGAACTGCGAGGTGATCGCGCGTGCCAGCGACTCGTCCTCCAGGCACACCATCGCCGGGGCGAGTGCGGATCCGGCCAGAGCCGGCGTGGGGTGGGCAACCGGGTCGGGGCAGGGAATTGTCACGATGAAGCGGCTGCCCTGGCCGGGAGTGCTCTCGGCCCGGATCGACCCTTCCATTGCATCAACAAGCTGCTTGCAGATCGAAAGGCCAAGGCCGGTGCCGCCATACTTGCGGGTGGTGCTGGTGTCGGCTTGCGAGAATGCCTCGAAAATGGTGGCGAGCTTGTCTTCGCTGATGCCGATACCACTGTCGATCACGGTCAGTTCGATGCAGGCCGGTTCGCTGTTACCGGGTGCAGGCAACATGCGCGCAGCAATGCCGACATAGCCGGTTTCAGTGAACTTGATGGCGTTGTTGGCCAGGTTGGTCAGGATCTGGGTCAGGCGAACGGGGTCACAGGTAAAGGTGCCGGGCACCTTCGGATCGACATAGGAGACCAGTTGCAGTCCGGTGGAGTTGGCGCGCTCCCAGAAAAGTGCGAGCACGTGGTCGATGGTGGTGCGCGGTGATACCGGCAGGCGTTCCAGCTGCAGCTTGCCGGCCTCGATCTTGGACAGGTCGAGAAGGTCGTTGATGATGGTCAGCAGCGACTGGCCCGAGCTTACGATCACGTCGGCATAGCGTTGCATGCCGTCGGGCAGGCGGCCTGAAGCGAGCAGTTCCGCCATCACCATGATGCCGTTCATGGGGGTGCGGATTTCGTGGCTCATGGTGGCCAGGAAGGTGGACTTGGCTGCCGAAGCAGCCTCTGCGGCGTCCTTGGCTACGCGCAACTGGGCGGTGCGCTGCTCGACCGTGCGTTCCAGGCTTTCGCGGTGATGGGCCAGCGCGCGGTCACGCGAATTGATCTGGTCGAGCATGGCATTGAAAGCATCCACCAGCTTGCCGATCTCGTCGTCCGTGGTGCGTTTCGCACGCACGGTATAGTCGTGTTCATCGCGCACCTCGGCAATGGTGTGCATCAGGCTGGCCAACGGTGAGGTTACCGACCGCTTCAGGCGGGACGATACGCCCAGCCCCAGCACGCTGGCGAACAGGGCGGCGAGTGCCGAGGCCAGGATGCCTTCGAACAGTTGCGCACGCAAGTCGGAGATGTCAGCCAGCAGGGACACAGAGCCAACCTGCTGACCTCCCTGGATGGCCGGCACCGAGACGGAGATGGTCGGGTTGAACACCATCGCCAGAACGCCGGTTGCGGTCTCGTCGGGCCTGACCCGGCCCAGGCCGCTGCCCTGTTCCACGATCACGGCATTGCCGATGGCTGCAAACACCTGGCCGTCGTTGAGACTTGCCGCAATGAACGGGATCGCCTCCAGCTTGCCGATGGCGCGCAGCGAGTTCAGCGCGGCGCCCTTGTCCTTCGAGCGCAAGTGCGGTGCCACGCTGGCGGCAAAGACCAGCGCCGTGGCCTCAAGCGATTGCTTGCGGGAGTCGAGGTTCTGGGTGGTTTGCCGGTAAACGTAGAAACCGGTGGCCGACATCACCGACACAAGTACGGCCAGCAGAACCACGACCGTGATCTTGCGGGCAATGGTTAGGCTCAAAAGCTCGATGGTTTTCGGCTTGATCGGCATTGGTCCCTGCCAGAGCATTGGCGAAGCGCAATCCTTGCGGATGCACACCCAGACCCTTGATAGCCCGGCCATGGTTAACAAAACCTGCCGGTTCGTGCCGAACACGCGGTTCATTTAACCTGCCGTCATCAATAATTAACCGGCGGCTAACCACGAGCGCTATTTTGCCCGGTTTGCAGGTATCGGTTAACCCCTTTGAGCGTCGTGGACAGGCTATACTCCGACCATACGAGGACTGTTGCGACAGCGCCGGGTATCCGGCGGAGTGGAGAAATCATGCGTATCTGCATCAGGTCGATGCTTGGATCGATGCTCAGGCGGGACGAGGGTGCGGTCGCGCTGATTTTTGGCCTTCTGGCACCGGCGCTGATTGGCGTGGCGGGCATCGCTGTCGACTTTGCGCGCTACAACCATACCCATGCCAACCTGCAAGGGCTGGCCGACGGCGCTGCCGTCGCTGCCGTGCAGAGCATGGCCGTTGCCAACATGGCGGCATCCGCTACCGA
>CAYMJJ010000174.1:0-3138 GCA_964390445.1 uncultured Anderseniella sp.
ACATCCAGCAGCCGCAGCGCATCATGAATCGCAACAGAGGTATGCGTGTAGGCGGCAGGATTGATGATCACGCAATCCACGTTGCCCATCGCCTGCTGGATCCAGCCGACCAGTTCCCCTTCGATGTTGGATTGGCGGAAGTCCACCTCGATCCCCAGATCGGCGGCCTTGCTGGCGCAGGCGGAGGCAATGCTGTCTAGAGTGGCAGCGCCATAAATACCGGGTTCACGCTTGCCCAGCATGTTGAGGTTCGGACCATTCAGAATGAGAACCTTGTGCGCCAACCAGACTACTCCATTGAAGAGGCAGGCTAACGTCCATACCCCGCGCCCTCCGGCGTTATTGCCACAAATAGCTGGTCCGGCCAAGCGATACTGCCCGGCCGGAACGCCTGCCTGTGGATGAAAGATGCGTCAGCAGAACTTGCAGCCGCCGCCGTCGCGCACGCCCTTGACCACCGACACCAGCTGGTCATAGGGAGCCGCACCCGGTACCACCGTGTCGTCGATGATGAAGGCCGGCGTGCCGTTGATGCCCAGCGTCTGCGCCAACTCGCGCGTTTCGTCGATCACCTTGTCGGAGGCAGCCCGGTCGGCATCCATGTCGGCCTTCAGCTTGTCCACGTCCAGGCCGGCTTCCTTTGCCACTTCGAGGACTTTTTCCTGGCCGTCGATGCTGCCCTGCGTGGCCATCAGCGCCAGATGGAGTTCCTCATACTTGTTCTGCTTGCGTGCCGCGAGTGCCGCGTGTGCCGCGATCACCGAGCCTTCCGACAGGATCGGGAATTCCTTCAACACGATACGCAGGTCCTTGTCTTCCTCGGCCAGGCGCAGCACCTCTGTCACCGCGCGCTTGCAGTAGCCGCAGTTGTAGTCGAAGAACTCGACCATGGTGACGCTGCCTTCAGGATTGCCCAGCACCACGTCTTCCGGGCTGCGGAAGATCCGGTCCTTGTTGGCGGAAATGGCAGCCTGGGCCATTTCTTCCTGCTGGGCCTGTTCGGCGGCCTGCAGCTTGGTGATCATCTCGTTCAGCAGTGTCGGATTTTCCAGCATGTAGTCGCGGATGATGGTGTGCATCTCCTGCTTCTGCGCATCGGTGAAGCTGCCCTCGGCAGCAGCCGGCAGCGGCACGATGACCGCGCTGGCGGCAATCGCGAGGCTGAGCAGGCTGGCGGTGATCTTTGCTTTCATGGGCGTTGCTCCTGATGGGTCTGCATGGGTGGCCGGCACGCGGCTCATGGGGTGATGGATGACAGGTCTAGCTGTCTTTCTGCTTCACGGCATTCAAAATGTCGTTAGCGCGAATGTTGACGGACGAGCCGGGGCTTGACCGCTTCAATGCGCCTTCGGCCTTTTCCTTGGCAAGTTTCTTGTCGCCGCGCAACATTGCACTTTCTGCCGTGGCCAGTTCGGCGCGGGCGAAATCTCCCTGGATGCCATGCGCGCGTGCCTTGAACAGGTGCAACCGGGCGCTCTCGCCCTCATAGCGTTCGGCCCGGGTGAGGATCTTCAGCGCTTCGGCGGCGTCTGACTTGTTGTCGCTGGCCAGTAGCGCCTGCGCCAGCATGATCTGGATCAGCCCTGCCTTCGGAGCCAGCCTGACGGCCTCACGCAACGGCGCTATGGCGTCTGCCGGGTTGCCCTTCTCCAGCAGCGCCTGGCCTTTCAGTTCCCAGAAGTAGGGGTTCTTCGGGATCATCGCAATCAGACTGTCCATCTGCGCAATGGCGTTGGCCATGTCGCCCACCTGGTAGGCTGCGATGGCACGCGCATACATGGCCGGCAGCGAGGTGTCGGAGCGTGGATAGGCATTGGCAACGGCCTGTGCGCCCCTGGTGAACGCCATCAGCTTGGCCTGTGCCATGGCATGGCGCAACACCAGCGCATCGGAATCCTTCTTGCCGTAATGTTTCGACGCCTTGACGCGTTCTTCCAGCACCCGGATGCGCTGCAGCGGCAGCGGGTGGGTGATGGCATACGGGTCGATATACTGCATGGACGCGATGGACTGGTTGTAGAGCCGCTGGAACAGGTCAAGCATGCCCTTGCCCGACTGGCCGGTCTGTTCGAGGTACCGCAGTGCACCTTCGTCGGCCGCGGCCTCCTGGGCGCGCACGTAGCTCAGCAAGTTGCGCTGGACCGCCGACTGGCCACCCAGGATGAGCGCGGTGCCGGCCTGGCCGCCTGCACCCGAGCGCGCTGCAGCAACCGCCCCGGCCGCACCCAGCAGCATCGCCACAATGGCCTGCGTCGAGGCGCGGTCCATCTGCACGCCGAGCCGGGCCAGGTGGCCGCCAGCAACGTGCGCGGTCTCGTGCGCCAGCACGCCGATCACCTCGTTGGGTGTGGCAGCCTGTTCCAGCAGCCCGGTGTGGATGAAGATGCGCTGGCCACCGGCCACGAAGGCGTTGATGCGGCTGTCATCGATCAGGTGAATGTTGACCGCGCCGGGGTTGATGCCGGCCACCTTGAAGATCGGGTTGAGGTAGCGCCGCATCAGCTCCTCGATCTCGGCATCGCGGATCAGGCGGATGTCGTTGCCGCGCGTTTGCGCCTGCGCCGCCGGCACGGCGGCAAGCTGGCTCGCCATCAGCGCCAGGGCACAGATAATCGACAGGCAGGATTTGAAGGCATGGGCCATGAGGCGCGCGACCGGGTCCTATGGTTCTCGGATGACTACGGGATATGTCGCCACATTACGGCAAAAGCGTGAGGGACTGCCACGGCGGGCGGCGTTACAAATGGGTAAGGTGGGGCCAGTCCACCGGTTCCCCCGTGCGTCCGCATCTGCTAGGCAGGGCGCGAATGAACCTCAACCACCGGCAGACCGTTCCTGATTCGCAATGGCTCCAACCCCTTCCAGACGCGCCAAAGATGTACAGCCGTTCATCGTGATGGACGTGTTCCGCGAGGCCAATGCGCTGGCCGCCCACGGTCATGACGTGGTGCACATGTCGGCCGGCCAGCCGGCGGGCGGGCCGCCGCGCAAGGTGGTCGAGGCGGCGCGCGAGGCGCTCAACGGTGCCTACATGGGCTATACGGACTCGCTCGGCCTGATGGCGTTGCGCGAACGCATTGCCGAGCATTACCAGGCCACCTATGGCGTTCGCGTCAACCCGGCCAACGTGGCCATCAC
>CAYMJJ010000174.1:3238-4375 GCA_964390445.1 uncultured Anderseniella sp.
ACCGGCACCATGCTGACGCCCGAGGTGCTGGCCGATGTGGCGGCCACCGCAGCAAGGCGCAACATATGGTTCATCTCCGACGAGATCTATCACGGGCTGACCTACGAGATGCCGCAGGCGTGCGCGCTGACGACCAACCCGGACGCCGTGGTGATCAACTCGTTTTCGAAATACTACTGCATGACCGGCTGGCGCATCGGCTGGATGATCGTGCCGGACGGACTGTTGCGCACGGTCGACTGCCTGGCACAGAGCCTGTACATTTCTGCCCCGACAATCTCGCAATACGCCGCCATCGCCGCCTTTGATGCGACCGATGAACTGGAACAGCGCAAGGCCGGATACAAGGCCAACCGCGACTTCCTGCTGCGCGAACTGCCCGGCCTCGGCATGGGCAACCTGGCCCCTGCAGATGGTGCGTTCTACCTCTATGCCGATGTGTCGGGCCTGACCAATGACAGCTTCGACTTCGCCACCCGCATGCTGCGCGAGGCCCACGTGGCGACGACGCCGGGGGCAGACTTCGACGGCCCGCTCGGCAATCGTTTCATCAGGCTGTCGTTCGCCGGTTCGATGACCGACATGGAAAAGGCGGTGGAACGCCTTGGCCGCTGGCTGCCGAAGCAGGGGTAGGGCCGTGCGCTAACGGTTCATGCCGGTGCGGGCTGCATCCGTTATCGCCTTGTTCAACCCTGCCAGGGCACCCGATACGATGCGGTTCCAATGCCAGTAGAGCGGCACCTGCATGAAGGTGTCCGGCACCAGCTCGACCAGCGTGCCGGCATCAAGGTGTGGCCTGATAAGGGCATACGGGTGGGTACACCAGCCAAGTCCCGCCAGGCACGCATCGACGAACCCGTGACTTGAGGGCAGCCAGTGGCTGGGCAGCGTGACCTGCCGGCCGGTCACCGTGCGCACCCAGGCCTGCTGGTAGGTGTCCTTGACGGAAAAGGTCAGCGCGGGCGCGCGCGCAAGCGTGCTGGCCGTGACGCCTTGCGCAAAGTGACGCGCCACAAAGGCCGGTGTTGCCGAGGCCACGTAACGCATTTCGCCAAGTGGCCGGCAGTCGCAGCCCTGAACTGCGCGCGATGTGCTGGTGACTGCAGCCGATACCTCGCCCCGCCTGAGCCAGTCTGC
>CAYMJJ010000175.1:0-4355 GCA_964390445.1 uncultured Anderseniella sp.
GCGCGGCTTCACCACCATTTCTGAAACCTACAAGTCCAATCCGCAAGGGCTGACCTTGCTGATCAACTCGCTACTCACGCCCCTGTCGCAAGCCGTTGTGAATAACCGCGGTACCATCGACAAGTACATGGGCGACAACATCATGGCGTTCTGGAACGCGCCACTGCCCGACGACCAGCATGCGCTGCATGCCTGCCAGGCCGCGCTCGACATGGAACGGCGGCTGCATAAATTGAACGAAGAACGCATCGGCCGTGGCGAAGTTGCATTGGAGATCGGCATCGGCATCAATACCGGTGAGTGCGTGGTGGGCAACATGGGCTCGGAGTTGCGCTTCGACTACACGGTGCTGGGCGACGCGGTAAACCTTGCGTCGCGGCTGGAGGGTCAAACCAAGGACTATGGCGTGCGCATCCTGATCGGCGAGCACACCGCGCAAGGCGTAAAGGATGTTCTGGCGGTGCTGCCGGTCGACAGCATCATGGTGAAGGGCAAGACCGAGCCTGTAGAGGTGTTCACGGTCATCGGCGATGAAGCGATTGCCCGCGGTGACGCCTTTGCCCGCCTTGCCGAATGCCATGACCTTCTCGACCAGGCCTACCGCGCAGGAGACCTGAAACAGGCCAGCGCACATGCTGCAACTTGCGTGGAACAGGCTGGAGATTTTGACCTGGGTGCATTTTACCGGAAGTACCAGGCTCGCATTGAGGCCGCTGCCGGAACCAGGCGCAGCAGAACTCGACAAAGCGCGTGAACAGGCTGCGCACCGGCTTCAAGCACAACAAACAGTAAACAACCGGCGGGAAATTCAAGCAACTCGCCTTACGCGGCATTTGCATTTGCGGCGTAGGATTCATGCTGTTTCCGGGAGGGGAGCAGATGATGATGAACACGACGGCAACCCGGCAGCTTATCAGCAAACTGCGCGCAATCGATGCAGCGGAGCAGTACCTGATCAGCCGCACCCATCGCGAAATTCGTGACCGCCAGTCCGCTGGCCGTTCATACGCGGCTTCATCCAGCGTCGTGCTGGCGAGCTCTGTTGCCTGCATCCTTGCCGCCGTGGCGCTGCTGCACATGTGGCCGCTGCTTGCGGTCGGCTCCTCGATCTAGGCCCGGACCGCCGGCACGTCAGTCGGACAGCGCCAGCTTGCGGTGTTCCCTGAGCTCCAGGTGAACCCATTTGCCGTGTTCATTGAAAGAGAAAAGCGGCTTGTAGTGCGCAAGCTCAATATCGCTCGCCAGATCATCAAGCTGGTTGTCCAGGACCAGCCGCCTGCCATCGATCTGGCCTACCAGAACCGCGTGCGGCTGCTTCCGCTGCAAATCCTGCAGGATGACAATCCGCAAGTGCTCTACCGGAAAACCGGCTGATCGCAGCGCCAGATACTTCAATGCCACGTAATCTTCGCAGTCGCCCCCAGCGCGCAAGGCTTCTGGCGGACTGGCCCAATAGTCCGTCATCCCAAATGCTGCTGTATCGCTTCGATAGGGCAGCGCTTCATTGGCCAGCCAGTTCACCACCTTCAGCTGGGCATAGGGGCTTACCGTCGCCAGTGGCTGGATCGTCCGCACCCACTCCTGCCAGCGCGAAGGACAGTTGGCACCACATCCGCGCGACGCTCGTGCCAGCATGGCTTCCCAACGCTCATATCCGGCAATCCTGTTGGTCCTTACAGTCATCGTGCCGAACACATCGCGCCATGCGCCATCCGCTTCATGATGATGTTGTTGTCTGGCCGTCAACGTGGTCAGGCCCGCATCTGTTGCCTGCGCAGGTGCGGACATGAGCACGCAAAGGACGCCGCTGGCCATGACCTTCCCGAGAGCGGCAATCGCTGCCGATTTGAAGCGCATGGTGCCGGCTCCGTTGAAATCTCACTCGTGCACAGCATGCGTCGGCATGGTTTATGAACCGTTAGCAATCACCCGCCGGTGAACGGACCGAGGCAGTTTGGGCGTTCGCGGGCATGGTAGAGGTTGCTGTAGAGGTTCGAGATCCACTGCTTGCCTTCGGTCGTCAGTTCCAGATACCCCAGCGCCGGCTGTATATAGGGTTCGACCTGGCTCTTGAAGAAATCCGGAAAGATCGAGATCAGGTCTGCTGGCGTCTTCACGCCAAGCTTGTCGTTCATGCCGGTCTCGGCGAACTCGGCAAACAGTGCATTGATCTTGCGGTGGTAGAACGGATCTGCCAGTTGACCGATCAGGTCTGCGGCGCGCACCAGGGCACCTTCCCCCGTCGTGTCCTTGTAGTCGACATGGTCGGGCACGGGAAACCTGGTCATCTCGACTGCCTGGCGCAGACGGTTGTGATCGATATTCCTGGAATGACCGAAACGATCACTCACGTAGAGCTTGCCGCGCTCGATATGGTAGGGTGCAAGGCATGCATCGGTTGCGCCGCGCGGCGGGGTGAACATCGTGCCCGCCTCGTCGATGACCACCTGGGCGTCGGTGTCCTGGCTGCAGGCACCGTGCACCATGCCGATGTCATGCACCAACAAGGCGCAGGTGTAGTGCAGCCAGTCTTCAGGCGCGACGGACCCGGACAGCAACCGGCCACGCATGATCTGCTGGCCGACGAGTGTCACCATCATAGTGTGTTCAATGTTGTGATAAAGCGCGTTCGAGTTGCCGATACTCTCCAGCACAAGCCGGGCGGCTCCGCTCATGTAGGTCGCGTACTCCGGGTTGCGGTGCGCGAAATACTGCAGATAGAGCCCGGAAACGTGGTCTGCCAGACTATCAGCCATGATGGAAATCGGGTTCAGCATCCTGGTCAATCGCTTACTGCTTCGCGAGACGAACCCCGCCGGAAATCATCAATCTGCATGACTGCACTGGTGTCCGCCTTGTCGCGGCGGTGACCAAGACGCAGATACTGGCCAGAACCGGCGGGCGCTTCAACGCCGATCTTTCCCGTCGCACGCACCACGAAGTTGTTGTTGGCATAGACCTCGACCACGCCATCACCTTCCAGGCCACCCTTGACACGGAACATCAGATCTACCCAGCCGTTGCGCGGGTCCGGCAGGTACCTGATGTCGCCATGCTTCAACTGGATGCCATTGTCGGTGAGATAAAGATCGGCATCGGTGATAAATCCGAACTTGTTGCCCTGCCCGCCCTTCATGATCTGGATGAAGCCGCGCGCATCAACCAGTGTCGAGCCCAGCATCACCCGGGTATCGGCGCTTTCCAGCGTGATGTAGAAAATCCCGCCCTCGAACCGCATGGCAAGAAAGGGACTTCCGTCCGCGTCCTGCTTCCATGCGCCCACCATCCAGCGACTTGTTGTCAGGCCACCGGAAACGTCGCTGAGCCTGATCCTGAACCGATACCAAAGATCCGATCCGAACTCGGGCCTGATGGCATCGGCCTCGCGGATCTCGGTACGCTGACATTTGCAGCCCGGGTCAAAGTCACCCGGGCGAACCGACAGGGCAAGATACTGCTTGCCGGCGCTTGCACCGCCTGACGTCAGCGCAAGGCGATCTGCGGGGGCAAAGTTGCCGTCCCAGATCTCTGACAGCCCAGCCCCTTCGAAGCTGTCCCGGACCGGTGCATACTGGTCCGCCATGACCGGCTGCAGCATCAGGGCGAGTGCTGCCGACAGCCAACACAAAGCCTCCACGACTCGATTTGACACGAAGTTCTCCCTGCATCACGCCCAGTTCTCCCAGGCAGCCTAGATCAACATTGTCCTTGAACGAACCAAAATTCACCAGCAAATGCCGAAACAGTCAGGATTCGTACGAATTTTGCGCTAACCCGCCGCCCTAACGGCAAAGGTACTGTCAAACTCATTGAGAGGATTAACCAATTCTTAAGAGTTCTGGTATTTTCCCGCGCCAAATGGTATGTTTCGTGCTTCCGGGGAAATTCAATTATTCGTTTAGAATAGCAGGATAGCGCGTTTTGAGCCTCCAGCCCGGTCAACTCACGAACTCGACATATCTCGGAAGCGGCAGCGCCTCCGCGACGGTAACGCAGGAATTGTTGGAAACAGCAACCTTCCTTCGCGCGGGCAGTGACCTTGTTCTGCAGTCGCCCGATGGTCAGCAGATCACCATTGAAGGCTACTTCAACTCCTCTCCGCCGCCCGCGTTGATCGCAGACAACGGCGCATCCCTTTCCGGTGATACGGTATCGCTTCTTGCCGGCCCTACCCCGCTTCAACTCGCACAGGCAGGCGGCACGGTCTCGCCCGGCGGCAGTGCCGACGGCATCGGCAAGGTCGAGACGCTGGAAGGCACTGGCACGGTCCAGCGCGTCAACGGCACCACCGAAGAACTCAAGATCGGCACGCCGGTATTCCAGGGCGACGTGGTTGAAGTCAGCCAGCAGGGCAA
>CAYMJJ010000176.1:0-4270 GCA_964390445.1 uncultured Anderseniella sp.
TCCAGTATCGTCCTGCCGTCGACCGTGACGTGCCCGCCGGCTATGAGCGACTGGAAGCGGGCGCGGGAGTGTTCCGGATCGGCCTCAGCCAGCAGCTTGTCCAGCCGCACGGCGCTGCCGGCGTCGTGTGTGAGGGATAGTGTGTGGTCGGACGTGGGCATGGCGCAGGAGCAGTTACCGGGAATGACGGACAAATATGAAACCGAGAATGAGGTCAACGCGCCGCTGCCACCGAGTGTGGTTTTTCTGAAAGCGGCTGTCTACCTGATGGGTATCATCCTCGTTGCAGGATTTGCCTTTGTTGTCTACGCCCTCGTCACTCGCGCCAACAAGCCGCTGGAGGCAGTGGTGGACGACAAGCCTTCCACGGCCGCGATACTGTTGCAGCCAGGCGAGACGATCAGCTCCGTCTCGCTGGAGGGCAAGATGCTGGTACTGCACCTCACTTCGGCTGAAGGTGGGGACGCCATCATGATCTACGACGTCAACAAGAACCACGTCATCCGACGGATCAGCGTTGCCCGCAACCCGGCCAACTAGCTGCCGGACAACTGTTGCTACTTCTTGCCGAGGTCGCCTTGCAGCGAGCGGATGCGCTGGGCGAGCGAGATCACATTGTCCTGCGGATCGCCACTCGCCGTCACAGTCGAGCTTTCCGTCGATGGCAACCTGACCTGGTCTTCCGGCTTGGCCGGCTTGCGTGACCTTGCCGGCTTGCGGGGCGGCCTGGCCTCGGCAGACTCGGGCGTTGTCCTGGCGGACGCGCCTTTGCCGGTGGACTTGGCAGTGGATCTGGCAGCGGCCTTGCGGCGGGCCTTGCCGGCGCCTGCTGACGCGGTTGAGGGTTTTCCGGCGGCAGACTTGCCCTCCGGTTTCGCTTTGGCATCGGCCGGTGAGCCGGTCTCGAACCTGGACATGGACTCGTTCCACATCCGGTCAAGCTTCGCCAGTTCTTCGGTCAGCGTTTCGGTCTCGCGTTCTGCCTCGATGATCTGGTCTTCGAGTTGCCTGCCGGCCACATCGATGTCGATCAGCGACACGGACGGAGCGGCGTCGCGGTCCTGACGTGAGCCTGCCGTTGCGGTGCTGCTGTCGCCGCCGTCGGCCTGGCGTGACTGCTCGATCTGTGCGCGCAGGCTGTTGAGTTCGGTGTGCTGGAAACTCAGGTCACGGCGCTGCTCGTCAATCTGCCGGGTCAGGGTGTTGAGCTCGTCAATCCGCTTGCGCAGGCGCTGTTCGACCTCGTTGAGATTGCTCGTGTCACCGGTGCCGGTTGCAATTGCCGCGACTGACGGCCCTGTGCCGCTGCCCAGAACGGCGGCGTTGCTGGTCAGCGAGTGGTCAAACAGGCGTGCTTCGGCGTCGTGCAGACGGGTGCGCAGTTCGGCAATTTCGGCCTCCTTGTTGCGCAGTTCGTCGCGCGCGGCCTGTGTCATTTCGGTGCGTTGCGCCAGTTCGCGTTCGAAGGTGCCGGCCTGGGCCTGCAGGGCTTCCACTTCCGACTTGTGGCGGGCGATCTCCTCGTCGCGCCGGGTCAGTTCGGCGGCCATCAGTTCCATGCGATTGCGGTTGCGCGAGGCTTCCGCCATCTGCTCGGCCATGCGGGTCTTGAGGTCGTCAAGGCGCAATTGCAGACGGCGGCCCTGCATGGCGAACTCGGCCTTTAGCCGGTCGCGGTCTGCTTTCAACTCTGCGATGTGCGACGGTGCGCGGCGTTCGCTTCGGCGCTTGCCAAGGCCTACGGCGTAGGACCACACACCCCGCACCACCACCAGCCCGATCAGCAGTGCCACAACGAAACCGAGTGCCACAAGCATGATCGTCTCGAATTGAGCCATAACTCCCCCTAAAGCAACTGACGTCCTCGTCCCGGCAGCTTTCCAGCAAGACGCTTGCCAACCGGACCGTGCCGGGCAAGTAAGGGTTTTCAACTTCAGATGGCAGAAGCTGAAAAGGCGTCTTTGTCAACAGAGTAACCCAAGGCTGCTCCGGTGTGAAGCAAGTACCCGGCAGATGAGCCGTCATAATGCAAACCGCCGCCCGTCCGGAGGGGAGGGCGGCGGCAAGACGGGTGATGGCCGGCAGCTGGATGCCAGGCCGGATCAGAACGGGTTGACTGTCGGCCTCTCGGTGTACTTCAGGTAGCCGACATTGGCCCCAAGGCGTGCGCCGACGCCGGTGCGGATGGGGGCAAGCTTCAGGTCGCGGTTGGACTGGAAGTTCACGCCGAGGCCGCCGACCATGTAGGCGGAGCCTTCAATGCCCACGAACCGGTCGAAGATCTGGTGTTCGCTGCCGATGTTGTAGACCAGCACCAGCACGCGCGAGCCGTTGCCGCCAAGGTCGAAGCCGACCGACGGGCCCTGCCAGTAGACCTTCTTGCGGGTACCGTCCTTCATGAACAAGGTGCCCTCACCGTAGCGCAGGCCACCAAAGAAGGCGCCGGACGCCTCTTCGCCGATGATGTAGCCGGTCGGGCGGCCAGCCTGCGCGAACACGTGCTCGACGGCCTTGGCGACGCCCTTGGTGGTCTTGCCGAACCAGCGGTGGCCACCTTCGATGATCTCGTCAGGGCTGTAGGTTGCGTCCGAGTTCTGCCGGGCCGGCGCGCCATAGCGGCCATTGCCGTCATCTGCCTGGCGGGCAACCGCAGGCGTATCGAAGCTTGAGAACGCTGCAAGGAGGGAAATCGTGAGGCTGGCCGTTGCGGCAAGCGCGAGGATGCGTTTCATGACTGGTACTCTCTCATACTGACTGGACTACTGGCGGCACGTACCGCCCACACGAGCCGACTGGTCGAGAGTATGCCAGACGAGGCGTTAACGGCGCGTATACGATTAACGCGAGGTTTCTGTAGCCGTTCAAATGCCACCCTTTGCCACGCTGGCAATGAAGGCGGGGTTGTCGAAACCGCGTTCCTGCTTGCCGTAGGTGAGCGGGGTGGTGGCCCCGGCAACAACCACGCTGCCGCCGGCGGCGGCAAGCACTGCATGACCTGCGGCGGTATCCCATTCCATGGTCCGGCCAAACCGCGGATAAAGGTGTGCCTTGCCTTCGGCGAGCAGGCAGAACTTCAGCGAGGAGCCGGCAGCCACCGTGTCGGTGATGCCGTTTTCGGCAAGCCAGACCTCGGTTTTCTCGTCGCGATGCGAGCGGCTGGCAACGGCCTTGCAACCTGTTGCCGGCAGGGCAGGCGTGGTCAGCCGGGTCATGCCAAGCGGGTCGGGCATGGGCCCGGCAGGGTCCAGTTCACACATGCCGGCTCCAATCAAGGCTTCACCGGCGTACATCGTCTTCAGCGCTGGGGCATAAACTACGCCTGCCGTGGGCATACCATCCTCGACCAGGGCGATGTTGACGGTGAACTCGCCGTTGCGGCTGATGAACTCGCGGGTGCCGTCGAGCGGATCGACCAGGTAGAACCGCCGGGCTGCGCTGGGGCGTGCGCCTGCTGCCACGGCTTCTTCGGCAATGATGGCGGTTACCGGGTCATGGCGGCGCAGCGCCGCGACGATGATGGCCTCGGCAGCGATGTCGGCCTGGGTCACCGGCGAGGCATCGTTCTTGGTGTCCACGTCGAAACCGGCGTTGTAGATTTCCATGATGCAGGCTCCCGCAGCATGGGCAATCGCCACCAGCCGGAGCAGGGCGGGCGAGGGTCTGAAATCGTCAATCACGTTGACTCGTCCTGCTTTTTTGCCATTGATGAGATGAGGGAGCGGTACGTTACCCATGCCACTAAGGTAAATGATGAGTCGGAACAAGGCGTTGTTTGGCATGCGTCCGGCAAGCTTGGCATGCGGCTGCCAAGCCCGCTAGAGTCTGTCCGGACACGCACTTGAAATACCGCGCAAACGAAGGGGCTGAAGATGAAACTTGATGCTGTGCTCAGCGATATGGACCTGTCGGCACTGCTGTGCTCGAAAGTCTGCCACGACGTGATCTCACCGGTCGGCGCCATCGCCAACGGGCTGGAAGTGCTCGAAGACGAAAAAGACGCCGAGATGCGCGAGATCGCGTTCGACCTGGTCAAGCGGTCCTCACGCCAGGCATCAGCGAAGTTGCAGTTCTGCCGCATAGCCTTTGGCGCTGCGGGCTCTGCCGGGTCAAGCATCGATACCGGTGATGCAGAAGATGTCGCGCGCAAGTTCATCGGCGAGGAAAAGGTGCAGCTTGAATGGGCCATTCCGCGCGAGATCCGGCCGAAGTCCGAAGTGAAGCTGATGCTGAACCTGCTGATGCTGGCGATCTCGGCCATTCCGCGCGGCGG
>CAYMJJ010000177.1:0-4253 GCA_964390445.1 uncultured Anderseniella sp.
GCATAGCATGTGACGCGCGCGTATGCCAGTTCGACGGATGGTCAAGTCAGACGCGGAAGTCCGGGTGTTGTGCACCGCGCACGCCCATCGACCAGAATGCGGTTTCCAGCCGGCAGGCGGTGGTGAAGGTGTGGCTTAACGACGGCCAGCGGGGCGAAGCCTTGAAGTCAGTCCCCAGCCTGCGCTCGGCGACGCGCTGGAAGCGGGCGGCGGCTGCGCGGGCAAAGCCCTGGTAGTCCTCGCTGCCATAGGTTTCGATCCAGTCCCGGTACGGGTGATTGCTGCGCCTGCCTTCGGTGGCGGCGATCAGGCGAGCGCCGATCTCGCCATAGCCGAGTGCGCAAGGGATGAGGGCAGCGAGCAGGTCGAGCAGGTCGCCGCGCTGGCCAGCATCCATGACGAAGCGGGTGTAGGCGAGGTTTTCAGGTTCCTCTCGGGTGGCTTCAAGCTTGGTTTGTGAAATGCCGACGGCGTTGCAGGTCTCGATGTGAAGCTGCATTTCGCCGTCAATCAGGGTGAGGGCGGTGCCGGCGAACTCGCGCATCTCCTCGACACTGGAGGACTTGGCTGCTGCCAGCGCCCAGGCGCGTGTATAGTGGATCAGGTAGACATAGTCCTGCTGCAGGTAATGCAGGAACGAGCCACGCGGCAGCGTGCCGTCCTCGATGCCGCGCACGAACGGGTGTTCGACGTAGGCCGGCCATGCGGCACCGGCCTCGGTGCGCAACAGTGCATGGAAGGTTGATCCGTAGTCCATTGCATCAGCCTTTCTGGGTGGCGTGAAAGTGGTGGGTGGGTCCGTGGCCCCGGCCGACGTTCAACCTGTCCGCAGCAGCGATGGCCTGTGCCACATAGGCCTTCGCGACGCGGGCGGCCATCTCCGCATCACCAGTGAGCGCGAGTTGGGTTGCGAGCGCGGACGACAGCGTGCAGCCGGTGCCGTGGGTGTTTTTGGTGGTCGTGCGCTTGCCTTCCAGCCAGATGCCCTTGCCATCGGGGGTGAGCAGGTAGTCAGGGCTGGCTTCGCCCTGGAGGTGACCACCCTTCAGCATGATGCCTTTTGCGCCCAGTGCGGCAAGCTTGTGCGCCAGCGCTGGCATTTCCTCGCGTGATCCGATTTCCGGGTCGCCGGTCAGTTCTGCGGCTTCGGGCAGGTTGGGCGTGATGAGGGTGGCCAGCGGCACCAGCCGTGCCTTCAGCGCAGCGACAGCGTCTTCGCGCAACAGCCGGTCGCCGCCCTTGGCCACCATGACCGGGTCCAGCACGATGTTGACGGCCTTGTTGCGCACCAGCGCATCAGCCACGGCCACGGCGATTTCAGCGGTGGCGATCATGCCGATCTTGACGGCGTGGACTTCGATGTCGGCGAACACGGCGTCGATCTGTTGGGCAACGAAAGCGGGCGGAACCAGTTCGATGGCGGTCACGCCTTGCGTGTTCTGGGCCGTCAGTGCGGTCAGCGCTGCCATGGCATAGCCGCCATTGGCAGAGATTGACTTGATGTCGGCCTGGATGCCAGCCCCGCCGGACGGGTCGGAACCTGCGATAGAGAGGATGTTGGGGATCATTTACGGGCCTCCGCGATTTCGGCTTTCAGGCGGCGGGCGGCGTCACGCGGGTCTGCGGCACCGGCGATGGCGGACACGACGCATATGCCCTGAGCGCCGGCGGCAATGGCTTGCGCCGCGTGGCCGTGCTTGATGCCGCCGATGGCAACAACTGGCACCCTGGCTTGTGCGATCAGCCTGGCGAGGCCGTCAAAGCCGATGGGGGCATCATGGTCGGGCTTGGTGGAAGTGGCGAACACGGGCCCGATGCCGACATGGTCGACGAAGGCCGGGTCGGGCAGGGTGGACGGGTCAGCCGGGTTGACGGAGGTGCCGATAAGGATATCGTCGCCGACGATGCGGCGAACCTCGCGGGCGGGCATGTCGGATACGCCAACGTGCACGCCGTCGGCCCCAATTGCTTCGACCAGGTGAACCCGGTCATTGACCACCAACGGCACGCCCGTGCCGAGCAGCACCTGCTTGAGTTCACGGCCCATATCCATGAATGCAGCGTCCGTGGCGGTCTTGTCTCGCAGTTGAACGAGGGTGACCCCGCCGGCAACGGCCTCGGCCACGGTGGCGACCAGGTCGCCACTGGCGCAATCTGCCGGGCCTGCGACGAGGTAGAGCGACAGGTCGACGGGGCGTTTCATGACAGCGTGATCCGTGCTGCGGTGTTGACTGTTCCAGCTTCAAGCGCGTGAAGGGAATCGAGGAAGGCGACGTAGAACGTGCCGGGATGGCCGGTGGAGAGGGCAGAGCGCTCTCCTGCAACACCATAGTATGCCAGCGCCGCAACGGTGGCCTCAAACGGATCTTTTGTGGTAGCGGCAAAGGCGGCGACTACCCCGGTAAGCGCACAGCCCAGTGCGGTGACCCGCGGCATCAAGGGGTGGCCATTGGTGATTTCGGCCCGGTGGCCATCCGGCGCGATGACGAGATCGATGGGGCCGGTAACGGCAATGACCGCGCCGGTATCTGCCGCGAGATGCCGTGCGGCGGCTTCGGCAGCGGACACGCTGTCGCCAGCATCGACACCCTTGCCCGAGGCACTGAGCCCGGCCAGTGCCATGATTTCCGAGGCATTGCCGCGGATGACAGTGGGTTTCAGTGCGGCAAGCTCGAGCGCGGTTCGGGTGCGATAGCTGGTAGCGCCCGCGCCGACAGGGTCGAACACCCAGGGTCTGGCATTGGCATTGGCGGTGCGGGCGGCAAGCATCATCGAGTCGACCCATACCGGCGTCAGCGTGCCGATGTTGACGGTCAGCGCGCCAATCAGCTTGCCAAACTCCTCGACCTCTTCCTTCGCATGCACCATGGCTGGCGAGGCGCCCGCTGCGAGCAGCACGTTCGCAACCGTGTTCATGGCAACGAAGTTGGTGATGTTCTGCACCAGTGGCGCGCCGTTGCGCATCCTGTCGAGGGCCGCACCGGGTTCGATGTTCATGCCATGCCTCCAAACCGGGGAAGGAGGCGCCGGCGCGACGGATGTGTGCGGCGGACGACTTCCTTTCGCCGGCATTATCCGGATCAAGTAGGAGGGTACTTCTCAGCCGGTCGCAATGTGCACACCAGCGCCCCTGTCGTAGTACCTACATAGCAAGCGTGGCGGCGCGTCTCAAGGCCCCGTCAGGCGAGGCCGATGTCCTTGAGCCAGATCGGATTGGTCCACGCCGATTTGCCGTGCTCGTCGCGCACCACGAGGCGCAACCATTTCGATGGCGGGCAGGCGAGCCAGTCATTGTCGAGTCTGGACAGGTCGAGCGTGGCCCGGGTGATGGAGCGGCCGGTGGTAGACACGGTGCGCGAGGTGCCGCCAACAACGGTGATGGCGTTGACTGGCGAGCACTCGATGGTCAGTTCGCGGCCGTTCAGGTCGAGAGCGTGGATCTGTGGTCCTTGCGATGAGTAGAACGCGCCGGCCTTGAGCGCCTCGACCAGGGCTTCGGGGTCCAGGCTTTCGGTCCTGACCATGGTCCAGCCGCCGAATGCATCGTGATCGTGGTCGCGGAAGTGGGCATCGTCGGTGGCGATTGCCGACAGGCGGCGGCCTTCGGTCAACAACTGGTCGAGCAGGTAGAATCCGTCACCGCGTGCGTTCTCGACGGCGCAGCCGTGGTTGTATACCTCGACCGAGTGGGCGATGTCGCAGGCGCGGCCATCCTCGATGGTCAGTTGCGACCATGCGGGGTGGGCGATGGTAACAAAGGCACCGGAGTCTGCTGCGCGCCGGGCCAGCGCAATGCCGTCCTCGTCTTCGCGGGCGGGTTCAAAATCGAGCGGCAGGCCATTGGCCAGGATGTGCCACAGTTCGCCGGTCGAGGTCATGGGAGCATGAAGTTCGGCCCCGATGATGGTGGTGAAGTCATTGCGGCGCAGCGGGCGGGTGTCGGCGACGGGCCAGTCGTACTTGCCCCAGAAGTGGTCCGACAGGCACATGAAATCATAACCAGCCGACTGGTAGGCGTTGATGACCTGGTCAGGTTCAAGTGCGCCATCTGACAAGGTGGAATGGGTGTGCAGGTTACCCCGCCAGAAGCGTCCGGGACTGGAAAACAGGTCAAGCGGATTCATGATCTGGAGGTTCCTGCAGGTGACGGGCGTTTGGCCTGATGCTCGTGCACTGCACGAAATTTGCAACAGCAATCTGACGGGTTACGGCGATTTCACAAATGAAAACGCGGCAGGAAACATCCTGCCGCG
>CAYMJJ010000178.1:0-4235 GCA_964390445.1 uncultured Anderseniella sp.
GATTGGCCGTTCGTTGACGTAAAGGAGGACAACTACCCATGGCCCCCATACGCAAGAGCGCATCGCGTGGACCTGCCAGCGCCGAGGTTACCGGCATCTACGAACCCGACACCGGATCGATCCAGTACATTGCCGCCTGCCCGCACACCGGCAAGTGCGCGCTGATCGACGTGGTGCTGAACTTCGACCCGAAGTCGGCGTCTACGTCCACCGAGGCAATGGACGAGGTCTTGTCCGTCGTCAAGGAGCGTGGTTACACGGTGGAGTGGATTCTCGACACGCACCCCCATGCCGATCACCTGATGGCATCAGCCTCCCTGAAAGAGCGGCTGGGCGCAAAGAACGCCATCGGCGAAAAGGTGCGCGAGATCGCCGAGCTGTGGCGCGACTATTACAACAACTGCGATATGTTTCATCCGGATGCCGATTTCGACCGTCTGTTTGCCGACGGCGACAGCTTCAGCATCGGCGAACTGCCAGTGCGGGTGATGCTGTCACCGGGCCATACGCTGGGATCGATCAGCTACGTGGTCGGCGATGATGCAGCCTTCGTGCACGACACCTTCATGCAGCCGGACGCTGGCACGTCCCGAGCCGACTTTCCCGGTGGCTCTGCGGGTCAACTCTACGACAGCCTGATGGCCATCCTGACGCTGCCAGACGAGACGCGGCTGTTCGTCGGCCACGATTATGGCACGAATGATCGCGAGGAGCCGGCGTGGGAGGCAAGTGTACGCGAACAGCGCCAGCACAACATCCATGTTGGGGGAGACACCTCGCGGGAAGATTACGTGGCAAGGCGTGAGAAACGCGACAAGACGCTGTCATTGCCCGATCGCATGCTGGCGGCGCTGCAGATCAACCTGCGCGCCGGACGGTTGCCCGCACCTGAAGATGACGGCCATAGCTACCTCAAGATTCCGATGAATCGCTTCTGAGGGAATTTCCCATGCATTACAATTGCTTGGTAATACTCGGTTAAGCTTTTGGGAACGCCTCGTTAACCGAATAACGGCATCAATCACGGTCATGGAAAACGTGATTGATTTCAGTTCGCGCCAGCGCGACGCGGCCTTCAAGCGCCGCAAGATGACCGAACCGCCGGCAGCCGTCGTGCTGCTGACCCAGTCCGGCAAGATTGCCGCGTGGGCCACCGGCAAGGGGGCCAATGACGATGACGTGCTGTTCGGCGATGCCGACGAGGTGTGCTGGCAGCCGTTCACCGACGCGCAGGTGCTGGCAGACAAGTTGCGCAAGCACCCCGCAGCGCTTGCCATACAGCTGGCCGGGTTCTCCATCGAGGCGGTACGAATCTAGGGCCAAAACTCATGATAGTGTTCAACACGATCATTGGACTGGGTTTTTTCGCTTTCCTGTTTTTCGGCATGCTCTGGCGGACGAGCTTCCGCTGGCGATACCTTGCCGACTTCTATGCAGGCGACGGCGGCCCGCCGCTCGAAACCAGGCGGCTACAGGCTGCCGTCCTGATCGGCCCGGTTGCCTACGAGTCGCTGCACGGTATCGTCAATATGAGCGCGCATGAAACCGGCGTCGGCTTGCGCATGATGCTGCCGTTCTCGCTGTTCCGAAAGCCCCTGTTCATTCCCTATGGCGACATCGAGGGCTGGGAAACAACCTGGTACCTGGATGCGCCTTCCACCGAGTTGTCGCTTCGCCGGGCGCCGGATGTGAAGATAGTCATGTCAAAGGAAAGGGCTGAGTGGCTTGCCGGGTACTCGGGCCGGACGTTCACCGTGCATGACGTTCCGCCCCCGCAAGGCAAGGCCGGTCAGGGCTGGCGCAGGTTTGTGCTGGGTGTACTCATCTACATGGCAATAGGATTGGTGACCTTGCTCGGCTTCACGATATGGAAGTGGGCACCCTCGTGGGGGTGGTGATCGATGGATATGGATGAAGAGCCTCCCCGGTCCCGGTCCGGATACCTCGCCCTGCTGTGGGCACTGGTGCCCTTTGTGGCGATTGGCGGACTGGCCTTCTGGTACATGTTCAGTCCGGTCAACACGTTCCATCTTACCTGCACCTACACCGTAAATGCTCGTGTCACGGCCGACATCTTGGTTGACGGGCAGGAACGGTCGGCGTCCGTCGTCTTCCAGAACTCACGTTCGAGAGGCTGGATTTCCATCATGAACTCGGCCGGTTGCATCCAGCCCCATGGCAATGCCATTGCCTTCAAACTTCCAGGCGACCGCGTGTTGCTGGTTCCGGCCCGGATTTGCGGCAAGGCGATCGACATTCTTGACGACAGAGGCTCGGTTGACTTGATGAGCGCTTGCACCGGCAACCAGCGCTACCAGGACTGGGCGGTTATGGTCGACTCCGCTGCCCGGCCCGGCAAGTGGCAATTCACTCCCAACAATACCAAGTTCACGATCAAGCGCGTGGTGGCAACTCCGACGTGGGACAATCCGTCGGATAACATCGACGAAGTTGCGCCCAACCTGCTCAGGGCAGATTTTGAAAGGTTCACGGTGGCGTGGCGGCAAAGCCCGGAGACGATGCTGCATTACCGCCGTCGTGCAATGTACAAGGCGCGAGGCGAGCCGTACAAATTCAACGTAAGGCATGGCGCGTTCTGACTGACTCCAAACGTCTGCGCCGGTGCCGTGCCGATCAAGCGCCGTCAGCCTGAAGGCCCGGTTGTTTCGCGCACTGCAAGATCACTACGCTCCAGTTCTGACAACAACCGGCGTACCAGGCGGCGCAAGTCCTTTGCATTGCGCTGCGGAAAGGCAGCCTTGAAGATCGCCACGATCTCGTGCTCGCCGTGCGGCTCCTCGAGAAGCCGCCAGATGCCTGCCGCTACCGCATCAAGCGAATGAATGCTTCCGTGGTCATCATCGATGAGGAACATTTCGCTATCGACCTGTCGCTCGATGATACGGGGTGCCCTAGCATATCGGATGTCAGTGTCCAGCATGTTGATCCTCCTCAAGGCGGGCGGGCTGGCCACCGGCAAAACGCCCTTCAAGCAGCCGCACGGCGTCATCGACCTGGTGATATGACAGTTCCAGGCACGTCACCTGCCCTGCCAGCGAACACAGGTCATCGAATACCTCGCTTGCCGGCAGGTTGCGGCTGTAGTTCTGGCGAATCAGGGATCTCAAGGCGCCCGCCGCATTCGAAGTGCCCAGTTGCGCCGCTGCAGGACGATTGAGCCGCCTGAGGTGCACAATGGCCTTGATCCGGCACGTCTCGCCAACGGCAGCGATGACGTGCGCGCCGGGATCTATGTAGGCATGGGCCTGATCGGCCACAGTACAATGAGCATTGATGAAACGGCGCAATTGAGGGCTTGTTGCCTGGGGTGGCAATGGCAGCCGGAGGCGGGGCAGCACGCCGAGCGAGAGCACACTGAGCGAAGACCGCTCGATCGCAATAACGTCATCGCCGAACACCGTGTGACCGCGCGAGGCCAGAGCCACGCTAAGCAGGCTCTTGCCCGCCCGGTGTTCGGCCGGGAACAGGACGGCACCATCGCCGATGCGAACGGCCGCACAGTGCAGGGTGAATACGTCGTCGAACTGGCGGACGAACCAGCCGTTCAGCATGTAATTAATGTCGGCAATAGCGGCAGCGGGCGTCCCGGGCTGACCATACAACGTTTCGGAGGTCAGCCCGTCATCCGGCGCATCCCAGCGATAACCACCATCAACGCGCTCGAACTGCATAGAAACAGGTTTGCAGCGGGATGCTTGAACGGCCTCAAACTTCCAGCCTCTGAGTACCTCCTCCAGCGCAACTGGCAATTCCTCGCAGCCGTTAAAGCCGGCAGTCCAGCCACCCTTGCGCCAGCCCACGCAAATACGCTGGTGTTTCACCGGAGTGACTATTCGTTCAGTGCCAGACTGATACATGGGGCCGCTCCTTGTCCGGTGCTGGCATGCTGCCAGGCCACAAAGGCCTGACAGCATCATGGGTGTAGTGAACAAGCAGGAACCGTGCCATAAGGTCCGATTCAGGTAACTGACTACTCGAGCCATTCCAGGCAACGGCGCCACCCGCCAGGTGCCCGCCGCCAGTTGCCGCAGGATGCGGCATTATTATCCGCTGCCGGTTCTGCTGACGGGGTGTCAGTTCGGCCCTTGTGGCCACGGCCCTTACCGCGGCCCTTGTGGCCACGGCCCTTACCGCGGCCCTTGTGGCCACGGCCCCTACCGCGGCCCTTGCCGCCACGGCCGGAACCCTTGCCGCCACGACCGGAACCCTTGCCG
>CAYMJJ010000179.1:0-4224 GCA_964390445.1 uncultured Anderseniella sp.
AGCCTTCCGGTATCATGTGGCGGGCCAGCACCATGCCGGCGATGCTGGCCAGGCAGACGACAGCGGCCACGGTGAACACGAAGAAGCTGGAAAACTGCACGAAACCGCGCGCCCGTGCCAGGTCGCCCGACACGATATAGGCGGGCAGGAACCGGTTGGAGGTTTCATTGAACCCGCAGCAGCAGAACTGGCCGATGGTTGTCGCCAGGACCCATGCAAACGCAAAAATACCGAAGCTTTCTGCCCCGATCAGCATGGCAATGACGACCTGGAGCAGGAAAGCGGTTGCAACTCCGCCCAGCCGCATCGTGTAGACGCTGAGCGCTGCATTGGAAATCTCGCGGTCGCCCAACCGCCCGGCGGTCAGCACGTTGAGGCGCGCCATCAGCGCTGCCGCAGGATTGATTCGGGGTGATTGTATTTCGCTCATTTGGCAGCACAGGCTTTCAGAATTGATCCGCGTGTGCCTTGCCTGCTCCGGATCGAAACAGGTGAGGCACCGACCACAGGTTGTGCAGCTTGCGTGCCACTCAGCGCGGGCGCGGGGCGGGCCTTGCAAGCGTGGTAAACAAAAAAACCCCCGGCAGGCCCGCCGGGGGTTGGTCGTCAAGGCACTTGAGAGCTTCCCAAGGTCCGCACGCAGAGGTTTAACTGGTATCAGGCGGCGTCGTTCTCACGCAGAACGTAGCCACGGCCCCAGACGGTCTCGATGAAGTTCTGGCCACCGGCAGCGGCTGCGAGTTTCTTGCGCAGCTTGCAGATGAACACGTCGATGATCTTGAGTTCGGGCTCGTCCATGCCACCATAAAGATGGTTGAGGAACATTTCCTTGGTGAGCGTCGTGCCCTTGCGCAGCGAAAGCAGCTCCAGCATCTGGTATTCCTTGCCGGTCAGGTGCACGCGCTGGCCGCCAACCTCGACGGTCTTGGTATCCAGGTTGACCTGCAGTTCGCCGGTCACGATGACGGACTGCGAGTGACCCTTCGAGCGGCGCACCACGGCGTGGATGCGGGCTACCAGTTCGTCCTTGTGGAACGGCTTGGTCATGTAGTCGTCGGCACCGAAGCCGAGACCGCGAACCTTGTCCTCGATGCCGGCCATGCCGGACAGGATCAGGATCGGCGTGTTGATCTTTGCGACACGCAGGGTCTTTAGAACGTCATATCCGCTCATGTCGGGCAGGTTGAGGTCCAGCAAGATAATGTCGTAGTCATACAGCTTGCCGAGATCGACCCCTTCTTCCCCCAGGTCGGTGGTGTAGCAGTTGAACCCGTCCGACTTGAGCATCAGTTCGATGCTCTGCGCTGTCGCGGAGTCGTCTTCGATTAGCAGAACTCTCATCCGTAACCTCTTAGTATGCTTGTCCGTACCGGCCCCAGCCCGCCGAACACATGCCGCCAAATTTGTTTCCAGGTCCGGTGTGGACCGGCTTGCTACGCTTGATTAACTCGATGGTCACAATACGCGCCAAATGGTTAACAAAACCTAATTCGCCGTTAAATTTCACAAACTTCGGGGAAGGCGTTGATGTATTGCCTTGACCCCGGGTGATGCGCTGCCACCGGACCCTTGCGCAAAAGGGTGGTACTGGCGCTGTGCCAACCAGGCAACTCACAACAGTGATGACCTTGAATACACACAGGATTTGCGTTTCGAATCCGAAATGCAGACGCGGTCACACTTGTTTACCGCACCTTAAGCCTGCTCGTTCATCATACACGGGATAACTTGAATCCCTGACGCTAGTTGATTCGACAAAGTCTGCCTAGTCGATTGCGTGAATCAGGTCGGTTATTCAGGTCGTTTGTGTGCGTTATAGAGTGAGGCAACCCCGATGCGGTCAAGAGACACGCTCGTACGCCTGCATCGTTTCCGTGTTGACGAGAAGCGGCGCCAGGTAAGCGATATTGAGATGATGATGGCGGATTTCCGCCGCAAGCAGGATGATCTGGACCAGCAGATTGCCTACGAAGAACAGAAGACCGGCGTTTCGGACCCTTCGCACTTCAATTATTCCATGACAGCCAAGTCGATCCGCAAGCGTCGCGAAAACCTGCTTGCCACCGTGGCGGACCTGCAGGACCAGCTTGACCAGGCCAGGGAACGGCTCGACGAAGACGAGGCCGAACTGCGCAAGGTGGAGCTTCTGGCGGAAAAGGATGCCCTGCAGCGCGGTGGCGACATGAGCGCCATCGGCAAGGCGTCCGGTGCCAGCGCCATGCGCACCAGCCACTGACATCGGTATTCCTCAGGGCTACACCAGCCCCGGGGAACCGAGTGCAAGGAAATGAAGCCGGTCCGGCAGCTTGCCGGGCTGGCTTGTTTCATTTCCGGCGCAGGTCAGGCACCGAGCCTGTATCGCGCCAGTTCCTCGTACATGGGCTGTGCGGCATCGGCGGTCCTTTGCAGGGCCGGGCCGAGTTGCGGATAGCTGGTCTTCGGGTCGCCAAAGCCGGTCGAGGCCCATACTGCGTTGTACCAGTGTTGCGACCAGACACCGTCATAGGGTTTTGGCCCTGAAGGCCAGGACAGCATGGCCGGATCGAAACTGATGCCGCAGGCCGTGCACAGCCGCGCCAGCACTTGCGCGGGGTTTGCCAGGATGTCCTCGCAGTCGACCACCGGCGGGGCTTCGCCCAGGTGATCCGACAGCAGCTTGAACAGGTCGAGCTGGCGTTCAAAGCCGATGTCGGCCAGCCCTACCTCCTCGCGCTTGGCGGCATAGCTGGCCAGAACGCGTTCTGGCGTTCGGATGAGGAAGGCATTGGTGGCCTTCAGGCACCAGGTCCAGTCCTGTCCGGGCAGCATGTGGTGGGTCATGTGCTTCTGGTAGAACACATCGACCCCGTCCGGCAGCGGCGCGAGGCATTGCGCCACCACCTTGTTGTAGCTGGTCTCGCCCGTGGCGATCACCTCGGCGCCCATCGGGTGGGTAATGCCGGTTGCTTCAAGGTAATGGGCGTAGAACGGCTCGTCCCACACCATGGTGCGGGGCCGGCTGGCGAACGAATACATCATCGCCGTCGAGATGTTGCGTGGCCCGGACCACATCGCGATGGTTGTCATTGTGGCTTGTGTTTCCCCTGGGATTTCAGATTTCCGGCCGGCCCGTGACAAGCGCCAGCCACACCGCAACCCCGGCCAGCAGGACAGCCATGATGCGGCGTACTGTCATGATGCGCGAGGTGCTGGTCAACAGCGTTCTGGCCGAACCTGCCAGCACCACGATGCCGGCGTGAATGACGGTGGCGACCACGACATAGATCAGCGTCAGCCAGAGCAGGCCGGTCAGCGGGTCGTGGGTGTCGGCGATGAAGCGCGGCGGCACCGTGAGATAGAAGATCGCGGCCTTAGGGTTGAGCAGGTTGGTGATCAGCCCCATGCGGAACGCGGCCATGTCGGATTTTGCCGGGGCCGGCTTGCCGTCTTCGGTGCCCTGCCAGATGTCGTAGGCGAGGTAGAGCAGGTAGAAGATGCCCGCCCACCTGAGCACCTGCCAGGCGATTTCCGACGAGGTGATCAGCGCGGCTGCACCCAGTGCCGCGGCAACGCCGATGATCGCCAGTCCGCTGGCAACGCCCGCAACGGCCATCAGCCCGGCGCGGCGTCCGTGCGCCAGCGACAGGATCGCCAGCCAGGTCATGTTGGGGCCGGGCGTCAGCTCGATGGCGATGGAGGCCAGAATGAAGGCCGCTAGCATGGCAGCACCCCCGGTTGTTGCTCAGCAGGCGTGGCCAACCGGGCTCAGTTCGCCAGCTTCTTCATGGCGTTGCTGATGACGGCATCGCCCGGGGCCAGTTCGGCGGCGCGCGACAGCACCTTGGCAGCTTCGGTCTTGTGGCCGATGTCCATGTGGCAAAGGGCAAGGTATTTCAGCACGTCGACATTGTCCGGCTGCTGTTTGGCGAGCTTCGAGAAGATCTGCAGCGCCTCGCCGGCCTCGCCCATGCGGCCCAGCGCGCGGCCCTTGTGGAACAGCGCCTCGGGGTGCCTTGGCGACAGGTGCAAGGCACCCTCGAGCACTTTCAGGCCGGCAGCGGGCTGGCCGCCATCGATCTGCAGGCTGCCCATGTTGATCATGGCGCGCAGGTTCGACTTGTCGCGCATGAGGCACGAGGCATAGGACTTCTCGGCTTCCTTCGCCTTGCCCTGCATGTGCAGCGCGGTGGCCAGCGCCAGGTGAAGGTCGGCCCGGTCGGGCTTGAGCGACAGCGCCTTGCGGGC
>CAYMJJ010000180.1:0-4165 GCA_964390445.1 uncultured Anderseniella sp.
TGCCCGCAGGCTTTCCTGCAAACTTGCCCGCAGGCTTGCCTGCCGGCTTGCCGCCCGGCTTTGCCGTGGGCTTGCCGCCAGACTTTGCCGGTGACCGGCTCCCGGGTCGCACTGGCTTGTCCTCGCCCTTGGCGGCATGGCCCTGCCGGCTTCGGGCACCGCCGCGGATCTGCTCGGCGATGACTTTGGGCGAGACCTCGTCGACCTCGCCACGCGGCAGATCACCCAACTGGAATGGCCCGAACGACACCCGGATCAGCCGGTTGACCACCAGCCCCAGGTGTTCGCAGATGCGTTTGACTTCGCGGTTCTTGCCTTCGCGCAGGGAGATCGTCAGCCAGACGTTGCTGCCTTGCTGCTTGTCCATCGTCGCCTCGATGGGGCCGTACCTGATGCCATCGACGGTCAGGCCGTCCTTCAGGGGCTCGAGTGCAGCCGGTTCGATGGTGCCGTGTGCGCGCACCCGGTAACGGCGCAGCCAACCGGTTGCCGGTAGTTCCAGCAGCCGCGCCAGTTCGCCATCGTTGGTCAGCAGCAGCATGCCCTCGGTGTTGATGTCGAGCCGGCCGATGGAAATGACGCGCGGCATGCCTTCCGGCATCTTGTCGAACACCGACGTGCGGCCCTGTTCATCGCGGTGCGAGACCACCAGTCCGGACGGCTTGTGATAACGCCATAGTCGCGCCTGCTCACGTTCCGGCAACGGCTGGTCGTCAACCTCGATGAGGTCGGCCACGCCCACGTTGAGCGCCGGCGAGATGATGACCTTGCCATTGACCTTGACGCGGCCGGCCTCGATCCACTTTTCTGCATCGCGGCGCGAGCACAACCCGGCGCGCGCCATCACCTTGGCGATGCGTTCGTGCTGGGTGTCGTCAGATGGAGTTGGCGGTTTGGCGCTGGACCTTGTCATGGCGATGCTTGTATCAGACGAAAAGCCGCGCTGCCTACACCCGAGTTTTTCAAGCGTCGAGGATGCCCACAACATGAAAGCCCCGCTGCACCCCGCCATGGCGCGCGCCTTCGAGGAGGCCGAACGCGCTGGCGCGCGCGGTGAAGTGCCGGTGGGCGCAAGTGTGTCAAGGGACGGTGAGATCATCGCCAGCGCCGGCAACCGCACCCGCGAACTGAACGATCCGACGGCCCACGCCGAGGTGCTGGCCATCCGTGCCGCAGGCGCCGTGCTGGGGTCCGAACGGCTGACCGGTTGCGACCTGCACGTGACGCTGGAGCCTTGCGCCATGTGCGCTGCCGCCATTTCGTTTGCGCGCATCGAACGGCTGTACTTTGGCGCCGGCGATGAGAAGATGGGCGGCGTGGAGCATGGTGCGCGCTTCTTCAGCCAGCCCACCTGCCACCATGCGCCGGAGGTCTATTCGGGCTTGGGCGAGGCGCGCGCGCGGGCGCTGATGATCGAGTTCTTCAGGGACCGGCGCTGACGGTGAAAGCCTTGAATCACCGTCCCAGAACACAGGGTTAACCGGCTGATTTGATTCGCGTCTCCAGCACGGCTTCAAGCGCGCGTTTCATCTGCTCGCGCATCTGCCTGGATGCCGCAAGGATCTCGTCAATGCGGAAGAATTCGTGCACCCGGAACGGGTTGACCGGTGGTTCCAGCCAGATATCGCAGCGATAGGCCTGGCGGTGCAGGCTGGCGATGACCTGTTGCTGGATCTGCATCGACCCCGCAGCCAGGTCCGAGGTGCGTGGCGTGGCACGCCCGCGTGGGGCAGGCCGTCCGATGACGTTGACCGCAACCACCACGTCAAACGATTGCAGATGTGAGATCGGCACCGGATTGACGCAGCCCCCGTCAACCAGCACAGCCTCGCCCGGGGGTGCCGAGATAAAGCCGGGAATGGCGATGCTGGCCGCCACGGCATCAACTGTAGGTCCGTTTGAAAAACACAGTTCGGTGCCGGCGTAGAAATCGCAGGCGACCACCGTAACCGGGATCATCAGGTTTTCCAGCCGGTCCGGCACCTCTTCGGGCAGCACGATGCGCACCAGTTGTCCGCCATCGAACAACGGGCTGGTGAGCGGGTTCAGGCTGATCAGGTCGAGCACACCACCGCGGCCTGACGAGAACGCCCGGCGCGCGGCGTCAAGCCGGTTGGACAGAACGTGGCGGGCATGGTCCTCGAGCGACTGGGCGGAAGGCACGGCGGCATAGGCGACGCCGAGCAGCGCGCCGATGCTGGTGCCGGCAATGTGGGACGGGCGCAGGCCCAACTCGTCAAAGGCATGCAAGGCCTGGATGTGGGCAAGCCCGCGCGCCGCGCCGCCTCCCAATGCCAGGCCGATGCTCGGTGTACTCACGGCGATTATGCTCCTGCCTTTTTCGCATAGTCCCAGGCGACGTCTGCCATGGGCTCGACCAGGTCAGCCATTTCGGCGGCGCGGGCGTTGGCGGCAGTGCCGTCACGGACCCGGCCCACGATGCCCTGGAAGATCGCCGCCATGCGGAAGAAATTGTAGGCGAGATATGTGTCGAGATCAGGAATGCCGGCCAGCTTGCGCTGTTCGCAATATTCGGCGACGTAGTCTTCCAGCGGGGGGATGCCGGGCAGGTCGAGGTGCTGGACCAGCGAACCGACGCCGGCACCGGTTTCTGATGGCGGCATGCGCCATTGCATCAGGTGGTAGGTGAAGTCGGCCAGCGGGTCGCCGAGGGTCGACAGTTCCCAGTCCAGCACGGCCCTGATCGACGGCTGGTCTGCGTGAATGACGCAATTGTCGAGACGGAAGTCGCCGTGGACGAGGGCAGCCTGACCGGATGACGGTGCGGCGTCGGGCAGCCAGTCCATCAGCCGGTCCATGCTGGCGATCTTGCCGGTTTGCGATGCGGTGTACTGTTTCGACCAGCGCGCGACCTGGCGCGCGACATAGCCTTCGGGCCGGCCAAAGTCGCCAAGCCCGGCGGCCGTATAGTCAACCGAGTGAAGATCGGCCATGAAACGGTTCATGGACGCGAAGATGGCCGCCCGGTCCTCGGCCGGAACGCCCGGCATGTGCGGTTCCCAGAACACCCGGCCGCCGGCAAAGTCCATCAGGTAGAACGCCGTACCGATGACGCTGTCGTCCTCGCACAGTACGTGTGGGCGTGCGACCGGCAGACCCTGTTCGTGCAGGGCAGCAATGACCTTGTATTCACGGTCGATGGCGTGGGCAGACGGTAGCAACTTGCCCGGCGGCTTGCGGCGCAGCACATAGGCCGCGCCCGGCGTGACCAGCTTGTAGGTCGGGTTGGACTGGCCACCCCTGAACTGCTCCACCGCGAGCGGGCCCCGGTAACCGTGCATGTTGCTGGCCAGCCAGGCATCAAGCGCCGCCTCGTCGAAGCGGTGGGCGTCGCGCACCTCGCGGGTGCCGGAGAACTCGGCCTGACGGTCGATCCTGCCGCCGCTCACGGATGCAGGCCCTGCAGGAACGGCAGCATGGCCGACAGTGTCTCGTCGGGGGATTCTTCGGCGAGGAAATGTCCGCATGGTATTGGTGCGCCCGACACGTTGTCGGCCCAGCGCTGCCAGGTGTCGAGGGTGTTGCTGCCGGCCTTGCGGGCAAAGCCGGTGCCGCCCCACATGGCCAGCATCGGCGCGATGATCTTGCGGCCTTCATCGAGTGCGGTCTGGTCGTGCGCCACGTCGCAGGTGGCACCTGCGCGGTAGTCGTTGCACATCGCCTCGACCACGGCGGGGTCTGCAATGTGCGCCCGGTATTCGGCGAGCGCCTTGGGGTCAAAGCAGTCTAACGTGCCGCTGCCGGTCCACGAGGCAAGCGTGGTGTCGATGTAGAATTGCGCGGCTGCCCCGATCAACCGTTCGGGAAACGGATGCGGGCGGGCCAGGAACATCCAGTGGTAACTGTCCACGGCACCCTTCACTGTCTGTGCGGCGCGCCATTGCTCGGTGGTCGGCACGATGTCGAGGGTGACGAGGGTGTCGACCACGGCATGATGGTCGAGCGCCATGCGGTAGGCAACCCGGCCACCGCGGTCATGACCGGCGACGGCGAAGCGGCCGTGCCCGAGATTGGCCATCACCGCCACCAGGTCGTTGGCGAAGGCGCGCTTCGAGTAGGGCAGGTTGTCTGCGGTGTTGGCGGGTTTCGATGAGCGGCCATAGCCGCGCAGGTCCGGTATGACCACGAAGAAATGCTCTGCAAG
>CAYMJJ010000181.1:0-4164 GCA_964390445.1 uncultured Anderseniella sp.
CCGGCCCATCGGCGTGCGCGACATGATGTTGCGCATTTTCTGGGCGTCGCTGGCAACCGTCTTGAACATCTCGGTGGCGATCGAGCCGGGACCGATGGCGTTGACCCGGATGCCTTCGGGCGCGAGCCGGATACCGAGCGCCTTGGTCCACTGGTTGATGCCGCCCTTCGACATCACATAGGACGCGATCTCGGGGATCACGATCACGGCCTGGCACGACGACATGTTGACGATGACGCCACGCTGGCCGTTCTCGTCGCGCTCCTGCGTCATCATCTGGCGCGCGGCAAGCTGGCCTGACAGGAACACGCCCTTCAGGTTGACCGCCAGCACCCGGTCGTAATCTTCCTCGCTCAGTTCCAGCGGGTCGCAGGCGTGCACGATGCCGGCGTTGGCCATCATGATGTCGAGGCGGCCATGCGTCTTGACCGTTTCGTCGACCAGCGACTGGATATCGGCCTTCTTCGTCACGTCGCAATGGCGGTACTGCACGTTGTGGCCATCGTTGCGCAAGTCGGCCGCGGCTGCCTCGCCCTTCTCGTCGGTTACGTCGGAAATGACGACCTTCACGCCCTGTTCGGCAAACGCTCTGGCGGAGGCAAGCCCCAGCCCGCCGGAAGCCCCTGTAACGATTGCGATCTTGTCCTTGAGCAGCATGTGAGGTGTTCCCGTTGAATGTGGTGAGCAGTTGCCGCGCACACTGCAAAAAACCCGGCCCGCGGGCAAGCTCTGTCTTGCTCAGCTCAACGTGTCGGGCAACTCGGCCTCGCGCTGCGCAACAAACGCTGCAAGCTCCTCTGCCACGGCTTCATCCAGTTTCGGCTCCACGTAGGCATTGAGCATGGCGCGCGCCTTGGCGTTGCCGCGTTGATCCATGGTGAGCGAGCCTTCCGCCGACCATTGCTCGAACGAGTTGAAGTCCATCAGTTCCGGCGTGAAGAAGGCCCTTTCAAAATGCTCCAGCGTGTGGGCAGTGCCCAGGAAGTGCCCGGCAGGCCCGACCTCGCGCACAGCTTGCATGGCATCATCGAAATCGTCGAACGAAATGCCCTGCGCATACTTGTACCAGCCGACAAGCTGGTCTGCGTCAGTGACGAACTTCGAGTAGCCGCACACCAGCCCGGCCTCAAGCCAGCCTGCCACGTGCCAGATATAGTTGGCGCCGGACAGGATGGCGGCGTGCATCAGCATGTTGGACTCGTAACCGGCCTGGGCGTCGTTGACCTTGGAGCCAACATGGAAGCCCGAGGTGCGCCACGGCAGCTTGTATTTGCGGGCAAGCTGGCCATACAACATCATCATGTGGGCGGCTTCAGGCGTGCCGCCCATCGGCGCACCGGACTTCATGTCCACCGCCACCATGAACTGACCCATCACCTGCGGGCTGCCCGGGCGCACAAGCTGGGTAAAGGCCAGCCCCGCCAGCGCCTCGGCCACGCACTGTGCCACCGATGCAGCACTCGAGGCAGGCGTCGAGGCGCCGCACAGCGCAAACGGCGATATCAGGCACGGCTGGTTGTGGGCGGCATACACGCGCAGCGCATCCAGCATGGTCTCGTCCCACACCAGCGGCGAGTTGCAGTTGACCACAGAGGTGAGCACGGTGTTGTCGCGCACGAAATCATCGCCGAACACGATGCCGGCCATCTTCATGGTGTCTTCGGCGCGGTCTTTCGCGGTCACGATGCCCATGAACGGCTTGTCGGAATGGGTCAGCGCCGAGCGGATGATGTGCAGGTGCCGCTTGGGCACGGCGATCTCCATCGGCTCGCAGATGATCGAGCTGCTGGAGTGCAGCGCCGGCGACATGTAGGCGAGCTTGTGAAAATTGTTGAGGTCGTCCAGCGAGCCGTAGCGGCGCTTGCCGTCCATGTCGCGCACATAGGGTGCGCCATACATCGGCACGAAGATCGACTTGTCGTTGCCCACCGTTACCGTGCGCTCGGGGTTGCGCGCATGCATGGTATATTCCGGCGGGATCAGGCCGATCAGCTCCATCAGCTGCTCGCGCCCGATGCGCACCCGGCTACCGTCCACGTCGGCACCTGCGGCCTTCCAGCTGGCAATGGCGAGTTTGTCACGGAACTCGCAGCCAACCTCTTCGAGTATGGTGCAGGCCGCATCGTGGATGCGCTCGACGGCCTCGTCGGTGGCCATCGCAAGGACCGGCGTCTTGCGGATCAGCGTCGGCAGCGATGGCGGGGCAACGGCACGGCGTTCGCGCCGGCCCGAGCGGCCCCCTGCGCGGCGGGTGTGGGCGTCGTCGTGCGGGGTTGTCGGGTCGGTCATGATGGGATCCACTTCACACTGGTCTGGCACAAAGAGTAGCCACTGAAACCCCGTCACATCAGTCTTGATTGCGACGTCTTCATGTAAAAAGCGGACCTAGCGCACGAGATGGCGAGTCAGGCGCGTCTCGATCACCACCCACACGCGGCGCAACGTCTCGACGATCATCAGGTAGACGATCGCCGCCCACATGTAGACGCTGAAGTCGTAGGTTCGCGAGAACGCGAGCTTGGTCGCGCCGAACAGGTCGAACACCGTCACCACCGAGGCCACGGCGGAACTCTTGACCATCAGGATGATCTCGTTGCCCAGCGGCCTCAGCGCGGTGATCATGGCCTGCGGCAGGATGATCTTGCGGAAGGTGGTCGAGTCGCGCAGGCCCAGCGTCGAGGCTGCTTCCCATTGCCCGCGCGGGATCGACTCGATGGCCGTCTTGTAGATCTCGGCCTGGTAGGCGGCTGTATTGAGAATGAACGTCAGCAGCACGCAGTTATAGGCATCGCGAAAGAACCACCACAGCCCCATCGCCCGGAACTCGTCCGCGAACTGCCCTGCCCCGTAATACAGCAGGAACACCTGGCACAGCAGCGGCGTGCCGCGGAACAGGTAGACGTACCCGAACGCCAGCGTCGAGATAAACCAGTTGCCCGACAACCTCGCCATGGCCAGCGGCAGCGCCAGCAGCCCGCCAATGACGATGGAAAACACCACCAGCTGGGCCGTGACCAGCAGGCCTTCCATCATGCGCGGGAAGTAGCGGGTGAAGATGTCGATATCAAACGACGAATAAAGCGACCAGACCAGGGCCAGCCCGAGCGCGCTCCACACCAGGCACATCAGCCAACCGGCGATACGCGCAATGGTCCACTTGCGCACCGCTTCCGCCGGCGGCTTGCGTGCCTCGATCAGGCTGGTTGCGACATCGCTCATGTCCGCCTCGCTTCACCGCGCTTGACGTGGGCCTCGACGGCGCCAAGCCCGCGCGACGAGATCAGCGACAGCATGAGGTAGATCAGCAGCGCGATCGAATAGAAGAACAGCGGCTGTTTGGTGCTGCCCACCGCAACGGTGGTGTTTCGCAGCAGGTCGTTGAGGGCAATGATCGACACCAGCGAGGTTTCCTTGAGCAGGATCAGCCACAGGTTGCTCAGGCCACCGATGGACAGGCGCACCAGTTGCGGACCCGTGACCAGCCGGAAGGTCTGCCAGCCTGTCATGCCGAGCGCCTTGGAGGCTTCGCCCTGCCCGGCCGGTATGCCCTTGAAGGCCGAGGCGAACACTTCCGATGCATACGCCGAAAACACCAGCCCGAGCGCCACCATGCCGGCAACGAACCCGTTCACCTCGACGTAGGTGTCCGTAAACATGCCCACCACGCGTTGCACCAGGAACTGTCCGCCATAATACACGATGAACAGTGTCAGCAGCTCCGGCAGGCCGCGAAAGATGGTGGTGTAGACATTGGCCGCAGCTTCGAGCGTGTATTCGCCTGACGTCTTCGCCAGCGCCACCAGCAACCCGATGGCCAGCCCGAACGGCAGCGTCGCCAGCGCCAGCCTGACCGTGAGCCAGGTGCCCTCGGCCAGTTCATCGGCCCAACCTGTCGGCCCCCAGGCCAGCAGCGACAACAGTTCCAATGTCGGCCCCTTCTACGCGCTCGTCACCAGCCAGAAAAACAACTGCCCGCCGCGCGAGTGTAGCACGGCAGGCAGATGTGTATAGCTGAACGGACGATATCCGTTAGCCGGATCAGTACACCGAGAACGGGAAGTACTTGTCGTTGATTTCCTTGTACTTGCCATTCTCGAGGATCGCCTTCAACGCCACGTTGAGCTTCTCCTTCAACTCGGTGTCTTCCTTGCGCACGGCCATGCC
>CAYMJJ010000182.1:0-4126 GCA_964390445.1 uncultured Anderseniella sp.
CGCCAGCCTTGCGTCCGCGTCAGCACGTAGCGCGACAGCCCCGCATGGACCAGCCGCGCCACAACGTTGGTATAGAAGATCATCATGCCCATGGCCGCTGCAGGTGCGATGTCGCCGGCGTCGTCCATGTTGAGGACGGCCACAGAGGCGAGCGCGGTGTTGGTGGAGTACAGGAATACCACCGCCGACACCGTCGTCATTGCATTGACGAACATGTAGATGGCGATGTCGAGGATGGCGGGCAGGCACACCGGCACGGTAACCCGGCCGAACAGCTTCCAGAACGGCTGTTTGAGCGAGGCCGACACTGACTCGAACTCACCGTCGATCTGTTTGAGTGCCGTGACGGCCGTGAGGTGCGCAACTGTGTAGAAGTGCGTGATCGTGCTGACCACCAGGATGGTCATGGTGCCGTAAATGATGTGCAGAGGATTGTCAGGGTTGTTGAAGAAGAAGATGTAGGCCAGGCCCAGCACCATGCCGGGAATGGCCATCGGCAACATGGCCAGGAACTGGAAGAACGACCGTCCAGTCTGGAAGCCGCGCGACTTCTCGACCATGTAGGCGCCAGTAAAGATGATGACCGTGCCGATGCATGCGGTGAGCAATGCCAGTTCGATCGAGTTGACATAGGCTGCCCAGCCACCACCGTCCATTCGGTCGAAGTCGTAGTTCTTGAAGCTCAGTGACAGGTCGTAGGGCCAGAACTTGACCAGGGCTGCGAACTGGCAAATGCCGAGCATGGTGATGATGAACAGCGCGACCAGCGAGCAGTAAACAAGGCAGGCCCAGTCGAACCGCGGCGACGGTTTGGGCTGGTAGACCACCGAGCGGGCTGACAGCAGTGACACCTGCTTCTTCTGCACCTGCCGGTCGACCGCATAGGCGATTACCGCAGGCATCAGCAGCACCACTGACACGACCGCGCCCATCTGGAAGTTCTGCTGCCCGATCACCTGCTTGTAGATGTCCACTGCAAGCATGTTGTACTGGCCGCCGATGACCTTGGGCAGGCCGAAGTCGGTCATGACCAGATTGAACACCACGAAGGCAGCCGAGATCAGGCCATAGCGGGCGCCGGGGATGGTGACCGTCCAGAACGTTCGCCACTTGCTGGCCCGCAGGGCCGTTGCCGCCTCATACAGCCGCGCATCAGAAATCGACAGTGCGATGAGGATGATGATCATGGCGTGCGGGAAGGTGAAGAATACAGAGCCGATAACGATGCCTATTGGCCCGTAGATCGACTCGCCCATGAGAAATTCCTTGAGCAGTCCCTGGTTGCCGAACAGGTAGACAAGCGCGATTCCCGGCAGCAATGACGGCACCAGGATCGGCGCCATGGCGATCATGCGGAAGGTGCCCTTGAATGGCATGCAACTACGGCACAGTGCATAGGCGAACCCGAACGCCAGCGTGACGGTAATGACGGTCGAGATGAGTGAGATGATCAGCGAGTTCTGGATCGACTGGAACAGGGCAGGCGTGGAGAAATAGGTCTGGAAGTTGGCCAGCCCGTAGTCCTGAACCGGGCGGATGGCAACCCTGCGGAAGGTGTCTGAATCGAGCACGCGCGGTTCGGGACCGGTGAACCGTTCCGAGCCGACGATGTAGACCGCGCTGGAGTCTCGCGGGATGAGCTTGTACTGCACCGGCGAGCGGAAACTGTAGTTCGGGAAGAATCCGGTCAGCTCGAGGCGGCCGTCGGAACTGGTTTCCAGATCGGCCGCGCTCATCACGTTCAGGCGGGTGTTGAGTGCATCCAGCCGAACAGGTGGTTCAGTGAACTGGCCCGCCTCGTTGCTCACCTGGACCTCGAACTGGGTGAGATCGAAGCGGCTGGTTTCGAACGCTTTCGACAGCATTGCGTACAGGGGCAGCGCCAGCGCCACGATGAGGTAGATGGCGATGGCAATCATGTAGCCCCGCATCACCCAGTCGTCGCGCGACATCTTGGCCCTGACTTTCGGGCCTGTGGGAAGCGGTGTTGCCTGTGCGGTCGCGCTCATCGGTCAGACCCCGGTGCCAGCCTTGGCCGGAAAGGCGCGCAGGCGGTCTGCGGGCAGTTCTATCAAAAGGTCCTTGCCTGCCTGCAGCGATAACCGCCGCACCGCGTTGATGGAGAACTGCGCCGTCAGTGCGTGATTTCCCAGTGCACCGCCAGTCAGCGTTGCGCGCCAGAACGATCCCAGGAACTCCATGTCGCCGATGATGACCGGAACATTGTTGCCGGTGGCAGTGGTCTTGCGTCCGGTAGGCCTTTCATGGGGAATGATGTCTTCGGGCCGCAATGCAATGATTGCTTGCTCACCCTTGGCGAGGCCATGTTCGCGGCACTGCAATGTCAGACCACCAAGCTTGCAGGTGTCCTTGCCCGCCGCCTCGCCTGCGAACTGGTTCATCTCGCCAATAAAGTCTGCCACGAACAGCGAGTCCGGTTCGCGGTAAACCTCGGTTGGCTCGCCGACCTGCTCGATCACGCCGTGGTTCATCACGACAATGCGGTCGGCCATGGCGAGTGCTTCTTCCTGGTCGTGCGTCACCATGATCGTGGTTACGCCCAGCTTGCGCTGCAGGTCCTTGACCTCGTGGCGCAAGTGAACCCGAACCTTGGCGTCAAGCGCGGATAGTGGTTCATCAAGCAACAGCAACCCCGGCGACATGGCAATCGCGCGGGCAAGGGCCACGCGTTGCTGCTGTCCGCCGGACAGTTGTGCCGGATACTTTGCGGCTTGCTCGGGCAGGCCGATCAGGTCGAGCAGTTCGCGCACGCGCTTGCTGATGGCATCGCGGGACAGGCCCACATTCTCGAGGCCGAAGGCGATGTTCTTCTGGACGGTCAGATTGGGAAAAAGTGCGTAGGACTGGAACACGATGCCAAAGTCGCGCTCCGAGGGGGGCAGGGCGGATATGTCCTTGCCGTCCTGTGATATGGTGCCCGACGTTTGCAGGTCCAGGCCCGCAATGGCCCTGAGTAGCGTGGTCTTGCCACAGCCCGATGGTCCCAGGAAGCAGACGAACTCGGCTTGCTGTATGTCGAGCGAAATGTCTTTCAGCGCATAGAAATCACCGAACGCCTTGTAGAGATTGCGCACGCGCAGATAGGCGTCGCCACCGGCCTTATTGTCCATGCCACCCCTTTTGCCGGCCCGCGCTCCACAATGCCGGTCCGGTTGCCTGTTGTATCCGATGCAACGGGGTACCGGCCGGTCAGGCCGATACCCACTTCAGGCTATTGCAAATCAGCCCTTCGGCTCGGACTTGGAGTCGTAACGCTTCTGCCACTCGTCGAGAATGGCCTTGCGGTTGTTGGCCGCAAACTCGAAGTCGTTGTCGATCATCTTTTCGAGCAGGTTGTCCGGGAAATGCTCAACCGGCTTGGCGACGCCGGGCATGGCAACCACTGCGTAGCCCTCGTTGTACATCTCGTTGGCCTTCCTGGTGATGGTCCAGTCGACCAGGGTCTTGGCGGCTTCCAGGTCATCGGTGCCGGCCACGATTGCGGTGGCTTCCATATCCCAGCCCACACCCTCTTCAGGCACGATGATGTCGATCGGCGCGCCGGCAGCCTTTTCCTTGGCACCGCGGAACGCGAACGAAACGCCTACGATGGTTTCACCAGCGCCGGCCATCTTGCATGGCTTTGAGCCGGAGTGGGTGTAGGCTGCAATGTTCTCGTGGAGGCCATCCATGAATTTCCAGCCTTCCTCCTCGCCGAACATCTGCAGCCAGCTCGAAACGTCAAGGAAGCCTGTGCCCGATGAATTCGGGTTCGGCATGACGACATGGCCCTTGTAGACGGGGTTGGTCAGGTCTTTCCAGGTCTTGGGAGCCGGAATGTTCAGCTTTGCGGCCTCAACGGTGTTGAAGCAGATCGATGCGACCCATGCGTCCATGCCGACCCAGTAGGGCGGGTTGGACTTGTCGACGAACTTCTTGTCGAGATTCTCGACGCCCTTGGGGGCATAGGCTTCCAGCATGCCTTCAGTCTTGAGCAACAGCAGCGACGTGGCTGCCAGGCCCCAGATCACGTCTGCTTGCGGATTGTTCTTTTCAGCCAGCAGCTTTGCAGTGACAACGCCGGTTGAGTCACGCACCCAGTTGATCTTGATATCGGGGTGGTCGG
>CAYMJJ010000183.1:0-4120 GCA_964390445.1 uncultured Anderseniella sp.
GCCAACCGGGGCGAGATTGCGGTGCGGGTGATGCGCACGGCGAAGCGGATGGGGATTGCCACCGTGGCGATCTATTCCGATGCCGATGCGGGCGCGATGCACGTGGCGCAAGCCGATGAGGCGGTGCGGGTCGGGCCGGCGGCAGCGGCTGAGAGTTATCTCAACGTGGACGCGATCATCGCCACGGCAAAGGCTACGGGCGCGGACGCCATCCACCCCGGCTACGGCTTCCTGTCGGAAAATCCCGGCTTTGTCGAAGCGGTCGAGTCCGCTGGCCTGACGTTTGTTGGCCCGCCAGCTTCCGCCATCCGCGCCATGGGCCTGAAGGATGCGGCGAAGGTGTTGATGGAGAAGGCCGGGGTACCGGTGGTGCCGGGCTATCATGGCGACGGGCAGGGGGCAGACTTCCTGGCCGGTGTGGCGGATGACATCGGCTATCCGGTGCTGATCAAGGCGCGGGCCGGCGGTGGCGGCAAGGGCATGCGCAAGGTGGAGCGCGCGGCAGACTTTGCCGATGCGCTGGTCGGCGCGCAACGCGAAGGCAAGGCGAGTTTCGGTGATGGCCATGTGCTGATCGAGAAGTACGTGACCGCGCCGCGCCACATCGAGATACAGGTGTTCGGCGACAATCACGGAAATGCTGTTCATCTGTTCGAGCGGGATTGTTCCCTGCAACGCCGCCACCAGAAGGTGATCGAGGAAGCGCCAGCGCCAGGCATGACGCACGAGGTGCGCGCGGCGATGGGCGAGGCGGCGGTGAAGGCTGCCAGGGCCATCGGCTATTCGGGTGCTGGCACGGTCGAGTTCATCGTGGATGGCTCGGAAGGGCTGAAGACTGACCGGTTCTGGTTCATGGAAATGAACACACGGTTGCAGGTTGAACATCCAGTAACGGAGGCCATTACCGGCCTGGATCTCGTGGAACTGCAACTGCGCGTGGCGTCAGGCGAGCCTTTGCCGTTTGCCCAGGATGAGCTGGCCATCAACGGTCATGCGTTCGAAGCGCGGCTTTATGCAGAGGACGTGCCCAGGGGCTTCCTGCCTGCGATCGGCACGCTGGAGTACCTGAAGTTCAGCGAGGCGGCACGCAATGATACCGGCGTTCGGCAAGGCGATGACATCACGCCGTTCTACGATCCGATGATTGCCAAGGTAATTACCCACGGGGCGACGCGCGATGAGGCGCTCGGCCGGATGCGCACGGCGCTGGCCGAAACGCTGATTGCCGGTACGGTGACCAACAAGGCATTCCTGTCGGCGCTGTGCGCGCATGACGGGTTTGCCGCCGGTAATGTCGATACGGGGCTGATCGAACGCGACCTCGACAGCTTGACCGGTCAGACCGATCCGCCTGCGCTGGCTTATGCGGTTGCAGCCGTGGCGGCATTGGGGCTGGCAGAACCCACTTCATCTAGTGACCCGTGGGGGTCGCTGTCAGGGTGGCGCATGTGGGGTGCGGCGCAGAACTTTGTCACGCTGCTGCATGGCGATGACGTGCGTGAATTGCGTGTGTCGTTGCGCAATGAACGTGATTTCAAGATTTCCAGCAGTGCCGGCACATTGAACCTGTCACTGGTGCCGGGCGCGCCCGACCGGATGATCGTCGACGGTCATGCGCAACCGATGCGGTTTGCGCTGTCGCGCGAGGGTGAAAGCGTTCGCCGTGCAACAGTGTTCCTGGGCGGTGAGACGTTTGAATTCAGCGTGCCGGACAGCGTGGGCGACATGGCTGATGCAGCATCAAGCGATGACGTGCGCGCGCCGATGCCGGGCCTGGTCAAGCAGGTTCGCGTGAGCCCGGGCGATGCCGTGTCGAAGGGTGATGCGCTGGCCGTGCTGGAAGCCATGAAAATGGAACACACGCTCAATGCCCCCCGCGACGGGGTGGTGGCCGCGGTCAATGCCGGCGAGGGCGACCAGGTGAAGGATGGCGATTTGCTGGTATCGCTGAAACCTGAAACGGCATAGCCTCGGCTCTCGCAACGAGGCAGGAACAGCAGGCATGAACATTCAGCGGGCCAGGCGCACGGGACGGCGTGGAAGCGACAGGCCGGCAGTGTCGCGCGATGTGTCCTACAAGCGGCTGGGCAACCCATACCAGCCGCAACCGCTCTATTCCGATGACCAGATCGAGCAACTGCACCAGGCTGCGCTAAGGGTGCTGGCGGAAACCGGTATCCGCGTGCTGCTGCCGCGTGCGCGCGCTGCCTACCGGGCGGCAGGCTGCATCGTTGATAACGACAGCATGATGGTGCAAATCGGGGCGGAGGTGATCGATCAGGCCATCGCGTCTGCGCCGTCGTCGTTCGAACTGCTGGCAACCGCTCCGGAAAACAATATCCACCTTGGCGGCAACAGCCTCAACTTCATGCCGGTGGGCGGCCCGCCCGGTTTTTCCGACCTGGACCGCGGCAAGCAGACCGGCACCCGCGCAGCGGTGCAGAACTTCATTCGGCTGTGCCAGCACTTCGACGTGATGCATGTATCGGGCCCGTGCGTGGAGGCGCAGGACCTGCCCCTGAACGAGCGACACCTGTGGGTGAGCTACGACAACCTGACGCTGGCCAACAAGCCGATCTTCACCTGGGCGCGCGGCACGCCTGTCACCCGCGACGGTTTCGAGATGATCCGCATTGCGCGGGGCCTGAGCGAAGACGAGTTCCGGGCAGGTCATCACACGTTTACCGTCATCAACACCAACTCGCCGCTGCAACTCGACATTCCGATGCTGAACGGGCTGATGGATTTTGCCGAGGCCAACCAGATCGTCGTCATCACGCCGTTCACCCTGGCAGGTGCGATGGCGCCGGTGACCATTGCAGGCGCGCTGGTGCTGCAACATGCGGAGTTCCTGGCCGCACTGGTGATCAACCAGCTGACCCGGCCCGGCGCGCCGGTGGTGTACGGCGCGTTCACCTCCAACGTCGACATGAAGTCGGGCTCACCGGCGTTCGGCACGCCCGAATACGTCAAGGCATGCTGGGGGGCAGGCCAGCTTGCCCGCAAGCTCAAGCTGCCGTGGCGGTCCTCGGCACCGACGGCGTCCAACGTGGCTGATGCGCAAGGGGCGTACGAAACCCAACTCAGCCTGTGGGGCGCGATACAGGGCGGGGCCAACATGGTGGCGCATACGGCGGGTTGGCTGGAAGGTGGGCTGACCGCCTCGTTCGAGAAGTTCATCCTCGATATCGAGGTGGCGCAGATGATCGCCGAGCTGTGCCAGCCGGTGAAGTTCGACGAGGACGAACTGGCGGTATCGGCGATTGCCGAGGTAGGGCCGGGCGGGCACTTCTTTGGTTGCCAGCACACCATGGAGCGCTATGCGACGGCGTTCTACAAGCCGCTGGTGTCGGACTGGAGCAACTTTGGCCAGTGGAGCGAGAACGGGTCGCTGACCGCCACGCAGCGGGCCAACCGGCTGTGGAAGCAGATCGTGGCTGACTTTGTGCCGCCGCAGCAGGACGAAGCCGCGCGCGAGGCGCTGGGGGCGCATGTACGCCAGCGCATTGAAGCCGGCGGCGCGTTGCCCGAGTCGTGACGTGGCCGCGCGGCATCAACTTGCCGCGCCGCGCCCACGTGCCCGGCAGCGGCTCCGAACCGGACCTTGAACCGCTCGATGCAGCCAAGGCGCTCGCACCTGCCAAGACTACTGCACAAGAGTGGCAGGACAATGCAGCCTACCTGTATGGTCACATCCTGCTGAAGCACGGGTTCTTTTGGGAAGCACACGAGGTGTGGGAGGCGGTGTGGCTCAATTGCGCGCCGAACTCGGCCGAGAAGGTGCTGCTGCAGGCCCTCATCCAGCAGGCGAACGCCCGGTTGAAGCGCCAGATGGCGGCAGAACGCTCCGCAAAGCGACTCGACCAGACGCAGGAGCAGCTTCGTTGTGATGTCCTGAACCGGTTGCCGGCGGGCACTGCAGAGTTCATGGGCGTGAACTTGTCCACGCCAGATATGCATTTTAATGCATAGGCTAAGATAGATTATGCATTTTAGTGACTGTTTCCATTGACGCATGGACGGCAGTGGCGTGATAGTGCGCGCAACAAGCCGCGAGACGGCCAACAATAACTCGTACGGGAAGCGCTCCTTCATGAAACGCATCGATTTCCAGACGTCG
>CAYMJJ010000184.1:0-2927 GCA_964390445.1 uncultured Anderseniella sp.
CCGGCCGGTCAGTTCGGCCATGACGGCCTTGGGGTCCATGCCGGTGGCCAGCATGTGGCCGTGATCGCGATATGAGGTGATGACCTGGTCATCTTCGTGCATGGCCATTTCCATGCCGACGACAACCGCCTCCTGGCCGATATAGAGGTGGCAGAACCCGCCGATGTGGCCCATGCCGTAGAGCTGTCCCGCCTTCTCCTCGAAGCGGCGGATCAGCAGCATGTCCTCGTAGGCCTTGAGGTCCTGGTCCTTGGTGAAGGGCGAATTGGATTTCTTGTCAGCCGTGGTGGCAGACGCCTTCTTGGCGGCTTTGGCCATGCAAACCTCCCGTGTCCGCACCAATCCGGGTAGGGAGTCAGTTGTCCATCCGGCCCGGCAGCGCGCTTGTTGCACATTCCACGACCATCCGGCTGGCAAACGCGTTGCCTTGGGCTTTGCGCAGACTGTCAGCGGAGTGTTTATCCCCCGTCATGCATTCGCTCATAGCATGGAAAATGCCGGTGCGTTATGACATCCGGATGCCTTAACCTGATTACGGTTACGTGGGTTCTCTCGCAAGTGCGAAACGATAGCTCAGTCGTACTTAACTACAATCGAGTTAAGTTTCTCGTAGCCCAGCATGATGCGCACCAGTTCCGATGCCATGTCGGGGTCCACGCTCTCCGGCCGCATCAGCTTGACGCGCGCCTCCAGTTCGTCGCTGCGGCCGGTAACCAAGGCCAGCGCCTGCTTCCTGTCTTCCAGGCGGGCTTCCAGCGCCGCCACGTTGTTCAACCCGCGCGGCCCCTCGAAGGCGTGCCAGCCGAACCACGACAGCATGGCACAGCACCCGGCAAACACAAGCACGTCGAACAGCTTTGGTCGTTTGAACATGATTGGCGACTTTCCCATGCCTTGCGCTGAGCGACGCTAGACCTGCCATGGTTAACGCCCTGTTAACTTCGGCGCACAACAACCTCGTTAACGCCTTGTTAACCAAATCGGATGCCAAGTGACTCCAGCAACTCGGGGGAGTGAATAATGCAAACCTTGCAATCAGCCAGCACTTCAAGTGCCGGCGTCGTGTCCGCTTTCGCAAAGATACTGCTGTCGATCGCGCGCGCCGATGTCATCGTGCGGCCGGTAGAGCTTGCCTGTGCCGCCACCGTCCTGTCAGACAGGTTTTCCATCAGCGCCGAGCAGGCCTGCGAACAGATCATGGAAGCGCTGGGCCGGATGGAAAGCGAACGCACCCTTGGTGATTGCCTGCGCAGCTTGCAAGCACACGATACGGCCTTCACCCTGGTCAATCACCTGAGATCCGACATCAGCCAGATCGCCCTGTCAGACGCTCAACTGCACGAAACCGAGGTGATCCTGATGGAGGGTCTCGACAACATGATCACCAGCATGATGGACCGGGCAGCCTGAGCCCTACCCCTTGCGGATCGACTTCCCCGCATACACCGCCTGGTCGCCCAGCATCTCCTCGATGCGGATGAGCTGGTTGTACTTGGCCAGCCGGTCGGACCGGGCCAGCGAGCCGGTCTTGATCTGCCCGCAGTTGGTGGCCACGGCAAGGTCGGCAATCGTGGTGTCTTCCGTCTCGCCCGAGCGGTGCGACATCACCGCCGTGTAACCGGCCCGGTGCGCCATGTCGACGGCCGCCAGCGTTTCGGTGAGTGAGCCGATCTGGTTCACCTTGACGAGGATCGAGTTGGCGACACCCTTGTCGATGCCCATCTTCAGCCGCTTGGGGTTGGTCACGAACAGGTCGTCACCCACCAGCTGGCAGGTCTTGCCGGCAAGGTCGGTCAGTTCCTTCCAGCCCGCCCAGTCGTCCTCGTGCATGCCGTCCTCGATCGAGATGATCGGATAGTCCTTTGCAAGCTTGGCGAGGTACTTCGCCTGTTCCGATGACGACCGCTTCACGCCCTCGCCTTCGTAGTCGTAGACCTTGCCCTTGTAGAATTCCGATGCCGCGCAATCGAGCGCCAGGTACATGTCCTTGCCCGGCTTGTATCCGGCTTTCTCAAGCGCACCCATGATGAAGTCCAGCGCGGCCTCCGCACTTGGCAGGTTTGGCGCAAAGCCGCCCTCGTCGCCCACGTTTGTGTTGTGCCCGGCCTTCGACAGTTCGCCCTTCAGCGTGTGGAACACTTCTGCTCCCATGCGAACAGCGTCGGCAATGGACGTTGCACCCACCGGCATGATCATGAATTCCTGGAAATCAATCGGGTTGTCCGCATGCGCGCCGCCATTGATGATGTTCATCATCGGCACCGGCAGCACCCGCGCCGACGGCCCGCCCACATAGCGGTAGAGCGGCAGGTTGCAGGCTTCAGCGGCGGCTTTTGCCACCGCCAGCGACACGCCGAGGATGGCGTTGGCGCCCAGCTTGGACTTGTTTTCGGTGCCATCCAGCTTCATCATGGTGGTGTCGATCAGCACCTGGTCTTCGGCATCCATCCCGATCAGGGCGTCGTAGATCTTGCCGTTGACGGCGGCGACCGCCTTGGTCACGCCCTTGCCCAGGTAGCGCTTCTTGTTGCCATCGCGCAGTTCCACCGCCTCGTGCGCGCCGGTCGAGGCACCGGATGGCACCGCGGCACGGCCGAACGAGCCGTCCTCCAGCGTCACGTCCACTTCAACAGTCGGGTTGCCGCGAGAGTCGAGGATTTCGCGCGCGTGCACGTGGATGATTTCGGTCATGAAGGAAGCCCCTGGAGTGTGCGGATTGACGTTGGGTGCCATATAAGGCACGCGGCCCGCCGGTGTCCATCCGCCACGGGCGCGCAGGTCAACATACCGTCATGCCCGAACACCCCGTCATGCCCGGACTTGATCCGGGCATCTCAGCCGTGTCGTATTCCCAACACCCTGTCAAACTCGTTGACCAGCGCCCGTCATCCAGATCGCACGTAGAGCGCAGCAGGCGCGATGCGCAA
>CAYMJJ010000184.1:3027-4103 GCA_964390445.1 uncultured Anderseniella sp.
TGGATCAGCAAGAACCGGTCAGGCCCCGAGCACCCTGTCAAACTCGTTGACCAGCGCCCGGACCGGCCACGGATCGGCCTCTTGCTGCAGGTCGGCAATCGGAAGCGCCAGCACGCCGGACACACCGGCGGCATAGTCCGCCTCGCCAAGCACCTGCTCGATGAACAGCTCCACGGCCGCGTTCAGGTCATCGGCGCGCTCGGCGTCATACCCATCCAGCCCGACCGCGATCTCGGCCTTGCCGCCGGACACCTCCAGCACGAACACTGCCTCGCGCATGTCCACCTCGCCACCGCCCGGCAGCATGATGAAGTCGGGCATTTCAGCCCGCTCGCGCAGGGCCGAGAACGTCCAGCCGTCATAGACCGGCGCAATGGCCACCAGGTCGCGCGCCATCAGCATCGCGTCAAGCTCGCCATCAGCGGTGACCACAAGCTGCGGGCGGCCATTCGCATCCGCGCCAAGCTCAGCGAACAGCCGGTCATCGGCCTCGTGCAGGATCGACGACAGTTGGTCGAGCACCGGCTCGATCTCGTCCATGGTCATGTCGTCAAGGGTTGTGGCCACATGGGCCAGGCGGGCCTGGTTCTGATCAAACCATGCCCAGAAGCCGGCGACTTCCGGCTCTTGCTTCAACGCATACATTCGGGGTCCCCACTCGTTACGCGAACTCACAAACAGGCAGTCATGATGCGGGTGGCAAGGTTAACGTGCGGTTGCGGGTTTGAAGAAAATTTTCAGGGCTCACGGAGCCTCGCCGCAGCCGGCAGAGAAGACGGCCGCGCGAACACCGGATCGATCAACGGCGTCAATCTTTCAGCACCCGCAATCGAGAGGTGATGAAAATCGAAATACAGCGCGGTGCGGCCGTCACTGGCGCGGCAGGTCTGCTCACTGCAGAACACGCTCGCCGGATCGATCACGTGCACGTTCGGGTTTGCCGCTGCAACTGCCCCGAAAACATGGTCAACCAGCTTGTTTCGATCCTGGTGCTCGCTCAATGGGCGCGCCAGCGTGGTTGCCGGGATACCGGTCGAGAGCGACTTTGCAAGCTCGTTGGCAATCCAGCCCTTGTA
>CAYMJJ010000185.1:0-4099 GCA_964390445.1 uncultured Anderseniella sp.
ACGTGGCACAGGTGGTGTCGCGCTGGACCGGCATTCCGGTCGACAAGATGCTGGAAGGCGAACGCGAAAAGCTGCTGCAGATGGAATCTGCTTTGGCGAGACGGGTCGTCGGCCAGGCCGACGCGGTGCGCTCGGTGGCCACTGCGGTGCGCCGTGCCCGGGCGGGCCTGCAGGACCCGAACCGGCCGATCGGTTCATTCATGTTCCTCGGGCCAACGGGTGTCGGCAAGACCGAGCTGACCAAGGCGCTGGCGACGTTTCTGTTCGACGACGAGCAGGCAATGGTGCGCATCGACATGTCGGAGTACATGGAGAAGCATTCGGTGGCCCGGCTGATCGGCGCGCCTCCGGGCTATGTCGGATATGACGAAGGCGGTGCACTGACCGAAGCGGTGCGGCGGCGGCCGTACCAGGTGATCCTGTTCGACGAGATCGAGAAGGCGCATCCGGACGTGTTCAACGTACTGCTGCAGGTGCTCGACGATGGCCGCCTGACCGATGGCCAGGGCCGCACGGTCGACTTCCGCAACACGCTCATCATCATGACCTCGAACATCGGGGCCGAGTACCTGGTGGCGCTGGCAGAAGACGAACCGGCAGAAGCTGCGCGGGTGCAGGTGATGGACATGGTCAAGACGCACTTCCGGCCGGAGTTCCTGAACCGGCTCGACGAGATCATCCTGTTCCACCGACTCAAGCGCGAGAACATGGGTGCGATCGTCGATATCCAGATGGGCCGCCTGTCAAAGCTGCTGACGGATCGCAAGATCACGCTGGAGCTGAGCGATGCTGCCCGCGACATGCTGGCGAAGGAGGGCTACGACCCTGCCTATGGAGCGCGTCCGCTGAAGCGGGTGATCCAGAAGATGGTGCAGGACCCGTTGGCTGAGGCGATCCTTGAAGGTTCGATCCACGATGGTGAAACCATCAACATTGATGCAGGCAAGACAAGCCTCACCTTCAACGGCAAGGAAACCGGTGCCGGTGCAAGGATCGTGCTGCCGCCTGTTGCGGGCGGGGACGACCAGCCGCCACTGGTTCACTGATCGAGATACAACATCAATACGACCGGCCGGCCAGGTGAGAATCTGGCCGGTTTTTTGTTGCCGCAAAGGTGGCGGCCGCTACCATGCAGGCTCATGAACTATGCTCTCGGTCACGATCTAAGGCAGCGCATCGGCAACAACCTGGCGGGCTTCGCACGGATAGAGGCGGGCGATGACGGCTTGCGCCGGGCAGGCGTGGCGCTGGTGGTATCCGGGCTGGCCGAAGGCGTGATGGCGGACGTGGTGGTGACGCTGAGGGCGGCGCGGCTCAACCGGCATTCTGGGCAGTTTGCATTGCCGGGCGGTCGGCTGGACGCGGGTGAAACTGCGATTGCCGCGGCACTACGTGAAACGCACGAGGAAATCGGCCTCAGCCTGACGGATGAGGCAGTGCTGGGGGTGCTCGATGATTTCGTGAGCCGTTCCGGGTTCATCATCACGCCGGTGGTGGTGTGGGCAGGTCCGGTGCAGGCGTTCGTGCCGGACCCGGGCGAGGTGGAGACTGTTTACCGTATACCGCTTGCTGAACTGGACGCAGCACAGGTGCCCTCCATCGTTGCTGACACCGAAAGCGGCAAACCGGTCATGTCGGCGGTGTTCCCAACCGTGGGTTACAGGATGTTTGCGCCCACGGCGGCGCTGATCTACCAGTTCCGCGAGGTTTGCCTGCATGGCCGGGCGACCCGTGTCGGCGAACTGGGCCAGCCCGAGTTCACCAGGGGATGATGACGATGAAGCAGCTTGTGGCATGTCTTGCGGTCGCAGGCGCACTGGTGGCCGGCCATGCCCCGGCTCATTCGGAAGACCTGACGCCGCTCGAACAGGTGCGCCGGTCAGTGGTGTCGGTGATGCCGCAATGGCAGGGCCAGCCGCCCAACAAGGAGCGGCCCGAAGGCAGCGGCGTGGTGGTTGGCGACGGTAAAATCGTCGTTACGGCAGCGCATGTCGTAGGCAGCGGTCAGCGGGTGGCTGGGGACATCCTGATACGCGATCACGACGGTAACCTGCAGCGGGTGCAGGTGCTGGCCTATGACCCCGTGACCGACCTTGCAGTGCTGAGCCTGGCAACGCCGCTTGTGCCGGCGCGATGGAGCGCGAATGCGCCGCGGGCCGGCGAGGCGGCGTGTGCGATCGGCAATGCGTTCGGTCTCGGGCTGTCGGTGACGTGCGGGCATGTTTCGGCGGTGAACCGGGCCGGTGTCGGGTTCAATGCCATCGAGGATTTCATCCAGACCGATGCCGCGGTCAACCCGGGCATGTCGGGCGGCGCACTGGTCGACATGCAAGGTGAGGTAACGGGCATCCTGTCAGCGATCTTCACCAAGCAGGCCGACGCCAACATCGGCGTCAACTTCGCCGTGGATGCACGGCTGGTGCAGGTGTTCGTCCAGGCTCGCGAGGCAACGGGCAAGTTCATGCCTTTCAACCCTGGTGCCGGTGTCAGGTCCTTTCCCCACACCCCCGAGCCCGGGCGCGAGGGTGTGGAGATTATTGGGGTAGTGCCAGGGTTTCCGGCACAACTGGCCGGGTTGAAGCCAGGCGACATCGTGCACCAGGTGGCGGGCCGGCGGGTGCGCAAGGCGGCCGACTGGCGTTCGGTTATGGCGGTGTCGGCAGGGGCTGCAAGCATTGCGCTCGCGGGAGTTCGCGGTGCAGCCGCGATGACGTGGACCTTGAGACGGCATAGCCAGTGACGGATGGCGTCTGCCTTCAGGCTGCGCCGGCGGCCCGTTCATCAGGTAGCCGGTAGCACCAGTTCGTGGCTGTGCCCCATTCAATGAACTGCTCGATGGCGACTGGCCTTGACATCAGGTAACCCTGCGCCAGGGACGCGCCGCAAGCCCGCATCAGGTTCCAGAGTTTCTCGTCCTCGACCCCTTCTGCCACCGTTGGCATGGACAGTTCGCGCGCCAGCCGGATGGCTGTTTCCACGCCAGCCATGGAGAAGCTGTCCTGGCCGGCCTTGCGCACGAAAGACTGGTCGATCTTCAGCTTGGAGAACGGCATGCGTGCCAGACGGTCGAGGTTGGAATAGCCGGTGCCATAATCGTCCACCGCCACGTTGAAGCCCTTGAGGCGCAGACGTACCAGGACTTCGAGGATCATCGGGTTGGCCTCGAACGCCAGCGATTCGGTAATTTCCAGGGTGATCTGTGCAGGTGAGATGCCCCAGCTTTCGCAAGCCGTCTTCAATTCGTCAGGCAGGTTCACCTGTTCAAGCAGTTGCGGGTCCCAGTTGATGGCCATGTTGACGTTTGGCTGGATCCGGTTGAGCCGCTGCATGTCGCGCAGTATGGCAACGAGCAGCTTGCGCGTAAGCTGACCGAGCATGCCGTTCTTTTCTGCCACATCAATGAAGGCTGCCGGCGAAATGATGGAGCCGTCACCGGCCATGATTCGTGCAAGCGCTTCTGCCCCGGTGACCTTGCCCGAGTGCAGCTCCACGATGGGCTGGTAGAATGGCACCAGGCGGTCTTGATCCATGGCCTGCTGAAGGTCGGTGGCGCTGAGCATGGCAACAAGGTTGCGAGCCGGCCTGACCCTGGCGTGGGCTTCGCGAACGTTGCGCAGCATCCTGTCGAGGATTTGGCGTTCGAGAGGTTTACGGCCAAAACCGGCAGGTTGCATGCCATAGCTTTGGGCAATGTTGAGAGCGGTGCGTGCCAGCGTGGGATGTTGCGAAGTTATGATGCCAAGCGCGTTCTTGTAGCCCAGCCCATGCAGGCCCGCGATAAGCTGGATGCCATCGACCTTCGGCATGGAGATGTCGCAGACGATGAGGTCGTAGGGTGTGGCGCCGGCCTGGATGGTCTGCAGCGCCTGCTCACCGTCGCTTGCGGTATCGCAGATGCGAACCCCGCCAGCGATGAAATGCGCCCGTGCAATGGAAGGTACAAGCGGATCGTCGTCCACGATCAGTACGCGTTCGGGATACATGCCGCCTCTGAAAACCTGAGTTGTCTCTAGGTTCAGTCTTGAGCGGAAGTCTTTAACAAAGCAGTAATTCCGCAACCTTCAGAGGGGAACCTGAACGCGGTTGGTTAACAACCTAG
>CAYMJJ010000186.1:0-4059 GCA_964390445.1 uncultured Anderseniella sp.
GCAGCGTACCGGCGTCGTCAACCGGCACCCAGCGGATGTTTGCGCCACGGCGTTCGCGGTGGAAGTGCCACGGCACGATGTTGGAGTGATGCTCCAGGATCGAAATGACGATGTCATCGCCCTCGCCGATCACCGTACCACCAAAACTCTGCGCCACCAGGTTGATCGCGTCGGTGGCGTTGCGGGTAAAGATGATCTGCTCGGTGGACGGTGCATTGAGAAACCGGCGGGCACTTTCGCGCGCATCCTCGAAGGCCTGCGTGGCGGTGTTGGACAGGTAGTGCAGGCCGCGGTGCACGTTGGCGTATTCTTCCGAGTATGCCTTCGCAATCCGGTCGATGACCACTTGCGGCTTCTGGGCAGACGCAGCGTTGTCCAGATAGGTCAGCGCCTTGTCGCCATAGACCGGCTTCGACAGGATCGGAAAGTCCGCCCTGATGCGATCGACGTTGAACCCGGCCGGCTCAATCTTCTTTGCAGCTTCACTCATACGACATGAACTCCATCAGCGACCCGTCGGGGTCGCGGAAATAGACGCTGGTGCCCTTGCCCCTGGCACCGTATCGCTCGCATGGGCCTTCCTCGATCTCGACGCCTTTTGCCTGCAGGTGCTCGATGGCCCCGGCAATGGGTCCATGCCAGCGAAAACACAGGTCCGAGTTGCCCGGCATCACCGGCAGCTTGGCAACCGGCGTCCCCGGTTGGTTGGGGCCGTGGATGTTGAGCTGCTGCTCGCCCCAGCGAAACTGGTAACCGTTGCCAAACGGGATTGCCTCGGCCCCCATCACATCGACATAGAAAGCACGCGCCTTGTCCCAGTCGGAGACGTGGATGACACAGTGATCGAGGGTGATACGGGTCACGAGCGGTTTCCTTCAGCCTGCATTGCGCCGGTCGAGCCAGCCTTCGGCCAGACCGGTCAGCACGTCTCGGATGGCATCGCTCTCGACGCCATCGAAAGCCTCGGCCGCGAATGCGCCAATCAGCATGGACTTGGCCGTCTGCTCCGGAATGCCGCGCGATTCGAGGTAGAACATGTGGTCTTCATCGAGGTCGCCCGAGGTGGCACCGTGGCCGCAGACCACGTCATCGGCGTAGATTTCCAGCTCCGGCTTGGCGTCGAACTCGGCCTCGTCGGACAACAGCAACGCGTGGCTGGACTGGTTGCCGTCGGTCTTCTGTGCGTCGCGGCGCACGATTGCCTTGCCCTGGAAGATGCCGCGGGCGGCCTCGTCCATGACGCACTTGAACACCTCGCGCGACAGGCACTGCGGCACGGCGTGGTCGATCACCAGCCTTGTGTCGCAATGCTGCTTGCCGGTGATCAGGTAGGCACCCGACACGTGGCTTTCGCTGCCTTCACCGTCGAAGGTGATGAAGCCCTGCTGCCTTGTGGCGCGGCCACCCATGGTCAGGGTGAAGTCCTTGAAGTGCGCGGCCTTGCCCAGGTGCACGTCGGCGTTGGAAAGATGAATCCCGTCAAGGCCTTCTTCCTGCACCTTCACCCGGTCAAGGCGGGCGTTGTCGCCCACATGGATCTGTGTCACGGCATTGGACAGGTAGTCGCCTGCACCACCGATATGGGTTTCGATGACGGTGGCCGAGGCACCCTCCTCCACCACGATCACGTTGCGGGTGGTGTAGGTGGCAGCCTCTGCGCCGGTGATCACGAACAACAGCTCGATAGGCGAATCCACGTTGCTGCCTGCCTTGAAGGTGAGCACCGCGCCGTCCGACATGAAGGCCAGGTTGAGCGCGGCGATCGGGTCGGTTGAGCCTGATGCGAGAAGATCGCTGCCAGCCTCTGCAAGTGAAGCAAAGGTCACATCACCAACCGGCAGCTTCGACCGTGCCGCATCGTACTTGCCGTCGACGAACACCAGCCGGGCCTTGGCCACGTCAGCAAACGGCGTGGCGGCAACCAGCTGGTCGACTGCCCTGGCATCGGCCTTCGTTCCAGACGCAGGCGGCAAAGCCTTCGAGACGATCTGGCGCAGGTCGGTCCACTTCCAGTCTTCCATGCGACGGTGTGGCAGGCCGGTTTCGGCAAACTGCCTGAAGGCGCCTTCGCGCACGGCCGCCAGGTCGCCATGCGCTTCAAAGGCATCGGCGAAGGCCACTTCGGCGGGTGTTTTCATGAGGGTAACTGACATGGTGTTGCCTTTCGCTTACGCGGCGTATGCTGCGTAGCCTTCCTTCTCCAGTTCGAGCGCCAGTTCCTTGCCGCCGGACTTGACGATCCTGCCGTCCGACATGACGTGAACCGTGTCCGGCACGATGTAGTCAAGCAGGCGCTGGTAGTGGGTGATGACCAGCATGGCGCGCTCGGGCGAGCGCAGCGCGTTGACACCCTCGGCCACCACGCGCAGGGCGTCGATGTCGAGGCCTGAATCGGTTTCATCGAGGATGCACAGGCTTGGTTCAAGCACCGCCATCTGCAGGATTTCGGCGCGCTTCTTCTCGCCGCCGGAGAAGCCCACGTTGACGGGCCGCTTCAGCATGTCGGTGGTGACCTTCAGCTTGTCGGCGCGCTCGCGGACGAAGCGCATGAAATCAGGCGTGGTCATCTCGGCTTCGCCACGCGCCTTGCGCTGTGAATTCAGCGCCACCTTGAGGAACTGCATGGTGGCAACGCCGGGGATCTCGATGGGGTACTGGAAGGCCAGGAACACACCGGCAGCAGCGCGCTCGTCGGCCCCCATTTCGGCCAGGTCCTGACCCTTGAACAGGATCGAGCCTTCGGTGATCTCGTAACCGGGGCGGCCCGCCAGAACATAGCTGAGGGTGGACTTGCCCGAACCGTTCGGCCCCATCACGGCGGCCACTTCACCGGCGCGCAGCGTCAGGTCCAGCCCCTTGATGATCTGCTTGTCTTCTTCTTCCAGCTTGACGTGGAGGTTCCTGATTTCCAGCATTGTTCGACTCCTGAGTTTCTGAATGTCTTTGATCTCTAAGCCCGGTTCACGGGCAATTACCTGTTGTCCATACGCCGGCGCTTTCGCCGCGGCCGCACTTCAGCTTCAGCCCAAGCCGTTCGAGCTTCCAGGCTTGCGACGTGCCGGGCACCACGATGGCGCGGTAACGTTCCCCGTCGACCGAGTCATCGAGAAAGCCGGTCTTCTCGACGTCGATTATGATCGACTGGCCGTCTTCGGACTTGCGCAGGTCAACGGTCATGACCGGCTTGCCCTCGAGCGCCTCGGGGTGGCCCTCGATGATGTCCTGCAGCAAAAGCAGCGCAGACGCGCCTTCAATCGGCGTGTAATCCGTAAGGTCAACGGGCGCGTAACCTTCAAGCGGGTCGGCACTCGCCGGCATCGCAACGGCGGCCAGCAGCAGCGACGACACTGCGACAGTGAGCAGGCTCCTCATGGGTTGAGCCTCCTGAAAAACAGGATGAACTCACCCACGATCCAGCACAGGAAGGCGGATGCCGCGATCAGCATGGGGGCGTTGACCCACGCAGCCCCGCCTTCCACGGCACCGCCGAAGTTTATGCCGAATGCCCAGAACAGCACGGCAAACGGCAGCGCCAGCAGAAAGATCTTGCGCGCCTGCATGGTGAAGGTTGCCAGCTTGTCTGCCTGCTCCTGCATCAGCCCACCGAGCCTTCCAGCGAAATGCCGATCAGCTTCTGCGTCTCGGCCATGAACTCCATCGGCAACTGCTGCAGCACGTCGCGCACGAAGCCGTTGACCACCAGCGCCACCGCTTCTTCCTCGTTGAGGCCGCGTGACTGGCAATAGAACAGCATGTCATCGGAAATCTTCGACGTCGTTGCCTCGTGCTCGAATGTTGCGGTGCGGGTCTTTGCCTCGATGTAAGGCACGGTGTGCGCGCCGCACTTGTCGCCGATCAGCAGAGAGTCACACTGGGTGAAGTTGCGTGCGTTCTTCGCTTTCGGGTGGGTGGTGACAAGGCCGCGATAGGTGTTGTCGGAATGGCCCGCCGCGATGCCCTTGGAAATGATCCGGCTCGAGGTATTCTTGCCAAGGTGGATCATCTTGGTGCCGCTATCGACCTGCTGGTAGCCGTTGGAAATGGCGATCGAGTAGAACT
>CAYMJJ010000187.1:0-4058 GCA_964390445.1 uncultured Anderseniella sp.
CAGCCCGTTTCCCGGACCGGTCTATGCCGAACGTACGGTGGAGAACGGCGGCATGGTGCACGTCAGCACGGCTGCACTGCGGCTGGTTGAACCGGAAATCGCCTTTACCATGGCGCGCGACCTGCCGGCACGCGAGCGCGAGTGGACGTGCGGTGAAGTGATCGATGCGGCGGCCAGCGTTCACCTGTCACTGGAACTGGTCAACCGGCGCCTGCCGGGCGGACTGGAAGACGGCAACACCTGGAACATTGCCGATGGCGGCTGCAATGATGCGTTCGTGCTTGGCCCGGCCAATACCGTGCTGCCGGCGGGCAGCTACGCCAGCCTTGAACTGAGCGTGCTGAAGAACAACGACGTTGCATCAACCGGCATGGGCGCAAACGCGCTGGGCGGACCCGACATCGCCCTGACCTGGCTTGCCAATTACCTCAATGCAAACGGGTTGATGCTGAAGGCTGGCGATGTCGTCACCACCGGCGTTGTCACCGGGTTGATCTACGTGGAACCGGGTGATGAGATCATTTCCAGTTGCACGGAACTGGGCGAAGTCAGCGCCACTTACTCGCACTGAGCGACGCTACTTCTTTTTTGCCTTGCCGGCGTACGGGTTCTTGCCCTGGCGCAGGTTGATGCGCACCGGCACGCCCCAGAGCCCGAAGTCTTCGCGCAGGCCATTGATCAGGTAGCGCTTGTAACTGTCTGGCATGTCGTCCGCATTGGAACAGAACACCACGAAGGTGGGCGGGCGTGCATTGGCCTGGGTGATGTAACGCAGCCGGATGCGGCGGCCACCGGGGGCTGGCGGCGGATGGCGCTGGGTCTGCACATCCAGCCACCCGTTAAGCCGGTTGGTCGGCACGCGGTAATTCCACAGCTTGTAGGTTTCCATCACGGCGGGCATCAGCTTCTCGACGCCCCGCCCTGACAGGCCCGATATGGTGACAACCGCAATGCCGGCGATCTGTGGCAGCAGGCGGGTGACTTCGAGCTCGATTTCCTTGCGGACCGCGTTCTTGTCCTCGACGAGGTCCCACTTGTTGACGGCGATGACCATCGCCCTGCCCTCGCGCGCCACGAGGCTGGCCAGTTGCAGGTCCTGCTTTTCGAGCGGCTGGGTTGCGTCGATCAGCAGTACGACGACCTCGGCGAACTTTACCGCGCGCAAGGCATCTGCCACCGACAGCTTTTCCAGCTTGTCGTTGACGCGGGCTTTCTTGCGGATTCCGGCGGTATCCCACAGCTTGATGCGCTGGCCCTTCCAGGTCCAGTCGAGGCCAATGGCGTCGCGGGTGATACCGGCTTCCGGCCCGGTCAGCATGCGGTCTTCGCCGAACAGACGGTTGATCAGCGTGGACTTGCCGGCGTTCGGGCGGCCCATGATGGCCAGGCGCAAGGGCCGGTCCGGCGTGAGATCTTCTTCACCCTCGCCGTCTTCGCCGTCTTCATCTTCGTCTTCGTCGTCATAGGTGATGACGCTGTCATCGAGCATGTCACCGTCATCATCCAGCAGGTCATCATCGTCGTCTTCGTCGCTCTCGACCGGAGCGTCATCGTGGACGTGGGCCTCGAAGGCTTCTTCCAGTGCGTCGTGCAGTTCGCCGAGGCCCTGGCCATGTTCAGCGGACACGGCAATGGGCTCGCCAAGGCCCAGCACATAGGCTTCCAGCCTGCCCTCTTCGCCCTTGCCGCCTTCGGCCTTGTTGGCCAGCAGCACCACCGGCTTGCCGGTCCGCCTGACGATTTCGGCGAAGTGACGGTCAGCAGGTGTCACCCCGGCGCGCGCATCGATCATGAACAGGCAGATGTCGGCAGCGGCGATGGCCTTCTGACTCTGCTCGGTCATGCGGCGGGCGAGCGTATCTACGCCGGCATCTTCAAGGCCTGCCGTATCGACAATCATGAAGCGCAGCGCAGCGATGCGGGCCTCGCCCTCGCGCCGGTCGCGGGTCACGCCGGGCCGGTCGTCAACCAGCGCCAGGCGCTTGCCGGTCAGCCGGTTGAACAGGGTCGATTTGCCAACGTTGGGCCTGCCGACGATGGCGACAACAGGCAACCGTCGTGCGGGCTTGCGGGGGGTTGCCATGGCGGGGTGTGGCCTAGTTGGCCGGCTGCGCGAGCAGCGGTTCAAGGTGTGCCGAGACAAGCTGCATGCGCGCGCGCATGCCGGCCGGCGTTGCCGGATCAGCAAGGATCTCAGCCGCCAGGTCCGAAGCCTGCTTGTAGTTGCCTGCGCGATAATTGGCGAGCGCCAGCACTTCGCGCGCACCATGACGCCACGCGGACGTCGCTGCGGTCATGCCCTCGACACGCTTTTCAAGGTCTGCCACGCTGGCGGTGTCGACCAGCAGGTATGCAGCGCGCACCCGGGCAAGTTCGCGCAACGGTGCATCGGCACCACTGTCTGCGCTGACCTGATCGTACATGGCAACCGCCTCACCGGTCTTGCCGTCCTGGCCCAATTCTGAAGCCTGCGACAGGCGCGCCAGCACCGCGTAGCCCTTGTGGCCGGTGTCCGCGATGGCGTTGAAGGCGGCATCGGCCTCGGCGTCCTTGCCCTGCTCGGCAAGCCGGACCGCTGCGTACCAGCGCAAACCGTCGGCTTCAGCCTTCTGGGCCTGCCAATACTGCCAGCCCTTGTAGCCGCCGACGCCGACCACGACGAGCAGCGACACGACGACGATCAGGTTGCCGAAGCGGTTCCAGACGTTGACGATCTTGTCGCGCCGGACGTCTTCGTCGACTTCGCGAAACAGGCTGTCATCGCTCATGATTCATTCCAGAGTTGCGGCGGGTCGCAATGGCGCGGCGTGCCAGCGAGAGCCTGCGGTTACATGGGTTGCGCCCTGCCTAAACGAGGCTGCGGGCGCGATCAAGGTCATTCGCTATATGGGGAGGTCAGACCTCGACGTCCAGCCACGTCATCATGCCGGTTTCCTGATGCTCCAGCATATGGCAATGCAGCATCCATTTGCCCGGATTGTCGGCGACGAACGCAACCTTGATGCGTTGTTGCCGGTCCATCATCAAGGTATCGCGCCAGGCCAGGCCCGGTGTCGGCTTGCCGTCAATCTCGACGGGCAGCATGTGGTAGCCATGCAGGTGCATGGCGTGGGGCCAGGCCGTGTTGTTGACGAACTCGATGACGGCGGTGTCGCCCAGCCTGTAGGACGCCAGAGGCTCCTCGGTCATGCCGGCCACGCCGTTGAACGACCACACCATCTTGTTCTCGACCAGTTCGCGCATGGTCATGTCCTTGCCGCGCAACTTCGCGCCGGTCATGCCGCCCATGGCACCGCCTTCCATGACCAGCCGGACCGGTTCGACGTTGACGTGATCATCGGGCAGCGACAAGCCGTTGGACGGCAGGGGCGCAATGTCGCCGGTGTCCGGCTCGCCGGCGGAACCATTGCGCTCGATATAGGCCACTTCGAGCAACTCGTTGGCGGCGGTGTTGGCGAGGACGATGGTGTCGCTGCCGCGCCGGATCATCAGGTCGGCGCGCCCGCCCGGCCCCAGTTCCAGGGTCTCGCCGTTCAGCAGCACCGGGGTTGCCAGCGGCTGGCCGTCCACCGCGACCAGCACCGGATCAGCACCCTTGAACTGCGGGTACATGACGCGGGCATTGGAAGTGTTGATGAGCCGAAGCCTGAGCCGGCTGCCGGCCTGGGTCTGCAGGGTCGGACGCGAGATGCCGTTGACGGTGAACCAGTTGCCGAGCCGGCCACCATGGGCGGCCATGCGGATGTTGCCGAACGCTTCCTGGTTCAGCGTGCCGTCATCGTTGAGCAACCAGTCATCAAGAACGAGGGTGATGTCCTCCACGCCCTCGGGCGGTGTTTCCTCCTCGACGATCAGCGCGCCGTACAGGCCGTGCTCGATCTGGCGCGAGGCGTCCAGGTGCGGGTGATACCAGTAGGTGCCGGCATCGGGCACGGCGAACCTGTACTCGAAAGTCTGGCCCGGCTGCACCGGGTTCTGCGTCAGGTGCGAACCGTCCATCGCGTTGTCGATGCGGATGCCGTGCCAGTGCAGCATGGTCGGCTCCTGCAGGCCGTTGA
>CAYMJJ010000188.1:0-4018 GCA_964390445.1 uncultured Anderseniella sp.
CGCTGCAAGCTGCGCGCGCCCGGCTTTGCGCACCTGCAGGCGATGGATTTCATGTGCCGGGGCCACATGCTGGCAGACGTGTCTGCCGTGCTCGGCTCTCTCGATATCGTGTTTGGTGAGGTGGACCGGTGAGTGTACGCAGACTGGCAGATGAAAGCGTCCAGCCCGCATCGTTCGCGTTTACGTCCGCGAACCTGAAGTGGGCCAAGGACCAGCTGAAGAAGTATCCAAAGGGCAAGCAGGCCAGCGCCGTCATCCCGGTGCTGTGGCGCGCCCAGGAACAGAACGATGGCTGGGTGTCGCGCGCGGCCATGGAAGAAGTGGGCCGCATGCTCGACATGCCGTTCATCCGCGTTTACGAGGTCGCCACCTTCTACACCATGTTCCAGCTTGAACCGGTGGGCAGGAAGGCCCATGTCCAGGTATGCGGCACCACGCCATGCATGCTGCGTGGCTCCGAAGAGCTGATGCTGGTATGCAAGCGCAAGATCGCCGAAACCCCGCACACGCTGTCTGGTGACGGCAACTTCTCGTGGGAAGAGGTCGAGTGCCTGGGCGCGTGCGTGAATGCGCCGATGATCCAGATCTGGAAGGACACCTACGAGGACCTGACGCCACAGGCGCTTGAAGAGCTCCTCGACAAGATTGCGGCAGGCCAGAAGGTCACGCCCGGCCCGCAGATCGACCGTATCATGTCCGCCCCCGAAGGTGGCCCGACCACGCTGACTGGCGACGTGAACGCCAAACCGTCGAAGGGGGCTGCCCCCGCCAGGCCAGCCGCAAAGGTGCCGCCCTCTAAGGCTGCCAAGCCGAAGACGGCCACTGAAGAAACCGCCAACGGTCTCAAGTCGCCCTCGAACAGCAAGGCTGCCGTCAAGAGCGGCACCAAGATCGAGAAAAATGCTCCAGCCGCAAGCAAGGCGGATAGCAAGGCGCCTGCGCTGCCGGCAACCTTGCCGAAGGTCGCTGGGCCTGAACGCCTCGCCCGGCCGCAAGGCAAGGCCGACGACCTGAAGCTGATTTCCGGCGTCGGGCCGAAACTGGAAGCCACGCTCAACAAGCTCGGTTTCTGGCATTTCAGCCAGCTGGCCAAGTGGAACAAGAAGGACATCGCCATCGTCGATGACGAACTGTCGTTCAAGGGGCGTATCGAGCGTGATGACTGGGTGAAGCAGGCCAAGGCATTGGCCAAGGGCGGCGAAGCCGAATACATCAAGGTATTTGGCAAGAAGCCGAGGTAACCACAGATGAGCAATGCGCAGCAAATGGACCAGACAGTGCAGGCCGGCGCTAAAGCCGGCATGAGCCTGTGCGCGCGGCTGTCTGCCGGGTTCACAGTTGCCGCACTTGCTGTGCTCGGCGTGCTGTTCGCGGTCACGGGTGACTGGTCGTATCTCAAGCTGGCAGGTGTGCTGGCATTTCTGACCGCGCTGACGGCGGTGTTCAATCTGGTGTTGCCCGCGCGGTCCGGCGCCTGCGGCACTGACAAGACGGAGTGCGGCGATGCTCGCTGACAAGGACCGCATATTCACCAACCTGTATGGCATCCACGATGTGGGCCTGAAGGGTGCAATGGCGCGTGGCGCATGGGACGGCACCAAGGCCATGCTGGAGCTTGGCCGTGACGGCATCATCGACAAGATGAAGGCCTCGGGCTTGCGCGGGCGCGGCGGTGCAGGCTTTCCCACCGGCCTCAAGTGGTCGTTCATGCCCAAGCAGTCCGACGGCCGGCCGCACTACCTGGTCGTCAATGCCGATGAGTCCGAGCCGGGCACCTGCAAGGACCGCGAAATCATGCGCCACGACCCGCATCTGCTGGTCGAGGGCTGCCTCGTTGCCGGGTTCGCCATGGGCGCCCACGTCACCTACATCTATGTGCGCGGCGAGTTCATCCGCGAACGCGAGGCGCTGCAGCGGGCCGTCGATGAAGCCTACGATGCCAAACTCATCGGCAAGAACAACAAGCACGGCTGGGATTTCGACATCTACGTGCACCACGGTGCCGGTGCCTACATCTGCGGCGAGGAGACGGCGCTGCTCGAAAGCCTTGAGGGCAAGAAGGGCCAGCCGCGCATGAAGCCGCCGTTCCCGGCCAATGTGGGCCTGTACGGTGCGCCGACCACGGTCAACAACGTCGAGTCGATTGCCGTGGCCCCCACCATCCTGCGCCGGGGGCCTGAATGGTTTGCCGGAATCGGCCGGCCCAACAATGTCGGCACCAAGCTGTTCTGCATCTCCGGCCACGTCAACAAGCCGTGCACCGTGGAAGAGGCGATGGGCATCAGCTTCCGCGAACTGGTCGACCGCCATTGCGGCGGCATCCGGGGCGGCTGGGACAATCTCAAGGCGGTCATTCCGGGCGGCTCGTCGGTACCGTGCGTCCCGGCGGCAGACATCATCGACTGCCCGATGGATTTCGACAGCCTGCGCGAGCACAAGTCGGGCCTTGGCACCGCCGCCGTCATCGTGATGGACAAGTCCACAGACATGATCAAGGCGATCGCGCGGCTGGCATATTTCTACAAGCACGAGTCCTGCGGCCAGTGCACGCCGTGCCGCGAAGGCACCGGGTGGATGTGGCGCGTGTTGACGCGCATGGTCGAAGGCCGCGCCGACAAGCGCGAGATCGACATGCTGCTCGACGTGTCCTACCAGATCGAGGGGCACACCATCTGCGCCCTGGGCGACGCGGCTGCCTGGCCGGTGCAGGGCCTGATCCGGCATTTCCGGCACGAGATCGAAGCGCGCATCGATGAATTTTCTGCCCGACCTGACCCCGAAGGGTCGGTTGCGCGGGTGGCGGCGGAGTAAGCGGGATGCCAAAGCTCATTGTCGACGGACGCGAGATCGAGGTCGAGAACGGCACCACGCTGATCCAGGCGTGCGAGATGGCCGGCGCCGAGATTCCGCGCTTTTGCTATCACGAGCGGCTGTCCATCGCCGGCAACTGCCGGATGTGCCTTGTCGAGGTGAAGGGGGCGCCCAAGCCGCAGGCAAGCTGCGCCATGTCGGTCAACGACCTGCGACCGGGCCCCGAAGGCCAGCCGCCGGAAGTGCGCACCAATTCACCGCTGGTCAAGAAGGCGCGCGAAGGCGTGATGGAGTTTCTGCTCATCAACCATCCGCTGGATTGCCCGATCTGCGACCAGGGTGGCGAATGCGACCTGCAGGACCAGGCCATGGCCTATGGCATGGACAGGAACCGCTTCGAAGAGAACAAGCGTGCTGTCGAGGACAAGTACATCGGGCCGCTGGTCAAGACCACGATGACCCGTTGCATCCAGTGTACCCGCTGCGTGCGCTTCACCACGGAAGTTGCCGGCGTCGAGGAGCTTGGTGCGATTGGCCGCGGCGAGGACATGGAGATCACCACCTACCTCGAACAGGCGATGAGCTCCGAGTTGCAGGGCAATGTGATCGACCTGTGCCCGGTTGGCGCGCTGACGTCTGCACCGTACGAATTCAAGGCGCGCCCCTGGGAGCTGCGCAAGACCGAGACCATCGACGTGATGGATGCGGTTGGCTCGGCGATTCGCGTGGATGCGCGCGGCCGCGAAGTGATGCGCGTGTTGCCGCGCCTCAATGAGGCCGTCAACGAGGAATGGATTTCCGACAAGACCCGCTTCATCTGGGATGGCCTGCGTTCGCAACGCCTCGACAAGCCGTATATCCGCGAAAACGGCAAGCTGCGCCCGGCAAGCTGGGACGAGGCGTTCGCGCTGATCGTCGCGAAGCTGAAGTCGGCTGGCCCGGACAAGACCGCAGCCCTCGTAGGCGACCTCAATGGCGTCGAAGAAGTGTTTGCCCTCAAGGCCTTGATGGAAAGACTTGAGGTGAAGAACCTGGACTGCCGCGAGCCGGGGAACCCGCTGGGCGAAGCGGGCGGACGCGCCGGGTACATCTTCAACTCGACCATCGCTGGTATTGAGGAAGCAGATGCCATCATGCTGATCGGCACCAATCCGCGCCTTGAAGCACCGGTGCTGAACTCGCGCATCCGCAAGCGCTACCTGGCCGG
>CAYMJJ010000189.1:0-3970 GCA_964390445.1 uncultured Anderseniella sp.
TTGCGGGCATCTTCGCCGATGTCGCGCACGATGTTGGTGATCTGCATGGCAATGCCGAGGTCTGCGGCGCGGGCAAGCACGTTCCTGTCACGGCGGTCCATGACCAGCGTCATCATCAGCCCGACAGTCGAGGCCACGCGCACAGCATAGTCAATGACATCACTCATGGTCTCGTAGGTGCGGCCCATGGTGTCCCAGCAGAACCCTTCGAGAAGGGCATCCGGCACGCAACGAGGAATCGCAAAGCGGGCCACGATGTCGGCAAAGGCACGGTCAGCAGGGTTGTCTCCGGGCGTTCCGGCGTAGATCAGGTCAAGGCGGCGGTACATCTGGGCAATGGCAAGCTCGGGATCATCGGCTTCGTCGATCACATCGTCCGCGTCGCGGCAGAAGGCATACATGGCATGAGCCGACCAGCGCGTCGCGGACGGCAGCAACAGCGAGGCCATATGGAACGAACGCGACCCGGTGCGGATTGCCTCGCGGCAGTGCGCACCATCGGCCCAACTGGTGTGGCCCGGATCAAGCGGGTTCAGGACCATACGCGGTTGCAAACGGATACCTCGTGACTGATGTGTCAAGTTTGGTTGACATTAGATAGCGTAACATCGAAGCTGGCAAGCAGATGTTGAGCGATGAGTACCATGGCAGCGACAATTCTGCTGACGTTGGGCCGTTTGCCGAAGGCCCTGGAGATCGCCCGTGCGCTGGCCGCAAGCGGGTGCCGGGTACTGGTCGCTGACCCGTTCCGCCGGCATGCATGCTATTCATCCCGCGCGGTAGCAAAGTCGTTCCAGGTGACCGCGCCTGCCACGGACCCTGCCGGCTACCTGCGCGACCTGCTGGACATCGTCATAAGCGAGAATGTGGACGTGATCGTGCCGGTGTCGGAAGAAGCCGTTCACGTGGCAGGGTTGCATGCCATGTTGCCGGAAGGCGTCCGCCTGGACTGCCCGCCGCAACCTGAAATGCTGGCTTTGCACGACAAGCTGCAATTTGCCCGCACTGCCCATGCGATGGGTCTGGACGCGCCGGAAACATATGCCGGCGACGATTCGGCGGCGTTTGCCCTGATGGCTTCGACAGACTGCGTGGTGAAGCCAAGGCACTCGTGCTCGGGTGCGGGCGTGCGCTACCTTACGGCAGGACAGCCGCTGTCGTCGGCCAGCGCCGATGCCGGCGATGTTGTGCAGGCAAAGGTCGAGGGCCGCCACGTCAGCTCGTTTACCCAGGCGCACGAAGGACGCGAACAGGTGACCGTGCTGTACGAAGGCACGGTGTTTGCCGGCACGGTCGCCGTGTGCTTCGAGCGCGTCGATGACTGCCCGGCGGCGCGTGACTGGATCAGGTCGTTCGTTGGCTACCGCCGCTATAGCGGCGCGATCTCGTTCGATTTCATCATCTCCGCCGATGGCCGCGCGCAGGCGATCGAGTGCAATCCGCGCTACACCAGCGGGGTGCACTTCGTCTCCGCTGCCGGCATTGCCCAGGCCATTCTCAACCCGGCCTCGACCCGGCCAGTTCAGCTCAAGGCCGGACGACGGTTCCAGCAGGGCTATTCCACGTTGACTGAAGCCTATGCCTCGGTCTTCCGGCCACGCGAGTTCATCCGCCGGATGGGCGAGCTGTTCAGCGCGCGCGACGTGATCTGGCAAGCGTCGGACCCGATGCCGTTCGTGATGGTAACGCCGCACTCGTGGGACATCCTGGCACCGGTGATCATGGGCCGGATGAGCATGGGCGAGGCAGCAACCCGCGACATCATGTGGTCGGCACCGCCGGTCAATGCACCACGCCCATCAACCAACAAGGCTAACGATCATGCTTGCGTACACGGCACATGATCTGTTGCGCGGGGCGCGTGGTCAGGCGGGCAGCAGGGCGCACCCGTTGGCCCGGTTGCACCTCAAAATCGAAGCGGCGGGAAAGTTCGGCGATGATCAAGGTGGCTTCTGCTTGCGCAAAGCCCGCCCCGATGCAGGTGTGCGGGCCGAGGCCGAACGGTATGTACGCACCATCGGTGATGTCGCGCTCGCGTGGTCCCATGAAGCGGTCGGGGTCGAAGGCGTCGGGGTTTTGCCAGTATTTCTGGTGCCGGTGCAGCGTCCATGGCGCGATCATGACCAATGCGCCGCGCTTGATCTTTCGGTCGCCGATGCGGGTGTCCCCGAGCGCAACGCGCGGCATGAAGGTGATCGGCGGATAGAGCCTCAGCGTTTCGCGGAAGACAGCCCGGCAGAACGGCATGCGCCTTGTGTGCTCGAAGGTCACGTCATCGCCGCCGGTGACGCTGGCCACCTCTTCACGGATGCGTGCCAGCGTGGCCGGTTGCGTCGCCAGAATAAAGAACACCCAGGTCAGAACACTGGCGGTTGTCTCATGGCCAGCCAGGAAAAACACGCCAAGCTGGTCGATCAGTTCGTCGCGGGTGAACGGCTTGCCGGTGGTGGCATCGCGGGCGGCGATGACCGCACTGGCGATGTCGTTGTACTGGCCGGGTTCTGCGCCGAGATGGGTGTCGACAAGCTCGCCCAGGTGGGCGCGAATGCGACGACAAGCGGCCAGCACATCATCACGCTGGCGCACCTCGGCCCAGGCCGGCTGCACGATCAGCCGCCAGATCTCGACCTGAGCAACGTCGCGTTCAAACACCAGGAAGTCTTCGAACACGTCGTTGGCAACCTGCGACTTGAGCGTGGTGGAAAACACCGTGCGGCAGATGATGTCGGCGGTCAGGTGGCTCATGGCAAGATCGAGCGAGAACGCCTCACCCGAGGCGGCCGAAGCAACAAGCCGGGTGGTGTAGTCCGCCACCGCCGCGCGCATGGACGCAAAGGCAAGGCCAACCCGCATCATGGTGAAGGCAGTGTCGATCATGGCCCGCTGGCGGCGCCACTTGTCGCCATCGGTGACAAAGATGGACTGTCCGATCAGCGGTTCCAGCGCACCAACCATCAGGTCGCTCTTGGGAAACACCTCGTCGGCATCGAGCATGATCTCGCGCACCATGGCGGGGTCATTGAACAGGATGATGGAGCGGCGCGAGTAACCCAGATGGCCAGAAGCAAACCTGTAGGCGCCAGCCGGCAGCAGGCTGAGCAGATCGCCATCGCCCTGCCAGACAGTGCGGACCAGGGCCGCAACAGGCCACAAGGATTTCGGCCTCGGCGGATGGTACAAGTCAGCCCCGCTCATGTTCTGCACTCAACCCCTGGTCCCATGCCCAACCCCGTTCAAGGGAGACCATAACCCGTGACGAGCCACGACCTGTTCATTTTTCTTGTATGTGTCCACATCCTGACCGGGGCAACCGGGCTTGTCAGTTTCTGGGTGCCGGTGATGTCGCGCAAGGGTGGCGATATGCATCGGCGCTGGGGCCGGGTGTTCACGGCAATGATGATGGTGACAGGAATCATCGCCACAGGCATTGCCCTGACGACGCTCTATGCACCGCTGGCTACCCATCCGCACCTGGCTGATCATCCGGAGTTCTCCGACCCTGCCCTGATCGCGCTGATTTTTGGCTGGATGATGCTTTACCTGGCCATCCTGACCGTCAACCTGGCCTGGTATGGCTGGCTATGCGTGACCAACCGGCGCGACCAGGCGGCGTCGCGCACCTGGTTCAACCTGGCGCTGCAGGTAGCACTGGCGGTGGCGGCGGCCAACACGTTCTGGCGCGGGCTTGAATCCGGCCAGCCGCTGGTGACAGGCATTTCGCTTGTCGGGTTTGCCACCGTGGTGACGAACCTGTGGTATCTCTACCACCCCAATCCCGGCCCGGTGTACTGGCTGAAGGAACACATCAAGGCGCATGTGGGTGCAGGGATTTCGGTCTATACGGCGTTTTTTGCCTTCGGCGCCGTGCGCATGTTACCGGAGGCCGCGCTGACGCCGGCGCTGTGGTCGGTGCCGCTGGTTACCGGGATTGCGCTGATCATCTGGCACCAGAGGTCGGTGTCGCGCCGGG
>CAYMJJ010000190.1:0-3926 GCA_964390445.1 uncultured Anderseniella sp.
GCGCTCGCGCGGCAAGCTTTGGAAGAAGGGTGAAACCTCCGGCCAGACCCAGACCATTGTGCGTGTTCGCACCGATTGCGATCAGGACGTTATCGTTATTGACGTTAACATAAACGCCGATGGCGCTGCCTGTCACACCGGTCGCGCCACCTGCTTCTATCGCGAAGTCGGACCGGATGGCGCGTTGACCGTCATCGACAACGAACGGTTGATTGACCCGGACAAGGTCTACGGCACTTCAGGTCAGGACGGCTGATCTGTTTCAGGAGTTGAAGGACGCCCAACCGGTCGTCGATGGTATGCCTGAAACTGCAGGAGCCGTCATTGGCGATGCTTGGTGCATCGGCTGCTGGACTGGCGCTTGTGGCGGCACGAATGCAGCGGCCGGCGGCACGTCCGGCACCTGTGGCGTCATAGGTACATCGGCAGTCTGCGGTGCCAGCATTTGCGCAACGCTCGGCATGGCGGCAGCAACCGCCGGCATTGCCGGTTGATAAGCGGCAGATATCGCGGATGGTGGCGCTGAAACCAGCGCAACCGGCGCTGCCTGCACGGCAACGGAAGGCGCGAAAGCAGGGACAGCCTGGTAAGCAGCAGGCGGCTCCCCAAAGGACGCGGTTGGCACACCCGGTTCAAACTGCATCAGGGCGGCGTCGGCGCAAACCGGAGCCACCGCTGCCTGATCGGAATGCGCAGGCAGTTCGGTCATGACTTCGGGTTCACTGTTGGCACCCATCACGGACGCCAGCAATTCGGTGATATCCTGCTGCGTGATGAGGCCCTTGATGGTGGTGCCGTCACACACCAGCACGCATTCGGCCCCAGTCTCGCTGAGCAGTTCAAGGATGTCGGTGACCTGTGTATCCATCCGGCATACGGCAGCCTGCTCACGCAACAGTTCGCCCGCCATCATCTGCATGACCGATGAACCGATGCGGCCTGCCGCACCAACGATCTCACGCTGGGACAGGATTCCGCGGACATCACCACGGTCGCCCAGCACCAGTGCTGCCGGCGACTGGCTTGATCGCAGGTACGCGCACACATCAACAATCATGGCACTGTGCAGGATCGCAGGTATCCCACGCCCATACTGTTCGATGATGCTGGAAGCGTCCATGAAAGGCCCCGTCGCCGGTGAAGGGTGCGGAAGAATTCTCCGATGGAAAAGTTCTCGCACGAAACTGTTAACCAGTCCTTTCAAGCTGCCTCTTTCATGGCTCCCGGATTGAGCGGATCGAACCACGAAAACGCCAGCAATCCCGTGACCAGACCGCCCAGGTGAGCCTCCCACGCGATGCGGTTGCCGGACAGGATGCCGCTACCTGCAAACAGGATGTCGACACCGATCCACACGGCCAGGAACACCACCGCCGAGCGGTTTGTGAACAATCGCCACAAGGGTTCGGGCGGCGACATGCTCATGTCGTGTTGCATCGCCGTACGCAGGGTGCCGCCATTGGCAAAGATGAGCCGCACGGTAACCGCCATCTGCCCGGCAATGGCACCGGACGCCCCCACCAGCACCATGTCCTGCTGCCAGTTCACCAACAGCGAAAACAGTGCCGCAACGGCAGCAGCCAGCGCACTGAACGCCAGGAACCGCCATGCCCCAAGCCGGCGCGCCGCCACCGACCCGAATGCCAGCATCCAGAACGAATTGACAGCCAGGTGCATCCAGTCGCCATGCAGGAACCCGTAGCTGACAAACGATGTCACCCTGGCGATGTCTCCACCCGGCAGCACGTTGCCACCCTCCGCAAACCGGACCGGGATGAAAGCCAGGGCCATGATCAACTGGTTCGCCAAGCGGTCTGAAGAAAACTGCACCACCAGATGAACCGCCAGAAACGCGAGCGCCAGCCAGATCACCACCCTGGGGGCGTTGATCAGCGGACCGCCGCCCTGCTCCTGCTCGGGCCAGCCACGGTTTGATGGCTGCCGGTCGGGCTCGCCATGGGCATCGCCACCATCCGCGTCGAAGCCACCGTCTCGGCTGTTTTGAGTCATCTTGTGGCCTTTACCGGGGTGGAGTCTGGCACGACGCCTGCATTTGCCAAGCAACGGCGTACAGCTTTGGAACACTCATGGATGCCCGCTGGGCAGAGCACGGATATGGCAAGCAATACACACTTTTTCAACAATGGCCCAGACGACGCTGCAATGCACCCGGCAAGCCGCACCCTGTTGCGCGCGTGGGAACGCATCCGCGGCGAAGCCAACGCGCCGCATCGCCATGACGTTGGGTTGCGCGATCTGAAGGGCATAGTGCCGTGGGTTTGCACACTCGCCCGCGACAGCGAGCAGATGGCCTATACTTGGAAGCTGGCAGGCTCTGCGGTGTGCGAGACATGGGGCCGTCCATTGACCGGAATGCAGGCGTTTATCGACTGGCCGGGCTTTGACCGCGAAACCATCGTGCGTGGCCTGGACACCGTCGTCGGCATGAAGCAACCCTGCGTCGGACGTTTCCTGGCACGCTCGTTCGGTGGCCGCGAAGTCGGTTTTGAGTTCGCTGCCGTGCCGGTCATCGCCGCTGATGGCGAAAGCATCCACGCGCTGGCCACCTTCGCAACCTTCCGCGATGGCCGCGAGATGGAAGGCGACCCGCTGGTCGATTTCGAGATCCGCCGCATCCGCATCCTGTGGAGCGACCAGTTGCCCGGCACCCCCGCCGCGCCGGCTGCGGAGATCTACAGCAACTCTGACGTGCGCCGGATAAACTCCAGCTTCCTGCGGGTCATCGAGGGCGGCAAGCCCTGAACCACAACCAGGCAGGCGTACCTGCCTGCAGTGTTCAAGCCTCATTAACAACGCATTAACGGAACTTCGCTTAAGGTTTCACGGTCGGGACAACACCGGCCCGCGCCAACTCGGGGAGAGAACACACGTGGCCTCTCAACAAGGAAATTTGACGTGAACGCACTTCCGTTTTCTACCCAGATCTTCCCTTCCAACAGCCAGGAAGAAGCCGCCGTTCCGCGCATCCTGTTTGGCCGTTTCATGATGCCAGACATGAGCGAGCATCCCTGCCAGGTTGCCCGCATCGATGCCGATGGCGTGACCCTGCTGACCAGCACGCCGGTGGCTCAGGGAACCGCACTGATCGCCTACCTCGATGACATCGGGCGCGTCGATGGTACTGTCGAGGCCAAGGTCGACGGTGGCTTTCATGTCAACTTCAACCTGACCGGTGCGCGCCGCGAACGCATGGAAAAGCGCATCGAGTGGCTGGAAGAAGCCAACCCCGCCCAGCGCCGTCATGACCGCTTCAAGCCCAAGGAGGCGGTCTCGCAGATCGCCCTTGCAGACGGGCGCGAGTACAAGTGCGAGGTGCTCGACATCTCCATTTCCGGGGCCGCAATCAAGTGCCATGTGCTGCCGTCTATCGGCACTTACGTGAACCTGGGCCGCATGCGCGGCCGTGTCGTGCGCTACACCGCCGATGGCTTCGCGATCGAGTTCATCCGCAAGATGGACCCGACCAAACTGGAACTGGCCGCCAAGGTCTGAGGCGGCATTCCTGCCCTCCGGCAAGGATTTCCAACCCGCTGCGGACGATGGTCTTCAGCGGGTTTTTTGCTGCCGTTTTGCGGCTGCTTCAATCATTTGCAAACCAGTTAGCGACCGCTTCATGATTAACACAATTCCCACTGTTCGATTCAAAAGCGGGACAACTGCTTAGCTGAATCTCAAATTCCGTTCTGTAGCCTTCAATCCAACAACAAAAAGGGATTGGGGCGTTACAAATGAACATGATCAAGGGGATGGCTGTGTGCCTGGCGATGATCGCCATGTCACTGCCGGCACAAGCCTACAGCAAGACAAAGACGGCGAACCTGACGTCTGCCATTGACATTCACTCACCCGCATACGGGGTGACGTTGCCGCCGATCGGCTTCGTGCAGTTCTGCGCGCGCTACAAG
>CAYMJJ010000191.1:0-3920 GCA_964390445.1 uncultured Anderseniella sp.
TCTTTCTGCAAGCCGGTGACGCTCCACGTGACGCCAAGCAGGTCGCAATGAAATCCGGAAAGGGTGGCGCACACCTCGTCCCAGCCGTTTCCGGCCATCATCAGCACGTTCCAGCCAGCATCCGTGAAGGCCTGCTCCACGATGCTCAGCCCGAACACGTGCTGTTCGCCGGGCGCGCCGGCCAGCAGCACGGTGCGGCGCGCTACATTTGCAGGTACTGGTTTTCTGTGGCGTTCAACCTCGCCGTGAAACAGTTCATGCAGACGGCTCATGCCAACGGTCACATCGAAAAAGCTCAGGTCATCATCGAGCCAACCGTCGCCCAGCCGCCGCGCAGCACCACCGAGCAGGTCGTCATAAAGTTGCGCACGGCACATCATGCCACTGGAACGGACCCTGGAGAGCACGTCGGCAGGCGCGCAAGGCCCCTGTCCAATCAGTGCACGGCACATGGCATCCACCTCGCAGGCGCCAATACCAGTGTGCAGTGCATGCACCGGTTGTTCGCGCTGTTGCTCAGTCTGGTTAGCCAAAACCATGTGCCTTTTCAAAAGTTGCGGAAGAACTGCATCCTTGATGACCAAATTCAGAAGGTCCGAAGAGTCGTCCTCGAAATCACCAACCAGAAGTTGCGACACAACCTGGCGGCGGCGACCACAGTGGCCTGCATGATCCGACATCTACCCGGCTAACCAGTCTGGCGCAGTCTTTCCTCCCGAACCGTGAACACAGATCCAATGCTGCGTCATCACTGCTGTCTTCGGACCCAGACCTTCTGACTGCGATGGCAGCGGGTCGCTGATTGTCCGAAGAGTGTCCATCGGCCTTGCTGTTGCCGCCCCCGCAGGGCCAGCCACACCGTATTTATAAGCCCGCATCCGCACACATGTAAAATGAAATTTACGTCAACCTATGTTGACACTTTTGAAGTGCTGGCGCTAGACTTCGCTCCAGGGTTCCAGACGATGCCACCTGACAAGGCTCGGCGCGGACCGCGGAGGACACACGCAAATGGGCGCAGGACAAGGCAACGCTGAAAAGCCAGCAATGCTTTACACGCCTGAAGAACGTCGCCGCCGCGACGAGAGCGGGTGGACCCTGGTGCAGGGAATTCTGGCCCCGGTGCAGTTCGTCGTGTTTCTGGTTTCGCTCGGTCTGGTGGTGCGCTACCTGGTGACCGGTGAAGGTCTGGCACTGGCTGCTGCATCCGTCATCATAAAGACCCTCGTGCTGTACACGATCATGGTGACCGGGGCGATCTGGGAAAAAGTCGTGTTTGGCAAGTATCTGTTTGCCAAGCCTTTTTTCTGGGAGGACACGGTCTCCATGCTGGTCATCGCGCTGCACACCGCCTATGTGGTGGCGTGGCTTGCGAACCTTGGCGAACCGCGTGTCCAGATGTTCATCGCACTGGCTGCCTATGGCACCTACGTGATCAACGCAGCCCAGTTCATCTACAAGCTGCGCATGGCCCGGCTGGAAGCCGGCACTGCCACACCGATGCCGTCGGCAAGTGAGGTGCGGGCATGAACGTGTTCACCCGAACGCCCGACGCTGCGGTCCAGGCTTCCTGCCCTGATCCGGAGATCATTCGCCAGCGCGGCCAACGTGAAGTGTTCTGCGGCCTGACGGGAATCGTCTGGCTGCATCGCAAGATCCAGGACGCCTTCTTCCTGGTTGTGGGCTCCAGAACCTGCGCCCACCTCATGCAATCAGCGGCTGGCGTGATGATTTTTGCCGAGCCGCGGTTTGCCACCGCCATCATCGACGAACGCGACCTGGCGGGCCTGGCTGATGCCAATGACGAGCTTGACCGGGTGGTCAACCGCCTGCTGGAGCGCCGCCCGGAAATCAGGATGCTGTTCCTGGTGGGCTCGTGCCCGTCGGAGGTGATCAAGCTGGACCTGTCGCGCGCCGCCCAGCGCCTGTCGGTGCAGCATTCCCCGCAGGTTCGCGTGCTCAACTACTCCGGCTCCGGCATCGAAACCACATTTACCCAGGGCGAAGATGCCTGTCTTGCCGCACTGGTGCCGGAATGCCCGGACGCAACCGATACCACACCACGCCTGTTGATTGCCGGCACGCTGGCCGACGTCGTGGAAGACCAGTTCCGCCGGCTGTTCGACAGCCTTGGCATCGGGCCTGTGAGCTTTCTGCCGGCACGTGATTCGCAGTCGCTGCCAACCGTTGGGCCGGGCACAAGGGTTCTTCTGGCACAGCCGTTCCTGGCCGAAACCGCCCGGCTACTGGAGAATCGTGGCTGCACCCTGCTCCAGGCGCCGTTCCCGCTTGGCGAGGAAGGCACAACCGCCTGGCTTCAGGCTGCCGCGGATGAGTTTGGCGTCGCTACTGACACCTTTGAGGCCGTGACTCGCCCTGCCCGCGAGCGCGCCCGCAAGGCCGTGTCGCTCTACCGGCCACACCTTGATGGCAAGCGGCTGTTCCTGTTCCCCGACTCGCAGCTTGAACCGCCGATGGCCCGGTTCCTGGCCCGCGAAGCCGGCATGGAACTGGTCGAGGTCGGCACGCCGTTCCTGCATCGCCACCACATGGCGGCAGAACTGGCATTGCTGCCCCCCGGCACCCAGCTTTCCGAAGGCCAGGACGTCGAGAAGCAACTCGACCGGTGCCGCGCCGGCAAGCCTGACCTGATCGTCTGCGGTCTTGGCCTCGCCAACCCGCTGGAGGCCGAAGGTTACGCCACCAAGTGGTCGATCGAGCTCGTGTTCACACCCGTGCAGGGCTACGAGCAGGCAGGCGACCTGGCTGAACTGTTCGCGCGCCCGCTCATCCGACGCAACCGGCTGGAGGTCTGAGGCCCATGCAACTCGCCATGTGGACATATGAAGGCCCGCCCCACGTTGGTGCCATGCGCGTGGCCACGGCCATGGATGGCCTGCACTACGTACTGCACGCACCGCAGGGCGACACCTATGCCGACCTGCTGTTCACCATGATCGAGCGCAACGGCAAGCGTCCACCGGTGACCTACACCACTTTCCAGGCCCGCGACCTGGGTTCTGATACCGCAGAACTGTTCAAGGATGCCGCCCGCGCCGCCGTCGAGCGGTTCAGGCCGCAAGCCTTGCTGGTCGGGGCGTCGTGCACGGCTGAACTGATCCAGGATGATCCCGGCGGCCTTGCCGAAACACTGGGCCTTGGCATTCCCGTGGTGCCTGTCGAACTGCCGTCCTACCAGAAGAAGGAAAACTGGGGCGCAGCCGAGACCTTCTACCAGCTGGTTCGCCGGTTTGCGGCAGGCCGCACGCCGCGCAAGGGCGAGCACATCACCTGCAACCTGCTGGGTGCCACGGCACTGGGCTTCCGCCATCGCGACGACGTGGCGGAACTGACGAACCTGCTCGGCGCGCTTGGCATCGACATCAACGTCGCCGCACCGCTTGGTGCCACACCGGCGGACCTTGCCCGGTTGGCGGATGCTGACTTCAACGTTGTGATGTACCCGGAAATCGCCCAGCCCGCCGCCGACTGGCTGAAGCGCGAATATGGCCAGAAATTCACAACCGTGGTGCCGATTGGGGTGGGTGCGACCAGGGCATTCATCAAGGAAGTGGCGACGCTTGCCGGCGTCGATGCCTCGCACCTGCTCGACCACGACCTGTCCCGCCTGCCCTGGTATTCGCGCTCGGTCGACTCGAACTACCTGACCGGCAAGCGCGTATTCATCTTTGCCGATGCGACCCACGCCATTGCCGCTGCCCGCATCGCGGCGCAGGAGCTTGGCTTCAAGGTGGTTGGCCTGGGCACATATACCCGCGAGTTTGCCCGCGAAGTGCGCGAGGAAGCCGCCCGCCACGGCGTCGAAGCGCTGATCACCGAAGATCACCTCGAGGTCGAAGACGCTATCCAGGAAGCCCAGCCGGAACTGGTGCTGGGCACCCAGATGGAGCGTCACATCG
>CAYMJJ010000192.1:0-3918 GCA_964390445.1 uncultured Anderseniella sp.
GCCGCACCGTCGGCGCCGGCGTCGTGGCAACCATCATCGAATAAGACTGACTGCAATGGGAGTGCTTCTGCAATCCTGTGGAAGCACTTCAACTTACGGATCCAAGTAGATGCAAAAACAGAATATTCGCATCCGTCTCGAGGCTTTCGACCATCGCGTGCTTGATGGGTCTGCCCGCGAGATCGTGAACACCGCAAAGCGCACTGGCGCGCAGGTCAGGGGTCCCGTGCCCCTGCCGACGCGCATCGAACGCTTCACGGTAAACCGGTCGCCGCATGTCGACAAGAAAAGCCGTGAGCAGTTCGAAATGCGCACGCATCGCCGGATCCTCGACATCGTGGATCCTACTCCGCAGACGGTTGACGCGCTTATGAAGCTCGACCTGGCGGCTGGTGTGGATGTTGAGATCAAGCTCTGAGACCAGGGCCGATTGAACGGGAGTCTGAACAATGCGTTCAGGAGTGATTGTACAGAAGCTGGGCATGACCCGGATTTTCACCGACGCCGGTGAACATGTTCCGGTGACCGTGCTGAAGCTGGATAACTGCCAGGTGGTGGGCCAGAAGACCGCTGACAAGCACGGTTATACCGCGCTGCAGCTCGGCGTCGGCATGGCCAAGCCAAAGCGTCTTACCAAGGCTGAGCGCGGCCAGTTCGCTGCTGCCAAGGTCGAACCCAAGCGCAAGGTGGTCGAGTTCCGCGTGAGCCCGGACAACCTGGTCAACGTGGGGGAGGAAATCATCGCCGACCATTACTTCGCCGGCCAGTTCGTTGACGTATCCGGCACCTCGATCGGCAAGGGCTTTGCCGGTGCCATGAAGCGCCACAACTTCGGTGGTCTTCGTGCATCGCACGGCGTATCCGTCAGCCACCGTTCGCATGGCTCCATCGGCCAGTGCCAGGACCCCGGCAAGGTGTTCAAGGGCAAGAAGATGGCCGGTCACATGGGTAACGAGCGCGTGACGGTGCAGAACCTGCAGGTCGTCAAGACCGATACCGACCGCGGCCTGATCATGGTCAAGGGTGCGGTACCGGGTGCCAAGGGCGGCTGGGTGCTTCTGCGCGACGCCGTCAAGAAGCCTGCCGCTGAAAACGCAATCCTGCCCGCAGCGCTGCGCTCTGCTGCTGCCGAAGCTGCCAAGGCAGCCGAGGAAGCCGAAGCCGCTGCTGCAGCCGAGGCCGAAGCAGAAGCTGCACGTATCGCGGCAGAGCAGGCCGAGGAACAGCGCAAGGCCCTCGAGGCTTCCAAGCAAGCCGATGCCGGGGATGCAGGCGATGCCGCTGGCGACGCCGGTACCGAGGGAGAGACCAAAGAATGAAGACCGATATTCAAACTCTCGACGCCAAGAAGGCCGGCACGGTTGATCTCTCCGACGAGATCTTCGGTCTCGAGCCGCGCGCCGACATCCTGCACCGCATGGTGACCTGGCAACTGGCCAAGCGTCGCGCGGGGACACACAAGACCAAGGGCCGGGCCGAGATTTCGCGCACCGGCGCCAAGTTCGGCCGCCAGAAGGGCGGCGGCGGTGCCCGTCACGGTTCCAAGCGCTCCGGCATCTTTGTCGGCGGCGGCAAGGCCCATGGCCCGGTTGTGCGCAGCCACGCCATCGACCTTCCCAAGAAGGTTCGTGCGCTAGCCTTGCGTCATGCGCTGTCTTCGAAGGTCAAGGCCAACGAGTTGATCATTCTGGACAATGCCGACGCCAAGTCAGCGAAGACCAAGGATCTTGCCGGTGCGTTTGAAAAGCTGGGCATCAGCAATGTGCTGGTGATCGACGGCGCCCAGGTGAACGAGAACTTCGCCAAGGCAGCCGGCAACCTGATCAACGTGGACGTGCTGCCTGTGCAGGGCATCAATGTCTACGACATCCTGCGCCGCCAGAAGCTGGTGCTGACCAAGGCTGCCGTTGATGCGCTGGAGGCGCGTTTCAAATGAGCATGGAAAAGAACTACGACATCATCCGCTCACCTTCGATCACCGAAAAGGCGACCTTGCTGAGCGAAGCAAACCAGGTGGTGTTCAATGTGGCCGCAACGGCGTCCAAGCCCGAGATCAAGAAGGCGGTTGAGGAACTGTTTTCGGTCAAGGTGAAAGCTGTCAACACGCTGAACCGCAAGGGCAAGACCAAGCGTTTCCGTGGCATTCGCGGCCGCCAGAGCGATGTGAAGAAGGCAATCGTGACACTCGAAGATGGCCAGTCCATCGACGTCACGTCCAGCCTGTAAGTTAATCGAGCGATCGGGACCAGAGTACGATGGCACTTAAAACCTTCAAGCCCAACACGCCGGGACAGCGTCAGCTCGTGATCGTTGACCGTTCCGGCCTTTGGAAGGGCAAGCCGGTCAAGACCCTGACCGAAGGCCTGTCGAAGAGCGGTGGCCGCAACAACCATGGCCGCCAGACATCCTTCAGCCGCGGTGGTGGTCACAAGCGTACCTATCGCGTCGTCGACTTCAAGCGTTCGCGCGAAGGCACGGCAACCGTAGAGCGTATCGAGTACGATCCGAACCGGACCGCCTTCATAGCGCTGATCAAGTACGAGAATGGCGACCTGTCGTACATTCTTGCACCGCAGCGCCTGAATGCCGGCGACAGCGTCGTATCTGGTTCCTCGGGCGTTGACGTCAAGCCTGGCAACTCCATGCCGCTGTCGTCCATGCCGGTCGGCACCATCATCCACAATGTGGAGATGAAGCCGGGCAAGGGCGGCCAGATTGCACGCTCTGCCGGTGGCTACGCCCAGCTGGTCGGCCGTGATCGCTCGATGGCGCTGATCCGGTTGAAGTCCGGTGAAACCCGCATGGTTGCTTCCGACTGCCGCGCCACTGTTGGTGCAGTCTCGAACCAGGACCACATGAATACCAATGACGGCAAGGCAGGGCGCTCGCGCTGGCGTGGCCGCCGCCCGGTTGTCCGCGGCGTCGCGATGAACCCGATCGACCACCCGCACGGTGGTGGTGAAGGCCGTACCTCCGGTGGCCGTCACCCGGTGACGCCATGGGGCAAGCCGACCAAGGGCAAGCGTACCCGCTCCAACAAGTCGTCGGACAAGTTCATCGTTCGCTCGCGCCACCAGCGCAAGAAGAAATAAGGGTTAAGTTGAATGGCTCGTTCACTGCATAAGGGCCCGTTCGTTGACGGGTATCTGCTCAACAAGGCAGAGGCTGCACGGTCTTCCGGTCGCAACCAGGCGATCAAGACCTGGAGCCGCCGCTCGACCATCCTGCCCCAGTTCGTCGGCCTGACGTTTGCTGTCCACAACGGCAACAAGCATGTGCCGGTGCTGGTGTCGGAAGACATGGTTGGCCACAAGCTCGGTGAATTTGCGCCGACCCGCACCTACTACGGCCATCAGGCCGACAAGAAGTCGAAGAGGTAAGGATCAATGGGTAAAGCGTCCAGACAGCGTACCCTGGCTGACAATGAAGCACGCGCGGTAACGCGCAACCTTCGCGTCTCGCCTCGCAAGCTTAACGAAGTTGCCACGATCATTCGCGGCAAGAAGGTTGAAAGGGCTTTGGCCGACCTGATGTTCTCGCGCCGCCGCATCGCCGGTGACGTGAAGAAGACACTCGAGTCTGCAATCGCCAATGCCGAAAACAACCACGATCTCGACATCAACGCGCTCGTTGTTGCCGAAGCGTATGTCGGCAAGAAGATGGTCATGAAGCGCTGGACGCCGCGTGCCCGTGGCCGCGTTGGCCGCATCGAGAAGTTTTTCAGCGAAATCACCATCGTGGTTCGCCAGGTCGAGGAGGCCGCCTGATGGGTCAGAAAGTCAATCCGATCGGTTTTCGCCTCGGCATCAACCGCACCTGGGACAGCCGCTGGTTCGCTGACGGCGCGGAGTATTCCAAGCTGCTGCACGAGGATTTCCGCATCCGTGAATACCTGCGCGAAACCCTCAAGCAGGCTGG
>CAYMJJ010000193.1:0-3911 GCA_964390445.1 uncultured Anderseniella sp.
AGTGGCTCGACATGGCACGCGAACGGATCGCGTTCCAGGGCCTGCCGGCGCGCATCTGCTGGATCGGACTGGGCGACCGGCACAAGGCAGGACTTGCCTTCAACGAGATGGTGAAGTCGGGCGAACTAAAGGCCCCGGTGGTGATCGGTCGCGACCACCTGGATTCAGGCTCCGTCGCCTCGCCCAACCGCGAGACCGAAGCCATGAAGGACGGCTCGGACGCGGTGTCCGACTGGCCGTTGCTCAATGCGCTGCTCAATACGGCTTCCGGCGCGACATGGGTGTCGCTGCACCACGGCGGCGGTGTCGGCATGGGCTATTCGCAGCACGCCGGCATGGTCATCGTCGCTGATGGCACCGATGATGCAGCCCGGCGGCTGGAGCGGGTGCTGTGGAACGACCCGGCGACCGGCGTCATGCGCCACGCTGATGCGGGCTATGACATCGCCATCGACTGCGCGAAGGAGCATGGCCTGAAGCTGCCCGGCATCCTCGGCAACTAGCCTTCCCCCGGCATCAACCCGGGAATGCTGGCCGATGAAATCTGCTCGCTGCAGTGCTCGGTGAACGCCTTCATGACCCGCGTGGTCAGCTCGGTCCGCACCCGCACCAGCCCGAGGTTCATCGGCCTCAGGCCGCCCGTCAGCGGCACGAATCGCAGTGGCTTGCCGTCCGGTGATGTATCGGACCGGGGCCGGATGTTGGCCAGCGCAAAGCCATAACCATTCGCCACCATCGAATGCAGCACCGCCATGTCCCGGGTCTTCTCGGCGATGCGCGGCACCACCCCGTTGTCGCGCAGGATCGACAGCATGTATTCGCCCGAATACGGCAGGTCGAGCAGGATCATTGGCTCGCCGTCGAGGTCCTGGACAGACAGTTCGGGCTCACCCGCCAGCCGGTGCGACGCCGGCAGCAGCACATAGGGCGGCAGTTCGGCAAACGGCATGAACACCAGGTCCTGGCCGATCTCCAGATCATAGGTCAGCGCCACGTCCAGTTCGCCCCGGCGCAGCAGGTCAAGCAATTGGCCCTGGTGGCCTTCGGTCTGGCGGATGCGCACTTGTGGATACTTCAGCTCGAACCGCTGGCGGATTTCCGGCAGCACAAGCTGCGCGAACGTCAGCAGGCAGCCCACCGAAAACGGTCCTGCCACCGCACCGGATATGTCGTCGGCCAGCCCGTTCAGGCCGTGTGCGGCGTCGAGGACCTGTCCGGCCTCGTTCAGGAAGCGCCGCCCGGCCGAGCTCAGCGACAGCCCGTGCGCCGGCTTGCGCACGAAAAGCTGCACCCCGAACTCCTGCTCGAGCTGGCTTATGGCGGCCGAGATCGACGGCGACGAGACGTTGAGCTGATTGGCCGCCTCCGCGATGGACCCAGCCTCGCCGACGGCCACAAGGTACTCCAGTTGGCGAAGTGTGAAGCGCAGCCGGGTTGATCGGGACGGCGACATCACACGGCCGCTGCGTTGAGCAACGCGACGCAGTGTTCGCGAAACCGCGAAGTGGCCCGGTCCAGCACTGCGCCCCGGCGCTGGCACAAAACCAGCCTGCCCGACGGGAGTGGATCGGCGATGGTGCGGGTGATCAGCGCCTTGCCGTCATAGCTCATTGCGGACGCAGGCTTGGTCGCCAGCAGCGAGTAGCCCAGCCCGTGCGCCACCATGCCCCGCACCATCTCGAAGCTCTGCGCGCGGTAGCCCACCTTCGGCTCGCCCACGCCGTCAAACAGCGACAGGAAATATTCACGGCTGGGCGGTGCATCCAGCAGCACCAGGCGTTCGTCCAGCAGGTCCTTCAGCGCAATGCGTTCGTGCGCAGCCAGCGGATGGCCGTCGGGCAGCAGCACATAAGGTGACAGGTTTGCCAGCGGCGTTGCCAGCAGGTCAGGCGCAATGTCGAAATCGTACAGGAAGGCAAGGTCGATATCGCCCGCCCGCAGCAGTTCCATCAGCCGGCGCTGGTCGCCTTCGTGCAGGTCCAGTTGCACCGGGCCAACCGACTGTTCGAGGTCCTGCAGGATGGCCGGCAGGATGTACGGGCCGAACGTGTGCAGTGTGCCCAGCCGCAGTGCATCCGGCTGGCGGTTGAGGCCGGCCCGGGCCGGGGCAATCTTGACCGGCGAGCCATAGGCACGGTGCGCATAGATCAGCGGGTGGCCGCTGGTTGCAAGGAAGATTTCCTGCACTTCGCCGATGAACACATGGTGCGTGCCAACCCGCTCAGACGATTTCACGGTGCAGTCGAACGCGGTCAGCGGATCGACGAAGCGCGGCGCACCGGTGGTCATGGTGGCCCATGAACCACACGAGAACTTGCCGCCATCGGCGGTCTTGATGCGCCCGGCAAACGTGTCGGACACATACGACTGGTCATCGCGCAACACGTTCACGCAGAAGCAGCCATTGTCGATGATGGTCTTAGCTGCTGGTGACTTCTGGTGCACGCACACCAGCAGCGTGGGCGCAATGCCGTCCGCCGACACCGCCGACATCGCCGACACCGTCACGCCCTCGCGGCCTGCGGCACCATCGGTGGTCACCACATTGACCGTTGCTGCAGCACAGCTCATGCCTTGCAGGAAGCGCTCTCGCAGATCAACGGTACGCACGAGGTTCAAGGTGGTGCCCTATTCTGCCGCTTGCTTGATCGAGCCGTGGGTGGAGAACCACTGGTTCACCGCGCCATCTCCCTGCGGGCGCTTGCTGTCCGGCCGCACCCGGTCCGACAGTCCGGCAGACTTCTTCACGAAGTCGAGCGGGCCGTCAAAGTCGAAGTTGCGATAGATCGCGGCAAGCTGGTTGAACCGGGGCGACTGGGCAAACATCTGGAACGCCAGCCGGTGCCCGGCATAGTCCGACGAGATCAGGTCACGCGCATAGGCCAGCAGCTTGCGCCGGTCTTCAGCCATCCACTCGTCGTTCAGGGTGTAGTACTTCTGCAGCCATGGCTTGGTGGCTTCGTCCTCGAACGAGGCCACGTCCGGCGTGACGCAGATCTGCCCGCCGCACAGGTCGCGCGCGGTGTTGATGGCCTCATAGAGGTTCGAGCAGGCATGCACCCGGCCGGTCATCAGCAGCGACTGGTTCGGCATCATCAACCCGGCAGGCGAGCGCTCGCCCAGGGTGATGGCCGCTGTCAGGTGCGCGTTGATCGTCTCGCGGTACATGGCAAGCTCGGCCAGCTTTTCCTGCACCGCCGGTTGCTTGTCGAGGCCGGTCTGGCGTGCGTTGAACAGGGCCGCCCCGATCAGCATGTCGGCAACCTTCAGGTTGCGCTGCACGAAGGCGAAGGCAGAGTACCTGTGCAGCGTGGCGCGGATGAAGGCGGCTGCCCTGGTGTGCCGGTAGAACAGCACGTTCTCCCAAGGGATCAGCACGTTGTCGAAGATCACCAGCGTATCGACCTCGTCGAACTTGTTGGCGAGCGGATAGTCGCGCGCATCGGCACGGCCCGCAAAGCCGGTACGGCAGATGAATTTCAGGTTTGGCGAGTCGAGATTGCAGATGAAGCCCACTGCATAGTCGGAGTAGGCGTCATTGCCCCAGTTGGCGATGGTTGGCTTGGTGAAAGCCTGGTTGGCATAGGCCGCTGCGGTTTCGTACTTCGCGCCGCGCACCACGATGCCCGCGTCGGTTTCCTTGACCACGTGCAGCAGCATGTCCGGGTCCTGGTCCTGTGGCGCCTTGGACCGGTCGCCCTTGGGGTCGGTGTTGGCAGACACGTGGAACGGGTCGCGCGCGATCACCGAATGGATGTGGTTCTCGATGTTCTGGGCCCATTGCGGGTCGATTTCCGACAGCACGTCCTGGCCATCATAGAGCGACCACATCTCGCCGACGGTTTCGTCACCAACGCGGGTTACCACGCCACCAACGGTTTCCAGTATCGTATCCGTGGCGCGGCGCTTGG
>CAYMJJ010000194.1:0-3906 GCA_964390445.1 uncultured Anderseniella sp.
GCATTCTTTTCACCGGTCGCCGGTACGACGATGGTGCGCTTCTTCTCGGCAATACGCGCACGCTTGCCGGTGCGGCCACGCAGGTAATACAGCTTGGCACGGCGTACCTTGCCACGGCGCAGCACCTTGATGTCCTCGACCAGGGGCGAGAACAGCGGGAACACACGTTCGACACCTTCGCCATAGGAGAGCTTGCGCACGGTGAAGCTTTCGTTCAGGCCTGCGCCGGAACGTGCAATGACCACGCCTTCATAGTTCTGGATACGTGAGCGCTCGCCTTCGGTGACGCGCACAGCGACAATCACGGTATCGCCGGGGCCGAATTCCGGCACTGCGCGTTTGGCAGTAATCGCTTGAGCCTGCTCGAGCTCGAGCTGCTGGATGATGTTCATAACACTAGTCCCTTTAGAAGAATGCGGGTCTTTACCGTCGAGTGGGAGTCAAAGTCAATGTTTATCGGGCAACGTGGCGGTTTCGTCGCGGTTTTTGGCTGCCAGCAGGTCAGGGCGGCGTTCGGCGGTGAGTTTTGCCGACATCTCGCGCTTCCAGCCGGCGATGGCCTTGTGGTCGCCGGACAGCAGGACGGCCGGAATCTCGCGGCCCTCCCATTCGCGCGGTCGCGTGTACTGCGGGTGTTCGAGCAGTCCTGTCTCGAAGCTTTCCTCGTTGCCGGATGCCTGGTTGCCCATGATGCCCGGCAACAGCCGCACAATGGCATCGAGGAGTACAAGGGCCGCCGGCTCGCCGCCTGAGACAATGTAGTCGCCGATGCTGACTTCCTCGAGATTGCGCGCTTCGATGACACGTTCATCGACGCCCTCAAACCGGCCGCATACGATGACCACGCCGTCACCGGCTGCCAGCTTGCGTACTAGGGCCTGGGTAAGCGGCGTGCCGCGCGGCGACATCAGCAGACGCGGACGGGTGTCATCATCGGGCGTTGCGGCATCGATGGCGCGCGCCAGCACGTCGGGGCGCAGCACCATGCCCGGCCCGCCACCGGCAGGCGTGTCATCGACCGAGGCATGCTTGTCGGTTGCCGAGGCGCGGATGTCATGGACATCAATCGCCCACACGCCATCCGTCAGACCGCGCCCAGCCATCGACATGGCCAGCGGTCCCGGAAACATGTCCGGGTACAGGGTCAGCACTGTCGCCAGGTAGGGCATGGGTCGAGGCTCTTTCAGTCCGGGTCGAGCAACCCTTCGGGAGGGTCGATGGTCAGCCGGCCGGCATCAAGGTCGATGTCCGGCACGGTTTCGGTGTTGAACGGTACGAGTACCGTTGCCGTTCCGTCAGCGGGTTTCAGCTCCAGCAGTTCACCCGCGCCAAAGTCGAGCACGCTGACCACCGTGCCAACCAGCTGGCCGGCGCGATCATGGGCAGCAAGGCCGATCAGGTCGGCGTGATAGATCTCATCGCCGTCCGGCTCCGGCAACCGGGACCGGTCGATGGAAAGTTCTACGCCGCGCAGCGCCTCGGCAGCATTACGCTCGGTGATGCCTTCGAGCCGGGCGCGGAACATGCCCTTGAACGGTGCGAGCGACCTGACCACCAGCGTTCCACCGGCAGAGCTGTCGAGTGGACCGTAGCTGGCGATGGATTCGGGGTCGGAGGTGAAGCTTTGCAGCTTCACCTCGCCCTTTATGCCATGTGCGCCGGTGATGCGGCCCAGCACGATGCGCGAACCATCAGGCATCCGCGCACCCGATCATCAAGCCGTGGTTTCTTCAGCCGAAGCTTCAGCGGCTGCTTCTTCGGCAGGTGCCTCGGCAGGAGCAGCAGCAGCTTCTTCTGCAACAGCCTTCTCGGCTGCTGCAGCTTCGGCAGCAGCAGCGGCTTCAGCCTTGGCGGCTTCCTTGGCCTTCTCGGCGGCTTCGACTTCAGCCGCTTCGCGCTCGAGACGCTTCTTGCCCGGCTTGGCCTTGTTCGGGTTGTTGCGGGCTTCACGCTTTTCGAGGCCGGCAGCATCGAGGAAGCGCAGCACGCGGTCGGTCGGCTGGGCACCAACGGACAGCCAGTGCTTGACGCGATCGACGTTGAGGCTCACGCGCTCACCTGAATCCTTGGGTAGCAACGGGTTGTAGGTGCCGACCTTCTCGATGAACGAGCCGTCGCGCGGGGCGGTCGCCTGCGCAACAACGATGCGGTAGTACGGACGCTTCTTGGAGCCGCCGCGGGCCAGTCTGATCTTCAATGCCATCTGTTTTCACTCCTGATTTTAGATGTCGGTTGAACTCTTGAATTGATTTGTGTTCCTGATGATCCGGAACCTGCGCATCGCTCGTGCTCTACGTGCGTTGCAGATTATTTCTTCTTCTTTCCGAACCCGGGCAGACCCTTGAAGCCGCCGCCGCCAAGGCCCGGCAGGCCGCCCTTGCCGCCGAGACCGGGAAGGCCGCCTGGCAGGCCACCACCCAAGCCCCCGAGGCCCGGCAGGCCCTTGGGCATTTGCGGCATCTTGCCTTCGGCAATCTCGCGCAGTTCAGGCGGCAGCGAGTTCGGGTCCATGGCGGACAGCTCGGCCTGCATCTTTTCCATTTCCTCGGCAGATGGCATGCCGGCACCACCGCCCATGCCCATCATTTTGCCCAGCATGCCGCCCTTGCCCTTGCGCATCTTCTTCATCATGTCGGCCATCTGAAGGTGCATCTTGAGCAGCTTGTTGATGTCCTGCACCTCGACGCCGGCACCTTTCGCGACGCGTTTCTTGCGCGAGGCATTCATGACCTTCGGGTTGCGGCGTTCCTGCTTGGTCATCGACGAGATCATGGCGATCTGACGCTTCAGGATGGAGTTGTCGAGATCTACGCCATCAAGCTGCTTCTTGATCTTTCCCATGCCGGGCATCATGCCCATCAGGCCGGACATGCCGCCCATCTTCTGCATCTGGCGGATCTGGTCGGCGAGGTCGTCGAGGTCGAACTGGCCCTTGCGCAGCCGCTCGGCCATCTTCTGGGCCTTGTCGGCGTCGATGGTCTGGGCCGCTTTTTCCACCAGCGAGACGACATCGCCCATGCCCAGGATGCGCGAGGCGATGCGTTCGGGGTGGAAGTCTTCCAGCCCGTCGAGCTTTTCCCCGGTGCCAAGCAGCTTGATCGGCTTGCCGGTGACGGCGCGCATCGACAAAGCCGCACCGCCGCGGCCGTCACCGTCGATACGGGTCAGCACGAGGCCTGTGATGCCGACCTGCTCGTCGAATGAGCGGGCGAGGTTTACCGCGTCCTGACCAGTCAGCGCATCGGCGACCAGCAGGGTTTCGGCTGGCTGGGCGATGTCGCGCACCGCCTGCACCTCGGCCATCAGTTCCTCGTCGATGAACAGGCGGCCGGCGGTGTCCAGCATAAGCACGTCGTAGCCACCCTTGCGGGCTTCCGACATGGCGCGCCGGGTGATGGCTTCGGGTTGCTCGCCCTTGACGATGGGCAGGGTGTCCACGCCGATCTGCTGGCCGAGAATGGCGAGCTGTTCCTGCGCGGCGGGGCGGCGGGTATCGAGCGAGGCCATGATGACCTTCTTCTTCTCGCGCTCCTTCAGCCGCTTGGCGATCTTGGCGGTGCTGGTGGTCTTGCCCGAGCCCTGCAGGCCAACCATCAGCACCGGCACCGGCGGGGTGGCCTTCAGATTGAGCGGGGCGGGGTCCTTGCCCAGCATCTCGACCAGCGCGTCATTGACGATCTTGACGACCATCTGGCCCGGGGTGACCGACTTGACGACCTCACGGCCGATGGCCTTCTGCTTGACGTCCTCGACGAAGCTGCGGACGACCTCGAGCGCAACGTCCGCCTCGATCAGCGCCCGGCGGACCTCGCGCATGGCGGTATCGACGTCAGCTTCCGAAAGCGCCCCGCGCCCGGTCAGCTTGTCGAAGATGCCACTGAGGCGGTCTTGAAGTGTCTCGAACAT
>CAYMJJ010000195.1:0-3877 GCA_964390445.1 uncultured Anderseniella sp.
TGGTGCGGTCGATCGCATCGTCCGACAGATTGCCGGTGTGCAGCACGCCTTCGCCAAGTCGCACGATGCGAGAGTAGGCATCGACCACCTCGAACCCGGTCTGGGTGCGCGCGGGCCGGGCCAGCAGGAGGCGGCAGTTGTTGGTGCCGAGGTCGAGAGCGCCATAGACGCCTTCGCGCAATAGCTCGCGCGGTTGCGCCTGCGGACCGGCTGCATCGCGGGCCGGGGCCGAAACCGCATTGTCGTCACCTTGCTGGCGAGGCGGCCGCCGAAGCGGCCACCCGTGCCGCCGGCGAGCCTTATCCGGCTTCTTGCCGGATTTGCCCTCAGCGCCCAATTCATCACCTTGCCAGAATACAGCCAGCGGCACCCGCTCCCCTGTGGCTCAGAAAAGCAATACCGGGGGGACACACGTGACCCGCATTCTGCCTCATACGTTGCGTTGAAATCACTGTAGCACCTTTGCGCGGCAGGTAAAGCAAGCTGAAAGGATCGCCAGCGATCACAAACCAGGCGCAGAACCGTCACATTAACGCCTGATTAGCCCTTGGCAGCTAAGGTCACCAATCTGGAGGGGAGAGTGAATGAGAGACTTTGGCAAGAGCTGGTTTGCACAAGGTTCGCTGATCGGCGAATTCTCGGAGCAGATCCAACTGTCGCAACAGCAGGAACGATCCGCCGTGGCCGTGCAGGCCGCGCGCGTCGAGGCCGAGCTTGCGTCCAAGGCCAAGTCTGAATTCATCGCATCGATGAGCCATGAGCTGCGCACACCCCTCAATGCCATCATCGGCTTTTCCGACATGCTGCAAACGCAGAAGAAGCTCAAGGAAGAGCAGATCGAGCAGTATGCCGGCTACATTCACGAGGCGGCCCAGCATCTGCTTCAACTGATCAACGAAATTCTGGACGTATCAAAAATCCAGGCCGGAAAACTGGCGGTCGACCTCCAGATGGTTGATGTCAGGCCGCTGCTGTCGAGTTGCATTCACTTCATCGAACCACGCGCGGCCACCAGCGGTATTACCATCAATTGCAATGTCCCGGCCGATCTGCCGGACGCCTACGCCGATCCGCTCCGGTTGAAACAGGTTCTGCTGAACCTGCTCAGCAATGCAGTCAAGTTCACTGGCAACAACGGAATGGTGTCAATCGAGATCAAGCCGACCAACGACGGTTACATCCGGTTCTCGGTGGCAGACAGCGGCAAGGGCATGACGCAGGAAGAACTGCACATGGCAACGCAGCCGTTCGGCCAGGTCCGCAACGGTCACGGCGATGCCAATGAAGGTACCGGGCTGGGACTGCCGATCTCGGTTGCATTGATCAAGGCACACCGGGGCCGTTTCAGCCTCGAAAGCCAAAAAGGACATGGAACGGTTGCCAGTTTCACGATCCCGGTAAGCAAGGGCAAGACTTCCCTGGAAGCAGAGGTGGACGTTCCATCCGCTTCCGGCACGACCGGTCTGCATGAGCAAACCGTTACTTCGCATTGACAAGGCGGCCAAAATGACAAGCCAGACACAATCCCCTTCATCGTCCAGCCGCAAGATGAACGCTGCCAGCGAACGCATCGGGCGGATCGTCGCGGTGACTGGTGCGCACGCCATCATCCTGCTGGATGCCGAGGACCCGTTTTCCGCTGCACCGGAGACGTCTCCGGAAATCGGTACGCTGCTGAAGGTCGATACCGAATCAACGGTCACTCTGGCGCTGGTATCTGCGTTGAGTTCACCGACCCCGTCGCACGAGAACCAGCATGCAGAAATGCGCATCGTCGAGGTCGAGTTCATCGGTGAATTGCCGCGTGACGAAGACGGCAACCCGAAGAGCTTCCGGCGGGGCGTGTCGTCCTATCCCGGCCTCGGAAACGTGGTGTCGCGCGCATCGCAGCATGAACTGGCGATGGCTTATGCCGCCGACCAGGACAGTTCGATCCGCATCGGCCACATCCAGCAGGACCCCAGCATTCCCGCCATGGTCAAGATCGACGACCTGTTGGGCAAGCACTTTGCCGTGCTCGGCACCACCGGCACCGGCAAGTCGTGCTCGGTTGCACTGATCCTGCGGCGCATTCTCGAAAAGAATCCGAAGGCGCATATCCTGTTGCTGGACATGCACCGCGAATACGCGGCCTCGTTCAAGGAATATGCCGAGGTCATCCAGCCGCAGAACATGAGCCTGCCGTTCTGGATGCTCAACTTCGAGGAAATCGTCGAAATCATCATCGGCAACCAGCCGAACCGCGAGCAGGACATCGAGATCCTGCGCGACCTGATCCCGATGGCAAAGCAGCGTTATGCCAACAGTTCGCGCCGCGACAAGTCGCCAACGTTGCGCAGCAAGGACGGACACGACATGATCGCGGTGGGCGTGGATACACCGGTTCCCTATCGTGCTTCGGACCTGATCGGCCTGCTGGACGAAAGCCTCGGCAAGCTGGACCTGAAGGGCGAACTTGCGCCGTTCAAGCGGTTGAAATCCCGTATCGACGCGATCGTCCGTGATCCGCGCTATTCGTTCATGTTCGGTCACATGACGATTTCCGACAATATGGCGGAAGTGGTCGGCCGGATATTCCGCATTCCCGTCAACGACAAGCCGATCACCGTACTTGAACTGGGCGGTCTGCCGTCGGAAGTGATCAACGTGTGCGTGTCCGTGCTGGCACGCATGGCGTTCGACTTCGGCTTGTGGAGCCAGGGCCGCGTGCCGATCACCTTCGTGTGCGAGGAAGCGCACCGTTATGTGCCCATCGACAAGACCAGCGGCTTCGAGCCGACCAAGCGCGCCATCTCGCGTATTGCCAAGGAAGGCCGCAAGTACGGCGTTTCGCTGGCAATCGTGTCTCAGCGGCCGGCCGAACTTGACCCGACCATCCTTTCGCAGTGCAACACCGTATTCTCGATGCGCCTGACCAACGAGCGCGACCAGGAAATCCTCAAGGCCGGCATTTCCGACGCGGCTGCGTCACTGCTGGAGTTCATGCCCACCATGGGAACCGGCGAAGCGGTGACCTTCGGCGAAGGCGTTTCGCTGCCCACACGCATCAAGTTTGACCTGCTGCCAAGCCACGCATTGCCAAAAAGCTCGACCGCATCGTTCACCCGCAACTGGGCCATAGACGTGCCAGAAGATGGCTTCCTCGATGCCATCGTGGCGCGCTGGCGGATGCAATCGTATGCCGTAGGCTATACTGACGAGGTGGGATCAACGGACCAGGTTCACCTTGAGCCGCCCGTTGGCGTACAAGGCGTTGCAGCGCCTGCAGCAGCGCCCGTCCAGGCCGCGGCGGCGCAGGCACAGGTACCGACACCGGCATACGCCGCACCACCCCAGGCTGCAGCGGCGCCAGCGCCTCAGCAGGCCATGGCGGGCATCGGCTCATCCCTGCTGAAGAAGCCACTCGACGCCGCCAGCCTGAACATTGGCAGCGGTGCCCACGCACCTGCCCCGGGACAGGCCGAGCGTGCGCCTGCGGCCGGCGGTTCTGGAGATATGCGGCTGAACTCATTGTTGCAGAAGCTGCGCGGCTGAGGCACCTCACGATCAGATTGAATCATCTGATCATTGCCCGGGGTGTGACAGCACGAGGCTTGACACCGCTTGTGCGAATTGGCTAAGCCACCCGCACACGCACATGGCTGAGCGGTGGGGAATAGGTTAACGGTAGACCCACGGACTCTGACTCCGTTAGTCCTGGTTCGAATCCAGGTTCCCCAGCCAGCCACTGCACGCAAACCTCCCCTAACACTATGGACTGTGAATTCGCCCGTTATTCCCGGCGGTTAGCAGGATATGGTCTCTGAGGAGACCCGAGATCGGGCCGAACATCTCGCCAGACAGGCGGTCGGTCTCGGTTTGCCATTCCGACGCTAGC
>CAYMJJ010000196.1:0-3865 GCA_964390445.1 uncultured Anderseniella sp.
AGCGCCATGCGCATCAGCTTGACGTTGCCGACGCATTCGAACGAGTAGTCCGCCCCGCCACCGGTCAACTCGACCAGGTGGGCAACAAGGTCGCCGTCGATCTTCGACGGGTTCACGAAATGCGTCATGCCGAACTTGCGGCCCCATTCTTCCTTGCCGTCATTGAGGTCGACGCCAACGATCATGCTGGCACCGGCAAGCCGTGCGCCCTGGATGACGTTGAGGCCAATGCCGCCGAGACCGAACACCACCACGTTGGAGCCGATCTCCACCTTGGCGGTGTTGATAACCGCGCCAATGCCGGTGGTGACGCCGCAGCCGATGTAGCAGATCTTGTCGAACGGGGCATTCGGGTTGACCTTGGCCAGCGCGATCTCGGGCAGAACGGTGTGGTTGGCAAACGTCGAGCAGCCCATGTAGTGCAGGATCTTCTTGCCCTTGTAGGAGAACCGGCTGGTGCCGTCCGGCATCAGGCCCTGACCTTGCGTGGAGCGGATCTTCTGGCACAGGTTGGTCTTGGGGTTGAGACAGTACTCGCACTCGCGGCATTCAGGCGTATACAGCGGAATGACGTGATCGCCGGCCTTGAGCGATGTGACGCCCGGGCCGACCTCGAGCACGACGCCGGCACCCTCATGGCCCAGGATCGCCGGGAACGCACCTTCCGGGTCGTCGCCCGAACGGGTGAACTCGTCAGTATGGCAGATGCCGGTGGCCTTGATCTCGACCAGCACTTCGCCGGCCTTCGGACCTTCCAGATCAACCTCGACGATCTCCAGCGGCTTGCCTGCCTCGAATGCTACAGCAGCCCGTGTCTTCATGGCCGTTTGCTCCCTGCTTGATGTTTTGCGTTCATGTTATCGGCCAAGGCTTGCCCGTCGCCCTTGCGTATGGTTGTGCTCGTTGCGCCAAGCATTCTGAACCAGCAAGCGCCGGGAATCTGGACGGTGCCACCTTTGCGCCAAAGTGACCGGATTGCAAGAGTTTGCTTGTCCGGTCTGTTGATCCATTGCCGGCCGGTTGGACGGATTGCCGGCGACCGGACACAATTACCGTTTTCCGGAAAAACGGCGTTGCCGCCCCAGTTCAACATGGCGCATACTTTGGCGAACGTCCATTGGAGGACCTCGCAGTTGAACACCGGTCAGGCACGCCGTGGCGGCTCAGGCAAGACCTTATGGTTGGTGGCTGGCGTCGTGCTGGCCGCAGCGATCGCACTGGTGGCGTGGCAAATCCGGCTGGCAAATTCCACCGCCACCGAAGACATTCAGTCCGGGCGCTATGCTGCCGCGCTCGTCAAGCTGCAACCAAATGCTGAAGCTGGCGACCCGTGGTCGCAGAACCAGCTGGGCAACCTTTACATGCTTGGCCTCGGCACTGAAGTGAACATCGACGAAGCGCTCAAGTGGTACATGCGTTCAGCGCTCAACAACTGGGCCGATGCACAGATCAACGTGTCATTGATGTATCGCTACGGTCGTGGCGTGAAGCTTGACCTGGTCCGGGCCTATGCCTGGCTGCGGCATGCGCGATCCAACGGCAAGGAAATAGCCGAGATCTACATGTCGTGGATGGCGGGCAGCCTGGAACTGACCCCGTCGCACATGCAGGTGGCCAGGGAGCAGTTCTACAACCTTGATTCTCTTCGGCCGGAAGGTTTCGAGTAGGCGATGCGGGGAAGGGCGCGAGGGTACATCTTTCTGCAGGCGTGGTCGTTGCTGGCGGGGCTGGTGCTGGTCGCGGCCTACATTGCCCATGACCACGGCTACTTCGAGCAGGTTCTCGAAGCCGACGCCAGCCGGCTGTGCATCCTCATCGCCGGCCTGTTCCTGGCGGCAACGGCACATGCTGCCTGGCACGTGGTGCGCGTTACCCGCCAGATCACCGCAGCCGACAACTGGTTGCATCGGCCACCGCTAGACACCACAGCCGCCGCTCCGCTGGACGACCGGGCACTGGATTTCTCGACGCCGGCGGAGTTCGTGCAAGGCTATGTGGCGGATCTGCGCACCGCGCGCCTCGCTGACCCGGCACGCTACGGCGAACAACCGCTGACGCTGGAAATCTATGCTGACCGGCTGCGCTCGCCCGTTGATATCGGCTGGTACCTCGTCGACATCCTGATCCGGCTTGGGCTGGTCGGCACCATCATCGGCTTCATCATGATCCTGGGTTCGTTGTCGTCTGGCCCGGCACCGACGCCTGAAAACATCCAGACGCTGCTGATCTCGATGAGCGGCGGCATGGGCACGGCGCTCTACACCACGCTGGCCGGCCTCGTGACGGGCATGGCGCTTGGCGCGCAATACATGGTGCTTGGGCGCGGCACCGAGGAACTGGTCGCACTGCTTGTACGCATCCGCGACCGGGCTGGCGTCCCATGACCATCCAGCTTGGCGCATCGGGCAGGAACGGCACCGGGCGTCAGCCTGCCGATGCCTTTACCGACCTGCTGTTCAATACGCTGATCGGTTTCGTGTTCCTGTTCTTCATCGCCGTCATATTCATCAGCCCGGCCAAGGACACCGGCAAGGTGGTGCTCGATGCGCAGTATCTAATCGTCGTCACCTGGCCCGATGGCAGCCGCGAAGACATTGATACCTGGATCGAAGACCCGCAGGCCAACCTGACCTGGTTCCGCAATCGCGCCGCCGGATTGGTGCATCTGGACCGCGATGATCGCGGCATGCTGAACGACACCATCCAGGTGGATGGCCAGTCGGTTGAAAATCCACTCAACCAGGAAGTGGCCACCATTCGCGGCCAGATGCCGGGCGAGTACGTCGTCAACATCCACTATTATGACAGTGAAAACCCGGCCCCTCCGCCCGTGCCCGTCACCGTGCGCATTGCCAAGGTCAACCCGGTTTACAAGGTCGTGTTCAACGAAACGCTGGAGCTACGGCGCAAGGGTGATGAGCTTACCGCACTACGCTTCACCATACTGCGCGATGGCGAGGTCGGACGGATAAACCGGCTGGAGAAAAAGCTGGTGCAGCAATGAACGGCCGGAAGGGAAACAGTCATGTTTGAACTGGGTATTGGCGGCCTGATAGGGGCCTATATCGTGATCGCGCTGGTGCTGGCGAGCCTGCACCTGTACTCGCGCTGGCACCCGGTCATCAAGGCAGGCGTAACTGCCCTTGTCTGTCTGTTCATGGTGGTGACATACAAGTCGTTGCCCGGCCTTCAGGGTTGGCCGCTCAACACACAGGAATTGCCGTCACGGCTGTATCTGCTGGCGGTCGAGGTGTCTGAACCCGACAACATTTTCCTGTGGGCGCGCGACATGGACGAAGGTGCCACCAGCAAGGCACGTCCGCGCGCCTACGAGTTTCCCTATTCCACAAAGCTGCACGAAACCGCGGTTCAGGCCGGGCGCAAGATCAAGCGCAACATCGCGCAGGTGGTCGAGATCGACCCGGCCGCACAATCCATCAAGGTGCCTGGTGCAACCGAAGTACCGGTCAGGCAATCTATTGTGCGTTTCATCGATGCGCCGCAGGGGCTGCTGCCGCCGAAGGAATGAAGGCTCACGCGGACCTGAATTGCTCGAACTCCGTCGTCAGCGCCGCTGCGGCGGCTGCGATCAGCCGCTCGCCGTCTTCGGGCCTGGCAAGGCTGGAGTCCGAACCCATGCGCCCGTCCGGGTAGCGGCGGCGGAAATCATGCGCATCGCTGAAACTGCCTTCCGGCGGTATGCGCGGTTCCAGGGTTGCCTGTTTGATGGCGTGCGGAAACAACGCTTGCGTCATTGCCACTTCGGATGGGGTGGCGTGCGAGCCGTGGCCTGACGGATACATATCGCGTAACAGGGTGCGGATGCCGGGCAGGTCGAACCAGCTTCGCATGGCGATGGACAGTG
>CAYMJJ010000197.1:0-3862 GCA_964390445.1 uncultured Anderseniella sp.
AGCTACATGTTCGTGACCGGGCCGGACGTGGTGAAGACGGTGACCAACGAGACGGTAACGGCTGAGCAGCTGGGCGGTGCGTCGGTGCATGCGGTCAAGTCGTCGGTGGCTGACAAGGGATATGACAACGACGTCGAGGCGCTTTTGCAGATGCGCCGGCTGATCGACTTCCTGCCTGCCTCCAACCTGGAAGAAGCCCCCACCGTGCCGACAAAGGACGATGGCGAGCGCATTGACAAGTCGCTGGATACCCTCATTCCGGCCAACCCGAACCAGCCCTATGACATGAAGGAACTGATCCACAAGACGGTGGACGAGGGCGACTTCTTCGAAATCCAGGAAGCCCACGCCCGCAATATCATCACCGGGTTTGCCCGCATCGAAGGCCACACGGTCGGCATTGTTGCCAACCAGCCGATGGTGCTGGCCGGCGTGCTCGACAGTGACGCCAGCCGCAAGGCCGCGCGGTTCGTGCGCTTTTGTGATTGCTTCAACATTCCGCTGGTGACGTTCGTGGACGTGCCCGGCTTCCTGCCCGGTACCGCGCAGGAGTATGGCGGGTTGATCAAGCACGGTGCCAAGCTGCTGTATGCGTTTGCCGAAGCGACCGTGCCGAAGGTGACCGTGATCACCCGCAAGGCGTATGGCGGGGCCTATGTGGTGATGAGTTCGAAGCACATTCGCGGCGACGTGAACTATGCCTGGCCGACGGCGGAAATTGCCGTTATGGGGCCGAAAGGTGCAGCAGAAATCCTGTACCGGTCCGAACTGGGCGACAAGGACAAGCTGGCCAAGCGGATCAAGGATTACGAAACCCGTTTCGCGAATCCTTTCGTTGCAGCAGAACGCGGCTATATTGACGAGGTCATCATGCCGGGGACCACACGCAAACGCATCTCGCGTGCACTGAACATGTTGCGCACCAAACAGGTTGAAAACCCCTGGAAGAAACACGACAATATTCCGCTGTAACCCGTTGCCAGGAGACGTAGGTGGGACTTCCCTCACATCACATGATACCCGGCGCACCGCGCCCGGTTGCGCCGTTCAATCATGCAGTCGAGGTGGATGGATGGGTGTTCGTCACCGGTCAGATGCCAACCGAGCCGGGCAACGAGGATGCGATGCTGCCGGATGGCGTGGAGGCGCAGACGCGACGCGTCATGGACAACCTGGTGATCGTGCTGGCAGGCATGGGCCTGACGCTTGAGAATGTCGTCCAGGCAAGGGTTTACCTGACCAGGTTCGAGCGTGATTTTGCCGATATGAACGACGTCTACCGGACCTATTTCGCCGAAGGAAAGCTGCCCGCACGTACATGCATCGGCGTCACCGCGCTGGCCGTCAATGCGCTGGTCGAGATCGACATGATGGCACGCAGGCCCTGAAGGCCCCCGTTCACCACCAGCGCATTTGCGCGTCGGTGATCTTCTCGTTGCCATCGGCTGTTATGAGGATGGTGTCCTCGTAGTCGCCGGCGTAGCCGTCGCGCATCAGCCATTTCTCGACGCAGATCACCATACCGGGCGCAAGTTTCATGGTGATGCCGGGTGCCAGCCAGGGGTCATCCCAGCCCAGCCCGATGCCGTGTCCGAAGCCTTGAAAGTTGCCAGACTTCGGAAACCCCAGTTCGGCCTGCTTGGAGCTGCCCGCCTGCATGACCTGTTCGCCAGTGGTTCCGGGTTGTGCGGCGGAAATGCCGGCCTCGACCACGGCGATGGTGCTTTCGAACACATCGATCATGGCATTGGACACCCGGCCCACCGGGCGGCAGCGGGCAAGGTCGAAGTAGTAGCCGTCCAGTACGCCCGAGAGTCCGGCGCACAGGAACTCGCCATCCTGCAGGGTTTGCGAGGCACCCCAGGTCGGCAGCGCCGAGCGCACGAAATGCGGGTCCGGCCCGCCACTGCCGGAGCGGATGAACGCGTTGTAGAGGATTGCGCGGGCAGGCAGCAAAACGTTCATGGCGGCCGACAACGCCTCGCCGTGGTTCATGCCGGCGCGGGCAGCCTGCATCATGGCGTCGATGGCGCGAGACCCCAGGAGCGATGCGTTGCGCAGCAGTTCAATCTCTGCCGGGCTCTTGACCGCCTTAAGGGCGTTGAAGTCTGCCTGAACATCTACAAGCTCAATGCCGGGCAGGGCCGATGCGATGGCGCGATACATCGAGGCCGGCATGGTATCTGCACCAACCAGCCCCAACCGGGCTGTTCGGCCAAACCCGTCCTCGATGGCCTTGATGGTGGCATCGGTCACGAAGTCGGCAAACGTGATGCACTCATCGGGCAGGGCCACGCTTACCCAGGAGGGCACATCGACGACCAGCCGTGTGCTGCCGGATGGCTTGAGGCAGGCCACGGCGTGCGCCCGCCCGGACCAGTTGCCGGCGACATCGGGGATATAGGGAAACTGGGTGTAGAAACCGGTCAGCCAGAAAACGTCTGCAAACCGGTCCAGCGTACCGCCGCCGCGCGAGCAAACGATCAGCCCGTCAAGGCCTGCATCTGCTGCAAGTTGACCAGCCGTTGTGCGGCGTTCTTCGAATTCTGCTACGGAGACTGCGGTGCCCATGGCCGGCATGGTGCAATGATGGCCAGCGACTTGCAATCGGATTAATCAGGTCCGTGCGCGATCCTGGAACGTTAGGTAAATTGAAAGCTCGTTTGCGTATTTTATCGCCCGAATCACGAAATGCCCGGGAGAAGACGCAATGAACATGAGCGCAGACATTAACGCGATTGCCACTGATGGCCACATCACCGATGCCGACGTACTGGCCTTGCGCCGCGCCATGTACGGCAATGATCACGTCATCGACCAGGCCGAAGCTGACGCGCTGTTCGCGCTGAACGATGCCGCCGATGGCACCTGCGCAGCGTGGCCTGACTTCTTCGTCGAGGCGATCACGGACTACTGCGTCCACCAGACCAGGCCGGAGGGCTACGTTACCGATGACATGGCCAACTGGCTGATCTCGAAGGTATCGGCATCGGGCCGGGTCAAGACGGCGACAGAGCTGGAAACCGTCATCAAGGTCATGGAAGCAGCCCGCGAAGTGCCACAGGCGCTTGAAGCCTTCGCGATCCGGCAGGTGCACGAGGCTGTGCTGTACGGCGATGGCGCGACCCGTTCGCAAGAGCAGTTGCAGCCAGGCCAGATCGGCGTAGGTGAGGTCGAACTGCTGCGGCGCATCCTGTATGCGGCCGGCGGCGACAACGGCCTTGCGATCTCGCGGGCTGAGGCAGAAATGCTGTTCGACATCAACGACGCGGTGTCCGACAAGGCGCAGCATCCGGCATGGGCCGACCTGTTCGTGAAGGCCAACGTCAACTACCTGATGGCGACCCGCCTGCACCATCCGGTCAGCCGTGAGCAGGCCTTGCGCCGCGACGACTGGCTGAACGACCGTGAAGTGAGCATCGGCGATTTCTTCGGTCGTGCGCTCAGCGGCGGGTTGCGCGGAATCCTCGACATCTACCGGCAGGACGCAGAGGCGGAAGTGGCTGCACGCAACCTGCAGCGCAGCATGGCCATCGGGGCCGCCCAACAGGTTGACCAAACAGAAGCCGGCTGGCTGGCCGACCGCATCAACCGCGATGGTGAACTGCACGACGCCGAAAAGGCCTTGCTGATGTTTATCAAGCAGGAATCACCCGACATCCATCCGGCGCTCAAACCGCTGCTCTCCCGGGTGGCCTGACCCATACGTAACCTGATGCAGATTGGCCACACCTGCTGGAAATCGGCATCGGTTGGCACAAGTTCATTTGACCCGGCTGGCGGTGATTGGTCTGTTGTACCTTGCAAGGGCGGCAGTTGATTCACCTCAAGGGGGGTTACATGAATCTGGCGAAAATACTGA
>CAYMJJ010000198.1:0-3820 GCA_964390445.1 uncultured Anderseniella sp.
CGCCGGTCTGGCCGGTGGCGCGGAAGTCGGACTTCATGCCGCGCTTCTGCATTTCGACGTCGAGCGCGAGGGCGGTGTACTTCTTGCCGACGGAGCAGTCGGTGCCGACCGCCAGCACGCGCTTGCCGGAGCGTTTCGTGCCCTTGCCGGTGGCGAAGGAGATGTCGGAGAAGCGCACGTCGTGCAGCTTCGCGCCATGCTTTGCGGCTGCTTCGGCGATGGCCGGGATGGACGACAGCCGCTTGTGCAGGCCGGTGGCGACATTCATGCCGGCCTCGATGGCCTTGACGATTTCCGCAACCCAGTGATCAGGCAGCACGCCGCCGGCGTTGACCACGCCGACGACCATGGTGCGGGCACCCTTGGCGACTGCTTCCTCGATGGACATGTCGGCAAGGCCGGTGTCGGCCTTGCAGCCGGGCAGGCGCATCTGGCCAAGGCACCAGTCGGGGCGCCAGTCGACGACGCCTTGCGCGGTCTTGGCGGCAAGCTGGTCGTGGACGTCACCGAGAAACAGCAGGTAGGGGCGTTCGATATCCATGTTCGGTACTCATCAGGAAAGGGCAGGAAGACTGACATATATAGCCAGCTTCATGTTGGACTGCGCAAGAGGGCAGTGCAGAGCGCCGGATGGAGCCAGATGTCGCGCGGTGGCGCCGGCGGGGCGGTGTAGATTCTTTATGTGTCCCGGCCTGCGTGCCGGGACCCAGGCTGGGCCCCGGAATGAATCCGGGGCACAGTAGCGCACGACGAGACGCCCGCGCATCCATGATGGACCGACGGTCTGAATGAACGGAAACACGGGCCACTTCAGGTCGCACCGGTGTTTGTAGTTTTGCAGGCGCTTGCTGAAGCAGCCCGTCATGCGCGGTTTGTGCTTATCCGGATGGCCTGGGGTCCTAAAGCGGTCTTCACCCCCACGGGATCGGCAAACCCTGAGCGTGTCGCCACGGGACAGGGAGCCGCCGCTGGTGCCAACTGTGGCACCGGCACAGTCCGGTTTCGCCCCTCTCGGTTACGAACGGCGTTACTTCGTCCGCGCGCGAGAGGCGCACATGCCTCGCTCCGAGATTGGGACGCTAGCCAATCCTTCCATCAGAGCAGGTGATCAGAACCGTAACCTGATATAGGAATAAAGTCAAGAAAAATTTGAGACGGCTCATGGTAGCCAAAGGTGGCTTGGAGCCCGCAGCAGTCGTTTGGCTACACGCACACGTTGACGGCAGTTGTCTCAATTGCTGCAACTACTGTGGCCAGCTGCGTTCCTTCAGCCTCTCAGCTCTTACATAGTGGGCACGGTTGTAAAGCGAAGTGATCAAGCTTGTCGTGACCATTCCAAATCTTTGTTGGGGGTTATCCACTCGGGACTTATTCCCTTTTTCCAGTGCATCCAAGGCCGACATTCCCACCTTAAGCGCCGTTGCCCAGTCTCGGATTTTGTCATCATTGAAAGAGCACATTACACTGTGTGCAAAGGCGTTTCGGATTTTTCGGACCAACTCAATATCGCGAAATTCTGCCGAAGAAACCAAGCCGAGGGCACGGCTGGCAGAGGCTTTCGCTGAGAGTGTCGAAAATGGCGCGTTAGGCGTATCAAAAAGATACTTCGTCGCTGCGTTCTCCAAAAGAAATGCGCGCAGTACCTCCTCAAGCATTTCTTCTATCAATGAGGCTGCAACAAGAGCACGACCTCTATCCGTTTCACTAATCGATGCCCGAAGAAATGTATGCAAGCGATCGTAAAAAGGATCATCTAATGACCTTCGCGCCATATTACCTCCTCGGCTAGCAATTGACGGCATGATAGATTTCTGCTGTGGAGACGCTATAGACAAGTTCAGCGACAGCAAAGTCCGCATAGCTGCCGTTCAGTAGTGCTGTTCCACATTCAAAGCCAATTCACCTCAGCCTTCGCCGGGGTGACGGTTGGAGAAGGGTTGCAAAGATGCCCCGGTCAAGCCCGCGCATGACGGGTGGAAGACTGGAGCGGCAGGGAAGGAAGCTGCCGGGAAAGTCAGGGGCGCGGGAAGTTGGGCCGGTCGGTATTGTAGTGTTCAGCCAGGTAATCGAGGATGGTCTTGCGCTGCTCATCTTCAAGTTCCGGCATGCCCTGTTCCTCGACCATCCAGTCCAGCATTTCGTCCCAGCCCTCACGGGTCTGGCCCTGCTGAGCGATGATCATCTCGGAATGGCAGGCGATGCAGCTGTCATAGGTCAGTTGCGCCCCCGGCATCGGGTGCAGAACGCCCACGTCATAGATTACCTCGCTGCGACCCTGGTCGTCAGTCACCGTGGTTTGCGCCCATACGGCCGCTGGTGCGAGAATTACCGCCAGTGCCATGGCGGCACGGCCGATGGCCCTTGTCTTGGTCATTTGTTGTCCCTCTGATCACATGGGCCGGGCGCGGTGGCGGGTGGCCATGGTCGCGCCCGGTTCGCATTGCCGTATGGGTCAGCTCGCCATCAGGCCGACGCGGTGCATCGAGTTGTTGTTGTACCCGCGCGGGTTCCACGCAATGGCATGGGGCTGGGACACGCCCTCGCTGTCGGTGGCACGGGCCCAGATCTCGTAATATCCCGCCATCGGGAATGTCACCGAGCTGCGCCAGTTCTGCCAGGCTCCCTTGTTGACCGGCGCATCCAGCTCCGCCTGGCTCCAGGTCGCGCCAAAATCAATCGAGATATCGAGCCTTTCGATGGTCCGGTCGCCCACCCAGGCATGACCGCGCACATCCGTGGTCAGTCCGGTTGCGGCGCCGTTCTCAGGGAAGGTCACGAGGGACTTCACCGGCATTGGCCCCATGATGACCATGTCTTCGTTGGGCACATCGGTGCCGGGTGCGACAGGATAGGCGGGCACGCGATAGGATTGTCCGCCCATCTTCTCGCCGTCATGTACAACGTCGCGCACCCAGATGCGTGTCAGCCATTTCTGTGAACACGATCCCGGCCAGCCGGGCACGACAAGACGCAAAGGCGCGCCGTTCATCGGATGCAACGGTCCGCCATTCATCTCGAAGGCGATCATAACGTCGTCATCCAGCGCCTTTTCGATCGGGATGCCACGCGACAGGGGCTGCTTGTCGGTATCGCCCGACAGGTGGACATCGGCCCCGATATGGCCGGTATAGACCGCCGCGGATTGCACGCCCGCGGCCTCCAGCACATCCTTGAGGCGCACGCCGGTCCATTCCGAACAGGCGACGGCTCCGACCGTCCACTGGTTGCCGCGCGCCGGGGGATCGAAGTCCGCACGCCCGTTGCCGCCGCATTCGATATGCAGCGCACGGGTGATCACCTCGAAGTTGCTGCGCAGATCGGCAATCGACATTGTAGTTGGCTTATCGACGAAACCATCGACCGTCAGCGTCCAGCCATCGGCCTCCATGCTGTCGGGCAACATCCCGTTGTTGCGGATGAAGTGGCGCTCGGTCGGTGTGATCGCGTCATCCAGCAGATGCGCGGGTGTCTCGGCGTTCACCGGACGGTCGCCAAGAAGGGTCAGCCCCTCCTTGCCAGACAATGGATTGTCCTGGGCCATGGCGGCCGGTACGAAACCCGACGGCAGGTTCTTCTCGAAGGGGATGTTCATGCCCACCAGCGCCGACACTCCGGCAAGGCTGGCATTTTTCAGGAAGCGGCGGCGGCTGGCGCCATCTCGCGGCAGATCGGCCGTAGTTTCCGGGGCGATCGCGGTTGTTGTAATGGTCTGACCATAGGTCGTCGTTTCATCCTCAAACTTCACGGCTTCCTCCTGTTTCGACTTCGTTATCGGGACAGGCAAGCGTGCAGGCGGAAATTGTTTACAATTGGGCCGGAA
>CAYMJJ010000199.1:0-3794 GCA_964390445.1 uncultured Anderseniella sp.
CGCCGGTTGTCGGCAATCACGGGATTGCCGGACCGCTTCTTTGCGCCACCGCTCTTGGAAGACATGACTCTCTACCTGCTGACCCTTGCCGGGCCTGATGCCGTCAGTTCAGCAACCCGGCATGCACCATGGCTGCCTTGACCTCGCGCCGGGCCGCCTCGGTTGCCGGCACCATGGGCAGGCGCAACTCTTCGGAGGCATGGCCCAGAAGGCTGACGGCGTACTTTACCGGCCCTGGGCTGGTTTCACAGAACATCGCCTTGTGCAGCGGCATCAGCCTGTCCTGCAACACCAGCGCCCTGGCATAATCGCCTGTCAGCGTGGCTTCCTGGAATTCCGCACACAACCGGGGCGCCACGTTTGCCGTCACCGAAATACAGCCCGTACCGCCATGCGCGTTGAAGCCCAGCGCCGTGCCGTCTTCACCGGACAACTGGATGAATTGCTCTCCGGTTGCATGACGCTGCAAGGATGGCCGCGTCAGGTCAGCCGTGGCATCCTTGACGCCGGCAATGTTGGAGAAATCCTTCGCCAGCCGGTCCAGTGTTTCAACCGAGATCGAGGCGACCGTGCGGCCCGGTACATTGTACACGATGATCGGCAGGTCAGGCACCGCCCGCGCCACGGCGGCGAGGTGCTGATAGATGCCTTCCTGGGTCGGCTTGTTGTAGTACGGCACGATGGACAGGGCTGCATCAGCCCCGGCCTGCCTTGCGTGCAACGCAAAATCCACCGCTTCAGCGGTCGAGTTGGACCCTGCCCCGGCGATCACCGGAATGCGGCCAGCCACCTGATCCACGACGATCTCCACCACCAGCTTGTGCTCATCATGGGTCAGCGTCGGCGACTCGCCGGTCGTGCCCACCGGCACCAGACCGTGCGAGCCTTCGCTGATGTGCCACTCGACCAGTTTGCGCAGTACCGCCTCGTCCACCTTGCCGTTGTTGAACGGGGTGATCAGGGCGGGATTGGAACCATGAAAGCGAGCGGCCATCGGCAAACCTCAATAATTCGTAAACCATGTTGTGCCACTGTGCGCTCTGACGTGCCGGTCTTGAACAAGGCCGGTCTGAAAGCTCGCCTGCGGGCGCGGCACCATAGACGCCACACGGCATTGCAGCAACCGGACAATTACATATGGTTGAAACTGCAATGCCGTCACATGTCAGCCGCATTCGGCCCATATCCATGGCCGTGACGCAGGGTGAGTTCAGTAAGTGCCCGTAAATGGGCAGACGATTTGCGAGAAAACTCTGAGGACGGTATGACACGCCCTACACCCAAGAATTACATCTCCCGGCACTTCCTGACCACCACGGCAGCCATCACGCTCGCCGCGCTGCTGGCAGCACCGTTGAACGGCAATGCCAACGCCCGCTCCGACGATAACGAACCGGCGCTCAGCCAGGAACTTGTGACCGGCAACAATGGCCGCTCACCTGCCCGCAACACCTCTGCCGCGGTGCGTGCCCTTGATGCTGCCTTGAACAACAACTGGCAGGCGGCGTTTGACGGTGCCAGCCGCACCGGTGACCAGGCCGCGATGAAGACCGTTGAATGGCTCTATCTCCGCCGCAACCCGAAAGACGCCGGGCCAGAGCGCATCATGAATTTTGTCGCAGCCAACCCATCGTGGCCGGCATCCCAGGCGCTGACCCGGGCAGCAGAAGCCCGGCTGGCCGACAGCGCCACCTCGATGGATGCCGTTGCCCGCCACTTCAACCGCTTCACCCCCATTTCGGCCTGGGGACAGGTTGCCTATGCGCGCCTGGCCCTTGCGCGTGGCGACAGAAAGACCGCCGCTGCCGCGTTGCGAACTGCCTGGGTCGACAGCGAATTGCCTGATAGCCTGGAGAAGGAAATCCTGCGGAACTATTCCGCGCTATTGGGTCCGAATGACCACAAGGCGCGCATGTACACCATGATCATGGCCCAGGAAACAAACGCCGCCGTGCGCGCTGCGGGCCTGGTCTCGCGCCAGCACGTTGCCGCCGCCAAGGCCGCACAGGCGCTGATCCGCCGCGAATCCAACGGCCCCGCACTGTACCGGAAACTGTCTGCGGAGTTCCGCAATCATCCGCCAATGCTTTATGCGTATGCCCGTTACTATCGCCGCATCGGCAAGCATGAAACGGCCCTTGAGCTGTTGCAGCGTGCACCGTCATCCCACGCTGCCCAGATCGATCCGGGCCAGTGGTTCGTTGAAAAGCGCCTCGTGGCCCGAGGCCTCCTGGCGAAGCAACATGCCAGGCACTGGCCAGCCATCTACAAGTTGATGGCCAATCACGGCTTCACCTCTGGCAACAACTTCGTCGAGGCAGAGTTTCTTGCCGGGTGGTATGCGCTGCGCAAGCTCTCCGATCCCGCCACCGCAGCTACTCATTTCAAGCGCCTTGCCGACGCCTCGACGACGCGTACCGATGCATCGCGCGGCTGGTACTGGCTGGGCCGTGCACGTGAGGCAAGAGGCGAAAGCGGCCGCGCCACGCAGGCCTACCAGGAAGCCGCCAACTCGCCGACCCTTTACTATGGTCAACTGGCGCTTGCTAAACTTGGGCAAGGCACCGCGCCGCTCAACATCGCAACTGCCACTGCCACAGACGCAGCCCGCGCCAAGGTCAAGCAGGTCGAAGTGTTCCGCGCCGCAAAACTGCTGGCCCAGGCCGGAGGCGACCGCGAGGTAGGCCTGTTCCTGTTCCCCATCGCCACAGCGGTGAAGACCCGGGCAGAGGCAGCAGCTGCCATCGACGACATTCACACGCAGATGGGTTACTTCCCCGCAGTTCGCCTTGCCAAGGCGTTCGGCTCGCGAGGCCTGGACGTCGATAATTGGGCCTATCCCGTCAATGCGCTGCCCAACTGGCGCCCGCTCGGTCCGAGGGTCGAAAAGGCTGTCATCCTCGGTCTGGCACGGCAGGAAAGCGAGTTCAATGCCGTTGCCGGTAGCCACGCAGGCGCCAAGGGCTTCATGCAGATCATGCCGGGCACGGGCAAGCAGATTGCCCGCCAGCACCGCATCAACGGCTATTCCACCGCCAAGCTGACCGGTGATCCTGCCCTCAACGTGGCAATGGGCGAAGCGTACCTGGGCGGACTGATCGAACGGTTTGGCGGATCATACATCCTTGCATTTGCAGGATACAACGCCGGCCCCGGCAACGCCCAGAAGTGGATCGAAACCTACGGCGATCCCCGTTCACCCAATGTCGACCCGATCGACTGGGTGGAATCGATTCCGTTCACCGAAACCCGCAAGTACGTTCAGAAGGTGTTGCAGAACGTGCACGTCTACCGCACCCGGCTGGAAACGAAGAAGTACGCTATCACGCAGGATCTCAACCGCGGCGGCAGCAAGGCCGCAGCAGCGTCATCCGGGTGTGGAGACGAACCAACCACAATCGCGTCGCTGATCAACCAGTGTTAATGCCACGCTTGCGCCGCCAGGCGCGGTGCCTTGGCTGAAAATGCCAAGGCCGGCACTGCTGCCGGCCTGGTACTCATGCTGGCTGCGACGGGCAACGCCGCAGGCTATTTCTTCGCCTTGGCCCGGCGCGTCCGGCTGCCGGACTTGCGCTGACCCTGACTGTTCCTCAACCCGCCGGTACCGTACAGCCGGTTGAACTTGTCCATGTCGCCTTCGGCGAGCAGCTTGCACTGCGGGATCCATTCTTCACGCTCGATGCGGCCCTTGAAGCGCAGGTGCTCGTCCACCCATTCAACTTCGTCTCCGGTCCAGTTGGCAATCTGGTCGTAGTGGAAGAAGCCCAGGCTGTGCAGGGTTTTCTCCAGCTTGG
>CAYMJJ010000200.1:0-3788 GCA_964390445.1 uncultured Anderseniella sp.
GCCAGGTCGACAGTTCGATGTCGATGGTGGAGTCGCCAAAACTCCAGGCGCGATGAAAATAGGTCCATGAATAGGGTATCAGGATAGCTGTGATGATCAGGGCAGTGAGCACGCCGATCACCTCGGCAATCCACAAGGCGCGGCCCTTCAGAAAGCCCACGAGCAACTCCATGCGAACGTGACCACCTTCGCGCATCACGTAGGAGATGGAGAACATGGCAAAGCTGATCATGCCGATCTCGACTATGTCGATGTAGCCGTAGATCGGATTTCGAAACAGGGTACGCATGGTGATCTGCAACATGCCCATCAGCATCATCGCGAAGATCAGCAGTCCTGCCATGAGGTTCAGCAGGTTCTCCAGCGGCGACCAGAAACGGTCGGCCTGGTGAAGCAGGCGGCCCAGCCAGTCGTCAGATGCAGTAACAGCCACCCTGCCGTCCCCCTTTTGTCTGCACCATGATGGGAAGGCCGGGCCGCCGGCAGTTGATGCGCGGCAGCCCGGACACCCGTCGGGCGTTATCCGGCTTACTCGTAGGTCTTGCCGGCGGTGGTGTAGATCAGGTCAATCAGCCCGCGGGCGTCGAACTTGCCCTCATTTTCCTTTATCCAATCATCGATTACCGGCTTGCCTGCCATCTTGCGGAACTCGTTGAGCTGTTCTTCGGTGTAAACCACCTTCTTGAGCTTCTCTTCGAGCATCGGCAGGTTTTTCTTGTCGATGTCGATATAGGCCTGGATCTGGGCCTGTGCGGCTTCATCGCGCAGGTCCATCAGCAGCTTCTGGTACTGTTCCGGCAAGGCTTCGTAGGCCGTCTTGGCGAACAGCAGCGGGCAATCTGCCGTGCCCGGAGACATGTTTGAGGTGAACCAGTCGGACACTTCGTGAATCTTGAAGGCGACATGCGAATAGGTGAACGGGAAGGACGCAGCGTCCATGGTTCCCTGCTGCATGCCGGTGTAGACTTCGGTCGCGGTGGACGAGGTTGGTGTTGCTCCCAGAACGGCCATGGCCTTGCCAAGGCCGCCGCCCGCACGCACGGCCTTGCCGCTCCAGTCAGCCAGCTTGGCCGGAGGCTCACCCTTGCCGAGGAATTCGTACTGCGGCAGGTAGGACGACATGTACAACATGGCGTTCCACTGCTCATGTTCCTTGATGATGTCCGGGTGCTGGTACAGCGCATCACGGATCTTGCGGTTGGCGTCCCAGTCTCCCATCGGCAGGAACGGCATGGTGGTAACCATCAGCGCAGGGTTTTTCTGCGGGTGGTAGAAATTGCAGGTCATTGCGGCCTCGAACGCGCCAACGGACAGGCCGTCGAGGTTCTCGCGATCCTTGGACAGCGCCTCGCCATAATGCAGCGTCATGGTGAACTTGCCATCGGTCTTGGCGCTGACCAGTTCGGCCAGTTTCTCGAACCCGGCGGTAAGTGCGCGCTTGTTGCCCCACAGCGACACATTCCATTTCACTTCCGGGCCGTCGACTTCTGCTGCCTGGGCGATGGCGAACACCGAGGTGGAGGCAAGGGCGGCAATTGCGGTGGTTGCAATGAGTTTTCTGATGTTCATTGGTTCGGTTTACTCCCTGGTTTGACTGCTGCCACATCAGTGAACACGTGCGGCTTGGCAGTCATGATGGTCCGTGAAACGGTCAAGTGCAACCTTCTATCGCTCTAGCTGAAAAACAGCGACTGCGCCAACGCGAGCAAAACGATGCACCAGGCCCACGCCGCCAGCGTGAAGCCCGCGTTCCAGCGCCACGACAAGGTGGTGCCGGCAATGCCGGTAATGCGCGACAGGATCAGGGCGGTGGCCCCGAATGGTGACGCGGTAAGGTTGAGCGCCCACGCCAGTGCCATGGATGCCGCCAGCAACGATGGCTCAAGGTGGCTTTCCGGCAGGGCAGAGTAGAGCGAGCCGAGGAAGGTCACCGTGAGCATGGGCGGCATGGCGAGGTTTGACGCCAGCGGCACGATGGTCAACACGGCCACATAGACCACGAGGGGTGGCCAGTGGTCGAAGCCAATCAGGCTGGCGACGGCCGGCGCGTTGGCAAGGCCTGCAGCGACAATGCCGATGTAACCGGCGCTGGCCAGCGTCACCGCTTCTGGCGAGCCGCCCGGAATGGATACGGTGGCGATGTGGCGTGCGCGGTCGGTGACGGAGATATCCGGGTGGGCGTCCGATCTGAACTGAATCCAGATCCACACTGCTGTTACCACGGGGCTTGCCAGCATCAGCGCAGGAACGACCCGCGCGCCGGTGGCAACGATCAGGATGGTGCTGATGACAGCCAGCGCCACGCAGACCAGGCCGAACCGAGCCAGTGCGAGACCGGGAAACGGCAACGGGAGCAGGTCGGTGCGGGGCAGGGCGTCGTGACGCGACAGGCTGGTGCGGGCCTGCTTGCCGGTGATGCGGTCGGCGGCCCAGCCGATGACGAACACGCCAAGCGATGCCGCAAGGCCAATGGACCCGACGATCAGCGGTTTCGATCCTGCCACCACGGATGCCACCAGAGCCTGCGCCACGGCGGTGGGGGACCAGGCAATGATCCACGAAAAGCCGCGCGCGAGGGCCGACATCTGGCGGCGCAATCGCCAGCCGGCGAGTTCCGGGTTGGTCTTCGCATCATCTTGCACACCGCGCTGGATCAGGGGGCCGAGCAGGCTGAGGGCGCCGAAATTCAGGATCATGCCAAGCGCATGACCGCCAGCGTGGATGGCGATGTAGCGCTGGCCTGGCGGCCGGCGGGTAAGGTACTGGCCAAGCGACAGCACCGCGGGCGAAGTTACCGCACCATCGCGCAGCAACGACAGCAACAGCATGAAGGCGGCGAGAAAGGTTGCCTGCGACAGCCCGCGTTGCATGAGTTCAAGAGGCGCAGGTGCGATCAGCCAGGCGGTCAGCGTTGCGGTAGCGGCCAGCGTCAACAGGAAACGTTCGCGCACGCCGAGACGGGCCTGGCCGACCAACAGGAACACCACCAGCAGCACGGCAGAAGCGGTGCCTGCAAACGCTGTGTCAAAGTATAGCGCAACCAGTTCGAACACGGCCACGCCAATCAGGCAGGCCGCAACGATGCGGTCAATCGGCCTCGACGGGCCGATGGTCTTGTGGGTGGCAGTGGGGGCAGGTCCGGCGGTCATGGGATGGCGTTATACTGCACCATCGACAAGATCAACGCTGAGAAATGCGCCAGTCCGGGTTGATCCACGGTTCGAGGTTGGAAGCAGGCAAGGGCGTGCGGCCAAGGATGATGTCTGAGGCCTTCTCGCCCAACATCAATGCGGGCGCATTGAGGTTGCCGTTGGTGATCAACGGGAACACCGAGGTGTCTGCAACGCGCAAGCCCTCGAGGCCGATCACCTTCAGGTTGGGGTCCACCACGGCCTGGGGGTCATGGGCTGCGCCCATGCGGCAGGTGCCACAGGGGTGATAGGCACTTTCTGCGTGCTCGCGGATGAAGGCATCGATCGCGTCATCGCTCGTGGCGTTCTCGCCGGGCTGGATCTCGCTGCCGGCATGACGGCGCATGGCGGGCTGGCGGATGATCTCGCGGGTCAGGCGGATGCAGTTGCGGAACTCCAGCCAGTCATCCTCGTGTGACATGTAATTGAACGCAAGCTTCGGCGGTTGTTTTGGGTCGGCACTGCGCGGGGTGACGGTGCCGCGCGACTTCGACCGCATTGGCCCGACATGCACCTGGAAACCGTGACCCCTGGTGGCTGGCTTGCCGTTGTAGGCAATGGCGCCGGGCAGGAAGTGGTACTGGATGTCGGGATACT
>CAYMJJ010000201.1:0-3778 GCA_964390445.1 uncultured Anderseniella sp.
CCAGCGTCGCGTGTCCGGGCGTGAGAGTGATAGAAGTCATTTGTCGCTCGCAAACATCCGCTCATGCAGCGGGTTGAAACCAATTCGATAGGAAAGTTCTGCCGGGTGTTCGATGTTCCACACGGCGAGGTCAGCGCGCTTGCCCGGTTCAATGGTGCCGCAGTCATCAAGACCGAGCGCCTTTGCAGCGTTGCGGGTCGCGCCGGCCAGCGCCTCTTCCGGCGTTATGCGGAACAGCGTGCAGGCCATGTTCATGGCCAGCAGCAGCGATGTCATTGGTGACGAACCGGGGTTGCAATCGGTCGCCACCGCCATCGGCACGCCGTGTTTCCTGAGCAGGTCGATGGGCGGCAGTTGCGTCTCGCGCAAGGTGTAGAACGCACCAGGCACGATACCGGCCACGGTGCCGGCGGCGGCCATCGCCCTGACGCCATCTTCATCGAGATACTCGAGGTGGTCGGCAGACAGCGCGCCATAGCGGGCGGCGAGTTCTGCACCATGCAGGTTGGATAATTGTTCGGCGTGCAGCTTCAGCGGAAGGCCCAACTCGCGCGCCTTGATGAACACGCGCTCGATCTGGTCAGGCGAGAACGCAATGCCCTCGCAAAACCCGTCCACCGCATCCGCCAGGCCTTCGGCGTGTGCAGCCTCCATCGCAGGGACGCACACCTCATCGATGTAGGCATCCGCACTATGCTTGTACTCCGGCGGCACGGCATGGGCACCGAGGAAGGTGGTCCTCACGCGCACCCCGCGCACGCGTTCGATCCGGCGCGCGGCGCGCAGCATGTTGAGTTCGGTGTCAACGTCGAGTCCATAGCCCGACTTGATCTCCAGCGTGGTGACACCTTCGGCCAGCAGATGATCGACGCGCGGCAGGGCACCGGCAACGAGGTCATCGACGCTGGCCGTACGGGTGGCCGTTACCGTGGAGACAATGCCGCCACCAGCGCGGGCAATCTCTTCATAGGTCGCGCCCTCGAGCCGCATCTCGAACTCGCGCGCCCGGTTGCCGCCGAACACGATGTGAGTGTGGCAATCGATCAGCCCCGGCGTGACCAGCCTGCCGCCCATGTCTGCCCTTGGCCAGCCCGCATATTGCGACGGCAGGCCAGCGGCCGCGCCCGCCCAGGCGATGCGTCCGCCCTCGACGGCAATGGCAGCATCCTCGACCAGCCCATAGGGCGCCCCGCCGGCAGTCATGCTGACGAGCGTCAGATCGGTGAGCAGGGTCTGCATTGACATCAAGACATTCCTTCTTGCATCGGGCGAGTGTTGCGATATTATGTATAGACATATTGTCGAGTCAATCACGGAATCTCGGTCATGCACAAAATCTGGGCGCAAACGGCTCTCACGCCGCAAGGCTGGCAGCGCGACGTGCTGGTCAGCGTGGACAGCAGCGGTGTGATCACTTCGGTCGAGGCGGACGCGAGGGCATGCGGCACCCGCACCGGCATCCTGTTGCCTGGCCCGGTCAACCTGCACAGTCATGCCTTCCAGCGGGCGATGGCCGGGTTGACCGAGAAGCGCGGGCCGGACGCGGGCGACAGCTTCTGGACATGGCGCAAGCTGATGTACCGGTTCCTGGATCACCTGGCGCCCGGGCACGTGGAGGCGATAACCGCGCTGGTGCAGATGGAGATGCTTGAGGCAGGCTACTCGTGCGTGGCCGAGTTCCACTATTTGCACCACCAGCCGGGTGGCGCGCCTTACGACAATCTGGCCGAGCTTTCCGCGCGGATTTCTGCTGCCACGGCAACGTCCGGCATCGGCCTGACGCTGCTGCCGGTACTGTACGAACACGGCGGATGCGACGGCCGGCCGCTCGGTCCGGGACAGCTGAGGTTCGGCAACGGTACGGACCGTTTTGGCAAGCTGTGGCAGGGGGCGAAGGCCGCGTTGAAGCACTTGCCCGGTGACGCCAACATTGGCGTCGCGCCGCATTCGCTGCGCGCTGTTAGCCAACAGGGCCTCAAGTTCGCCGGCGCACTTGCGCCGGACAGTCCGATCCACATCCATCTCGCCGAACAGATGGCTGAAGTGGACGAGGTTCAGTCTGCCTGGGGCAAACGGCCAGCCGACTGGATTATGTCTGCACATAATATTGATGCGCGCTGGTGCATGATCCACGCCACGCAGATGACGCCTGACGAAACCGCGCGGCTGGCGGCGACGGGCGCGATTGCAGGGCTGTGTCCAATCACCGAGTCGAGCCTTGGCGACGGTATCTTCGACGGATTGCGGTTTGTGGAAGCCGGAGGCAGCTACGGCGTCGGGTCGGACAGCAACATCCGCATCTCGCTGACGGAAGAACTGCGCACGCTGGAATATTCACAGCGGCTGCAGCACAAGGGCCGCGCCATGCTGGCAACGCCAGGGAAATCCACCGGCCGCGAACTGCTGGAAGCAGCGTGTGCCGGTGGCGCGCAGGCAGCAGGGCGTAACACCGGTGCCATCGCCACCGGTAAGCTGGCCGACCTGACGGCGCTGGACGCCACTCACATCGACCTCGAAGGCAGGCACGGCGATACGCTGCTGGACAGCTTCATCTTCGCCGGGGACTCGAACATGGTCAGCGACGTGTGGGCCGCCGGGCGGCACATGGTACGCCACGGCAGGCACATCGCGCGCGAGCCAATCAGGGCCGCCTATCGCAGGGCCATGAGCCAGTTGATGGACGCCCTGTAATGGCGGTCACCGATACCAATTCATGGCAGGGCGTGCGCGAGGAAGTCATCCGCCGCATCGCCAGCGGCATCTGGCAACCGGGCGAGCTGGTGCCCGGCGAAGTCGAGCTTGCCGGCGAATTCGGCTGTGCCCGCGCCACGGTCAACCGCGCAATGCAGGATCTTGCCGACTCCGGCCTCGTCGAGCGCAAGCGCAAGGCAGGCACACGGGTGGCGCTGACCCCGGTGCGCAAGGTGACGGTCGAGGTGCCGGTGGTGCGCCAGGACGTCGAGGCGCGAGGGTCCCGCTATTCATTCGACCTGCTCGGCAACCGCGCCATGACGCCTTCGCCGGCCATCGCCCTGCAATATGGCCTCAAGCCGGACACTTCCCTGCTGGGGCTGTGGACGCTGCACCTGGCGGACGGTGAACCTTTCGCTCTCGAAGAACGCTGGGTGAACCTGGACGTGGTGCCCGCCATCGCGCAGGCAGACCTTGACGCCGTCAGCGCCAACGAGTGGCTGGTGCAGCACATGCCACTGTCGCGCGGGGAGTTTTCGTTTTCCGCCGCCAATGCCAGTGCTGCGGAGGCGCGGCTGCTGGCGTGCGATGAAGGTGCCGCGCTGTTCGTGGTCAACCGCACGACGTGGGCCGGCGATGCGCCGATCACGGCGGTGCGGCTGGCCTATGCGCCAGGGCATTCGATGGAGACCGTGGTTTAGGGTTCCGCTTCGCTCACGCAAGTCCGGTCATGCGCCCTCACTGCTCCGCGGGGGCGGCCTGACCGGCCGGCGCGCAGCCGCGCTTGCCTCGCCTGCTGCTCGGACAACAGTCCCGACCTTTATGCCCGCCCCACATCCTGCTTCACCAGCGCCGCATACAGTTCGCGGATGCGCATGGTCATCGGCCCTGCCCCGTCGTGCTCACCGATCTTTACCCCGTCGAGCGAGGCAACCGGCGTCTGTGCGCCGAAAGTGCCAGTGAGGAATGCCTCATCCGCCGAGTAGGTATCGAACAGCGAATAGTTGCGTTCATGCACCGGAATGGCGTTGGCGCGGCACAGGTTGATGACGTTCTGCCGGGTCACGCCGTTCATGCAGTAGTCCCC
>CAYMJJ010000202.1:0-3768 GCA_964390445.1 uncultured Anderseniella sp.
ATCCGCGCGTCGATGCGCAGGGCATCTTCGAGCGGCACGATTTCGGCCAGCACTTCGCCAGCGCGCACTACCCCGCCCACCGTGTTCACGTTCAGCGCATTGACGATACCGTCGACCGGTGCGCGGATGTCCGTACGGCTGACGCGGTCGCGGGCGGCACGGCTGGTTTCGTCAATGACAGCCTGTTCGGCGCGACGCTGGCCCAGTTCGGCCTGGGCTTCCTGCAAGTAGCGCAACCTCTGCTCAAGCACCTGGCCTTCGGCTTCTCGGATGCCGGCTTCGATCCTCGGAATGCTCTCCTCAGCCACCCCGATCTGGCCACGCAGATCGGCAATCTCGCGCTGCAGGCGGATGACATCGGTCCTCGGTACAACGCCGGACCGGGCCAGCGGCTTCTTGATGTCTTCTTCTTCCTGCGCCAGCGTCAGATTGGCCTGCAGCCGCTCAAGGTTGGTCCTGATTTCGTTCAGTTCGCGGGTCTTTTGCTCGACGCGCTCCTTGAGTATCTGGTTTTGTATATCGAGGCTTTGACGGCGCGCCCGGAACAGTTGCAACTCGCTCTCCACCAGACCCGGCGCCCGTTGCCTGACATTGTCCGGAAACACCGGTTCTCCCGTCGCATCCGGGCTGGTCTCGTGCTCTAGGCGGGAAATCTGCGCGATCAGGTTGAGTTGCTTGGATTCGATCTCGCCGAGGTTCGACGAAAATCCAGTATCATCGATGCGGATCAGCACATCGCCCTGCTTGACCCTGTCGCCGGTCTTGACGGTAATTTCCTTGACGATGCCGCCTTCGAGGCTTTGCAGCAGTTGATTGCGGCCGGACGCGACCACACGGCCTTCACCACGCGCCACCTCGTCAAGCTTGGCCCAGCTGGCCCAGCCGATGAAGGTCACCAGCGACAGCAGCGCCATCATCACGAATACCCGCAAGGTTTTCGGCACAGCCGTATGCAGTGCCGAGGTGTACTCTGTCGCGTATTCCAGATCGTCGGACTTCGAAATCATGGGCTCCGCCGTCTTGATCAAGGCCGCTCGCCGGGAATGCAAACAGGCAACTTGTTCAGTGATCGCACCATAATCATCACCCGGGATTTGTCGAGATGATAGACGCGATCAGCGGCGACCTTCTGGCTTCCGGCGAGCGAGTACAACCTGTCCGTCACCCCAGCGCGGCGATTACCCGGCCGGTACTGGTGACAAGCGCCACGTTCTGCATCGCGTAGTCGATGCTCGCGCGGTGCCAATCGGCGTTCATGGTCGAGCACCCGTCTTCCGGGATCACCATGACATAGCCCTTGTCGGCCCCGGTGCGGGCCGTATGCTCAATCGACATGTTGGTCCAGGCGCCGGTCTCGATCAGGATATCGCGTCCCTCTGCCCTCAGGATCGTTTCAAGCGAGGTGCCTTCCCACGCGCTCATGCGCATCTTCTCGACCACGTGGTCGCCAGGTTGCGGTGTCAATTCATCTACCGGAGCACCGCCCCAGCTGCCTCTCACAAGCGCGGTCTCATCCACCACGCCTTCAAAAAGCGGCGCGTTGAGGGTCATGCCCGGCGCGCCAGGATGGACGAGAAAGTGCACGTGTATCACCGGAATGCCCAGCTCGCGGCAGCGCGCAGCAAGCCTTGCGACGTTTGCGATGGCGTTCTGGTCGCGGCAATGCTGCGGACTGCCCGAGGCGGCAAACGCACCGCCCTCCATTACAACGTCGTTCTGCATGTCCTGGATGATCAATGCGCAGCGCGAGGCATCGAGGCGAAGTTCATCGCCAGCGCCTGCCGGGTGCGGTGCAGACGCCGAGGCGGACCCACGAGGTCTTGCCCGCATGAATGGCTCGTTTCGCGGTCCGATCCTGACCGGCACCGAATACACGCTGGTCGAGGCGGTGACATAGAGCGTGCGCCAGTCGTCGCCGCCCCAATGCAGGTTTGCAGGAAACTCGGGAATGGCGACCTTGCCAAGCAGTTGTCCGGCTGGCGAAAAGACCCACAGACCCCCGGGTGCAGTCACCCAGACATTGCCATCCGCGTCGCATTTCATGCCGTCCGGCACACCGGGCTTCAGGCTGTCGCGAATGCCGCTGGCGAAGACGCGGCCGTTCGACAGCTTGCCGCCATTGACGTCGAAGACACGAATGTTCGCCTGCTCGGTGTCGTTGATATAGAGCTTCGATTCATCAGGGCAGAAACAAAGCCCGTTCGGCATTGTGAAGAGATAGCGGTCCACCACCAGTTCCGGCTCGTTGCCGGGCTTGTGACCCGGAGGCAGGCGGAATACGCCCTGCCAGCCCAGTTCGCGCGGCCGCTCGACTCCGAAACCGGGCATGCGTCCGTACCAGGGGTCGGTAAACCAGATCGAGCCGTCGGATTTGACCACGATGTCGTTGGGCGAGTTCAGTTCGCGCCCTTCGAAATGCGAGGCCAACACCTCGCGCCGCCCGTCGGGGCTGAACCGCGTGACGCTGGATGTCGCGTGTTCGCAGACCACAAGGTTGAGGTCCGCGTCATAGGTCATGCCGTTGCCCTTGTGCGATGGATTCATGACCTCGCGCACGCCTGCCCTGTCGAGCCTGCGCCGCACATCGGCGGGCATGTCGGAGAACAGCAGGTAGTGTTCGACCGGGTGCCAGATCGGGCCTTCGGTGAAGGTGAAACCCGAACCGGCCTGGCGGACGGGGGCGTGTTCTTCGATCAGGTTGCGGAAGGCGGGATCAAGGGCTTCATGTGCCATGGTACCATCCTCAAGCCGGGAACCAGTCGCGGCGCGGCACCGACTGGGTGACCGGACCCGGCACCGACATGTCGAGCCGCCCCACCACCCGCCCCTGTTCGATCTTGGCGGGCTTGTCGTGGATCGGCATCAGGAACTTTGCGCCGGAATACATCAGCTTGCGCATCGCGCCCTTTTCACCGCGCTTTGAGACGCCATGGTTGCCGGTCACCTGGTATTCCTCCGGGCCGAAGGAGCGCACCGGGTTGATGATCTGGTCATTGAAATCGTAGATCACGTCGCCGCAAATCGTTGCCCGGCCCTCTGCGGTATCAACATGGATGTTCATCGAGCCTTCGGTGTGTGCGCCCGCCGCTTCGAGGAAGACGCCCGGGATCAGTTCAATCGGACCCGAGATCTCCAGGTCTTCCAGACGCAGCGCGCCTGGATGGTGCAGCCGCTCGACCAGGTGGATGATGTCCGGCTTGGGATATTGCGGGTGCATGAGGCCAGAGACCGAGTATTCCAGTTCACGGCGATTGATGACAACGGTCGTATTCATCGAGAAATGATCGTCCTTGCCCGCATGATCAATGTGCAGATGGGTGTGGCAGACATATCGCACGTCGCCCGGCTTTACCCCGTGATTGGCAAGCTGGCGTTCAATCATGTTTTCGTGGAACTGGAGACCCCGCATGCCGAGCGTTTCCATGATCGCATTGTCCCGGTAGCCGGTATCGACAACAATCGGGTATTGCCCTCCGAGGATCAGGAAGCCGTATACAGGCACACGCCTGACGCGCCCGCAATCGCGGCCAAGCACCAGAAAGCTCGATTCAAGCTCGATATCGCCATAGTCGAGTATCTTGACTTCCAGACCCATCAGTTCGTCCTCCCTGTCACGTCAGCCGGTACACACGGGCTGCTGTCTCGTTGAAAATTGCATTCTGTTCAGCCGCACTCAGGCCACCCGCGGCGGTGCGATGCGCCTCGATCAGCGCAGCGTAGCCGGTCCAGAGCTTCTCGATGGGGAAGTTCGATCCCCACAGGCAGCGC
>CAYMJJ010000203.1:0-3733 GCA_964390445.1 uncultured Anderseniella sp.
GCGCTGCTGTCCGGCACGGTATGGGCGGTCACCCACAGTGCCGACTTGAGGATCGGGTTCATCGAACGCCACCCCCAGATGGCCGGCGCGACCAGGATCAGCCCGTCGGCAGCAAGGCCGTGACTAACAGCAGAGTGCATGGCCACCGCTCCGCCCATCGACGTACCCATGACGTAAACCGGCAGGCCGGGGTTGGCCGTGCGTACTTCGGCGACAAAGTCCGCAAGGTCACGTGCCATCACGTCGCCCCCGGCCCAGCGGCCACGCCGAGAGGGTGCAGTGCGCCCGAAGCCGCGCTGGTCGTATCCGATGACACTGACGCCATGTTCGGCAAACCACGGCGCGGGAAGCCTGAAGGTTTCAGCGTATTCGTTGAAACCGTGCACGGCGACGAAGATGGCGGTGGGGTTTCTGGCCTGCCAGCGCGACACGGCAAGGCGCTCGCCGTCACGGGCCGTGAAATGATTGCTGCGCAACTCGGCACTGCGGTCGAGCGGGCCGGTCTCCAGCAGTTGCGGCGCAGCGCATCCACCCGGCACGAGCAGCAGCATGGCCAGCATCATCCGTCCCAGTGCTGCCGACAGCCGCCTCATACCCATTCCTTGTGAATTTCCCGTCCGCGATCAAGCCACGAGTGCCTTAACATCGCGTTGCAGCACCGGCACAAGTTCGCGCTCGAACCACGGGTTCTTCTTCAGCCAGCCGGTATTTCGCCATGACGGATGTGGCACGGGCATGACCGCGACCGGCGAAAGCGCATGGTACTCGCGCCAGTTGCGTACTGTTTCGGTCAGCGTCGGCTTTTGCAGCCCGGCGAGATGCCAGGCTTGCGCATACATGCCGATGGCCAGCACGTACTCAAGCTGCGGCATCGCCTGCATGATCCCGCCACGCCAGGCCGGTGCACATTCGCGCCGTGGCGGCAGGTCGCCACCCTTGGCATCAAGCCCGGGAAAGCAGAACCCCATCGGCAGGATGGCGAGCTTGCCAGCGTCGTAGAACACGTCCTCGCCGATGCCCATCCAGGCGCGCAGCCGGTCGCCGGAGGGATCGGTGAATGGCTGGCCCGATGCATGGACGCGCGTACCGGGTGCCTGTCCGGCAATCAGGATGCGCGCGCTTGACGAAACCTGGAAAACCGGACGCGGCTGATGTGGCAAGGCCGGCTTGCCCGGTGCGGGCTGGTCAATGCAGATGCGGCAGCCACGCGCCTTCGCGCACAACCGTTGAAGTCGCGCTGCGCTCATGCACCTGCACTGGGACGGGCAGACACCCGCTCGTGCCACGCCTTCAGTGCCGTCTGGCTGTCCTTCATCTGAACCCGCGCCACCTTCATGAAATCGATAGCGCAAAGCGCGTCGATGTCGGCCACAGAAAAGCTGTCTCCGGCGATGAAGCTGCGCCCGGCCAGTTCATCGTTCAGGTAGTCGAGCATGAACTCGATCTTCGGCACGTTGGCCTCGCTCCACTGCGGGATCTGCGGCACCTCCAGGTGCGCCATCCTCGGGTGGGCATGGCGGAAGGCATGGGCGATCGGGTGCATCAGGTACAGTTCGATGCGCCGCTGCCACATCTCCACGATCGCCTGCTCCTCGGGTGTCGTGCCAAACAGGCGCGGTTCGGGTTGCAGTGCCTCGAAATAGCGGCAGATGGCCATGCCCTCGCTGATGCAAACCCCGTCATCGAGTTCGAGCACGGGAATGCGCAGGAACGGGTTGCGCTTCACCATTTCGGCACTCTTGTGCTCTTCAGCCATGATGTCTATGTGGCGGCGCTCAACCTCGATACCCTTCTCGGCCAGGAAAATGCGCACGCGGCGCGGGTTCGGTGCACGGTTGTCTTCGATCAGGATCATCTGGCTGAACATGCCTCCTTGAAGCGGGTTTGGTTAAGAACACTATTCGATCTTTGCGAAAATGCACCGGCCCACGCAAGGCTGGTCTTAAACATTGCCGGTCATTGTTCGCAGGCATGCCGTGCGCCCGGGGGGTCGGGCCATGGCGCGGAACAACGCCTTATCGTGGGGATAGGCAAAGGCTATGTCAGCGCAAGCCGACCATGCACATCGCTCGGACATGAGCGGCCCGGACCGTGGGTCCGGACCGGCTTCGCTGGGTGTGTGGGAACCGCAGCTTCTGACCCTGTTCGTGCGCTACCAGCTGCGCGTGGCCTTCGCCATGCCGCTGATCGCGCTATTCTTCGCGGTTGCCATTTCCACCTGGACCAACTGGCTGACGGCGGCAAGCTGGTTCGGCAGTTGCCTGGCCGCGCTGATCATCCAGCATTACCTGTGCAAGGTGTATGAGCAAACTGTGCGCGACGGGCGAACCTCGCCTGAATGGATCGGCATGCTGTGCGCGTCCGAAAGCCTGATCGCGGTGTGCTGGGCCATACCGGTATTCGTTTACTGGATGCCCGGCGACCAGTTGCAACACACCATGATGGTGTCGATCGTCATGGCCGTCATCTCGATCAGGGTGCTCACTGCCGGCAACTACATGCCAGTCATCCTGTGCGGAACCGGACTGCTTACACTGGCCACGGTGGTGCGCTGCCTGATGGAAGAAAGCCTGATCTACGTCACGCTCGGTACCATCGTTGTGATCGCCGAAATCTTCTTCATCCAGCTGGTGCGGCGGCTGCAGGGGACGGCCCGCGAAATGCTGATCTTCAAGGCCGAACGCGAAGCGCTGATCGGCCGGCTCGACGGCGCGCTGAGCGAGGCCGAAGAGGCGCGCGTCAAGGCCGAGGCCGCCAGCCAGGCCAAGTCGCGCTTTCTGGCCACCATGAGCCACGAGTTGCGCACGCCACTCAACGCCATCCTGGGCTTCTCGGAAATCCTGTCGAAAGAGATGATGGGTCCGCATGCAGTGCCAGTATACAAGTCCTACTCCGATGACATCCACGACAGCGGCGACTACCTCCTCAAGCTGATCAACGACATTCTTGACCTGTCGAGGATCGAGGCTGACCGGCAAGAACTTGCCTTCGAGCCGGTCGACCCATGTGCTGAAGGCCGCGATAGCGCCGAGCTGATGCACATCCAGCTTGAACGGCGCAAGCAGACCGTTCGCTTCGTGCTGCCGGACACGCCGTTGCGCGTATTGGGGGACAAGCGCGCAATACGCCAGATCTGGCTGAACCTTCTGTCCAACGCCAGCAAGTTCAGCCCTGAGGGCAGCGTCATCGTGGTGGAGACCCGCCAGCAGCCTGACGGCAACGTGCTGCTGTCTGTGGCAGACCAGGGGCCGGGTCTGGCCGAGGGCGAACTGAACAGCATGCGCGAGGCGTTCGTGCGTGGATCATTCGCCCAGAAGAAGGCCATCGATGGTGCAGGGCTCGGCCTGAGCATCGTCAACGGGCTGGCTGAACTGCATGAGGCAAGTCTGGTGATCAGCCACAATGAACCCAGCGGACTGATCGTCTCGGTTGAGTTCCCGTCGCACAAGGTGCTCGGCAGCATGCGCGCACACCTGGTCAATGAAAGCATGCGAATGCCGGCAACCCAGCGCCGCCTTATCGAACTGACCGCCTAGAGCATCATTCGATCAGATTGAATCATCTGATCGGGTAAAGATGCTCGTTTTCAAAGTGTTAGAGCAACTTTGGCCGTTCAACTCGAACGGCTGTTGCTCTAAACGCCCAACCTGGCATGATCAATTCACCGTGTCGCCCTCTGCCGCGGCACCGCTGGCGCTCTTCATCATCACGACTGACTGGACAACACCGGCTG
>CAYMJJ010000204.1:0-3688 GCA_964390445.1 uncultured Anderseniella sp.
CTGCTTGCCGCCCTGCTTCAGCTTGCGCTTGGGCTTGGCGTTGTCTGCTCCGGCAGTCTTGCCGCGCCACTTTGGCCGGGGGGCATCATAGGCAGCGCCCCTTGCCGGACTGTCCTTCGGTGCACTGTCGCCGGTCGCATCACTGGTGGCATCGGCAGCGGGCCTGGGTTTCCACTTCGGCTTGGGGCCAGAGCGGTCATACGGCTTGCCACCCGGCTTGCCATGGGGCTTTGCACCCGGCTTGCCGTCCTGCCAGTCGCCTGGTGCGGCGTCGCGGTTGCGTTCCTTGTGATCGCGCGGTTTGCGCTCGCGTGGTGCCGGTGCCGTCTCGGGCTGCACCGCAGACAGGTCCGGCGGGCCGTCCAGCCGGGTCAGCCGCACGCCCGATTCAAGCTGCATCTGCGGGCCGACCGAGGCCAGGAACCCGTCCACGCTGCCGGCCTGGATTTCCACGAAACTGACCGTCTCGTGCACCCGGATCGCGCCGATTGTCTTTGCGGTGATGTTGCCTGCCCGGCACAGCATCGGCAGCAGCCAGCGCGGCTCGGCGCTGCGCGACCGGCCGATGGAAATCGAAAACCACACGCTGTCGCCGAACGGCGCGTGCTCACGCGGCGCCCGCTCGCGCTCGCGCCCTGCGCCCGGCTTGCCGTCCTTGTTCCACTCGCGCGGGTGACCCGCCGGCTCCGGCGCGGACAATTCTTCCGGTGCCGACACCTTGGCCGTGTGCAACCGCAGGAAAGCAGCAGCAATCTGCTCCGGCGAATAGGTCTCCACCAGCTTGCCGACGAACTCGCGTTCGGTCTCGGTGATCTCTTCCTGCCACACCGGATCGGCCAGCAGCCGTTCCTCGTCGCGCGCCAGCACGTCCGCTGCCGATGGCGGCTCGCCCCACTCGGCCTGCACCTTGGCACCCTGAAGCAGCCGTTCCGCCTTGCGCCGTGCCTTGGTCGACACGATCAGCGCGCTGACGCCTTTTCGCCCGGCACGGCCCGTCCGGCCCGACCGGTGCAGCAGCGTTTCGGAATTGGACGGCAGGTCGGCATGTATGACGAGGCCCAGCTTCGGCAGGTCGATGCCGCGCGCGGCCACATCGGTCGCCACGCACACCCGCGCACGCCCGTCGCGCATCGCCTGCAGCGCGTGGCTGCGCTCGTTCTGGGTCAGCTCGCCCGACAATGCCACCACCGAAAAGCCCCGGTTGGAGAACCGCGTCGTCAGCCGGTTGACCGCCTCGCGCGTGTTGCAGAACACGAGCGCGTTGTCGGCCTCGTAATAGCGCAGCGTGTTGATGACGGCGTGCTCGATGTCGCGCGGATGCACGTTGAGCGCGCGATACTCGATGTCGGCGTGCTGGGTCTGCTCGGCCGTGGTGGTGATGCGGATCGCGTCACGCTGGTACTTCTTCGCAAGGTTGGCGATGGAGCGCGGCACGGTGGCCGAGAACATCAGCGTGCGCCGTTCAACCGGGGCCTCGCCAAGGATGAATTCCAGGTCCTCGCGAAACCCCAGGTCGAGCATCTCGTCGGCCTCGTCCAGCACGATGGCGCGCAGGCTGCCGGTCGCCAGCGAACCGCGCTTGATGTGGTCGCACAGCCGCCCCGGCGTCGCCACGACGATGTGGGCGCCACGCGCCAGCGCGGTGCGTTCGGTGCGCATGTCCATGCCGCCCACGCACGAGATGACGATCGCGCCGGCCTTGGCATAAAGCCACGCCAGTTCGCGCTTGACCTGCATGGCAAGCTCGCGCGTTGGCGCGATCACCAGCGCCAGCGGCTCACCCGCCGGGCCGAACACCTCCGCGCCCTCCAATAGCGTCGGCGCAATGGCCAGGCCGAAGCCGACCGTCTTGCCCGACCCGGTCTGGGCCGAGACCAGCAGGTCAGCGCCGTCATGTTCGGGCCTGGTGACTTCCGCCTGCACGGGCGTGAGGTCGGTGTATCCTTGCTCTTCGAGCGCGGCTGCGAGTGTCTTGATCATGGGTCGTGGGAATAGCCCTTGTCCGCGCCGATGTATAGCGTTGATCACGCGCGCACCCTGCGGCCAAGTCGCCGTCAGCCCTTGCCTTCCAGCCCCGCCAGCGCGGCATCGCCCGCACCCGGGATGCGCATCTCGAACACGTCGCGCACCACCGTGTAGTCGTAATAGCCCATCCGCGCGATCGGTTCGATCCGGCCGATGTCCAGCTTGCCGTCCGCCCCGATCACCGCATCGTCAACGTGGATGCGCTCGACCTGGGCAAACACCACGTCCACCGTGCCCACGGGCGAGTCTCCTCTCAGCGTGTGGGTGGAAAGATACCGGCACTCGAAATGCGCCGGCGACTCGGCCACCCGCGGTGCGGCACAATGCACCGAGGCGGCCTTGCCCACGCGCGCCTCGATGAACTCGTCCACCTCCGGCGCCACCGCCATCGCCGAGATGTTCACCGCCTCGCGAAGCGCCCACGTCGCCATGTTCCACACGAACCACCCGGTCTCTTCGGCATTGACCACGGTGTCCTTGCGCCGGCCATCCGGATAGCGGTTGGCGGCGAACATCACCATCGGCGGGTCGAACGTCAGGTTCTGCCACTGGCTGTAGGGCGCCAGGTTCGCCACCCCGTCCGCGCTCACCGACGACAGCCAGCCGATCGGCCTCGGCACCGTGCAGCTCTTGAACGGCGAGAACGGCAGCGGGCAGGCTTCCCGCGCAGGGTCATATTCCATGGGTCACACTTTAAGAATGAGCTTGCCGAAGTTCTCGCCCGTATAGAGCATGTTGAGCACGTCCGGAAACGCCTCCAGCCCGCCCTCGCGCACGTCTTCCCTGAAGGTCAGCTTGCCTTCCTTGTACCAGGTGCCCAGCTTCTCGTAGGCCTCCGGGTACTGCTTGATGAAGTCGAACACGATGAAGCCCTGCACCCGCAGCCGGTTGACCAGGATGGAGCGGAAATTGTAAGGCCCCGGCACCGGCGAGGTGGCGTTGTAGGCCGAGATCAGCCCGCAGATGGCCACGCGCCCGCGAAAGTTCATCTGCGCCAGCACTGCATCGAGAATGTCGCCGCCGACGCTTTCGAAGTTCACGTCGATGCCGTCCGGGCACGCCGCCTTCAGGTCATCGGCCAGCCAGCCGTTCTTGTAGTCCACCGCCGCGTCATAGCCGAACTCGGCCTTCAGCGCGGCGCACTTGTCCGCGCCCCCGGCAATGCCCACCGTGCGGCAGCCGTAAATCTTGCCGATCTGGCCGACCACCTGCCCCACCGCGCCGGACGCGGCGGAGACGACCAGCGTCTCGGCCTGCTTCGGCTCGCCCACATACGTGAGGCCGAGGTACGCGGTCAGCCCCGGCATGCCGAGCCCGCCGACCCAGGTCTGCAACGGCGCCAGCTTCGTGTCGGCATGCACCACGCCCTGCCCGTCCGACACCGCATGGCTCTGCGCGCCGATCAGGCCGGACACCGTGTCGCCTTCCTTGAACTTCGGGTTGCGCGAGGCCTCGACCGTGCCGGACGCGAACGCCCGCATGGTCTCGCCCAGGCCCACCGGCGGCACGTAGGACTTGGCGTCGTTGATCCAGCCGCGCATGGCCGGGTCGAGCGAGATGTAGGCGGTCTTCACGCGGATCTCGCCATCGTTCAGCTCTGCCTGCGGCTCTTCGGCAACGGTGAAATCCTCGCGGCTCACCATGCCGTGCGGCCGCCGTGCCA
>CAYMJJ010000205.1:0-3675 GCA_964390445.1 uncultured Anderseniella sp.
CCTTCCTGGTCGACGGAAATGATCGGGGTAGGGCCAATGTCCGATGCCAGCAGGAAGCGGGTGAGGGCGGCGAGCTGCTTCGGGTTGCGGATGTTCTTGTGAAACAGGATGACGCCGCCGATCTCGCTGCGTTCAAGCGCGCCGCGCACCTGGCGCACGCTTGCATCGCGCGGGGACAGGCCGGCGAACCCCTTGATCACCAGTTGGCCGTACATCCGGCGCAAGCCCTCGTCGCGCGTCACGGGGCGGGCGTCGGCGGGTGGCACATATGCCATGCTCAGGAACAGCACACCGGCCACGCAGCACAGCGTACAAAGGCGATACCACGCCATCCACAATCCTTTGGCCATCAGGTCAACCACAGCGGTAGCATTGCCGGGTTATCGGAGTCCATGTTTGCCGGTGCATTTGCGTGCATTCCGCTTGACGTTGTGGAGCCGCTTGATCACCTTGCCGGCATGCGCCTGTACCATCCTTCAGCCTTTGATTTCACAACGCCAGTCACAAGTTACTGGGAGGCGTCCGCGCAACCCTTCGACCGTGACGTGCGCGCCCTTGATGGCCCCCGCACGGCTGACGTGGCGATTATCGGCGGAGGCTATGCCGGCCTGCACGCAAGCTTGCGCCTGGTGCAGGACTTCGGCCTCAAGGTCATCGTGCTGGAAGCCGGTCACGTTGGCTGGGGGGCGTCGGGGCGCAATGGCGGGTTCTGCTGCCCCGGTTCGACCAAGCTCAGCTATGGCGAACTGATCAAGCGGTTCGGGCTTGATGAAACGCGTCGCTTTTACGCAGCCCAGCGCGGCGCAGTAGAGTTTGTTGGCGGCTTTCTTGACGACAATTACATCGATGCAGACCGCACCGGCGAAGGCGAGCTGCAGGTAGCGCACAAGCCGTCGCGCGTTGAAGACATGAAGCAAGATCAAAGGTTTATGCGCGACACCTTTGGCGAAGAGTCAACCTTCCTGAGTGCCGGAGAACTTGCCGAGCGCGGTTATGACAGCAAGGCGTTTCATGGCGGGGTGCTGACGCCGGGCACCTTCGGCCTGCACCCGCTGAAGTACGTTCGCGGGCTTGCGCGCGTGGCGGTAGATGCCGGTGTCGAGCTGTATCGCAACTCCGAAGTGACCGGCTGGCAGGTGGTCGACGGCAAGCATGTGCTCAAGACCGCAACAGGTCAGGTCACGGCGCCCAAGGTGCTGGTGGCCACCAATGGCTATACCGACGAGACGTTGCCGGCGGCCGTCGGTGGGCGGCTGTTGCCGGTGCTGACCCGCATCATCGTGACCCGGCCGCTGAGCGACAATGAACTGAAGGCGCAGGGCTGGACCGGCACCGCGCCGACCTACGATTCACGACGCTTGCTGCATTATTTCCGCATGCTGCCCGGCAACCGGATGCTGTTCGGTGGACGCGGTGGCACCGATGCATCGCCTGCTGCCATGGAGGCCATCATCCAAAGTTTGCGGTCGACGTTTGAGACGGTGTTTCCAAACTGGTCGCACGTGGATACCGAGCATGCCTGGGGCGGGTTCGCCTGCCTGACATCATCGCGCCTGCCGTTTGCGGGGCCGGTGGACGGCATGGACAATGTGTGGGGGGCGTTCGGCTGGCATGGCAACGGGGTAGCCATGGCGAGCTATGCCGCCAACCGGCTGGCCGGGGTGATTGCAGAAGCCGAGACCCACGAGCAGGCGTTGCCCGCGGCCATGCGCACACTGCCGGGGCGTTTCATCTTGCCGTCGTTCAGGGTGCAGTACCTCAAGGCGGCGTACATGGGATATGGTGCCGAGGACCGCTGGCGCTGACCGGCAGGCGATGCAAGAACCACAAGGATGACGTGATGAGTGCAAAGATTGCCGCCGAGCTTTGGAGCCTGGATTTCGACAAGCTGCCAGACCAGATTGACGCACTGCGATTTCCGCACGGTCCGGGTTTCGTGCGCGACAAGGCCATCAGCAAGAAGAAGTACGAGGACAGGCTCGAGCAACTGCAGATCGAACTGGTCAAGCTGCAGCGCTGGGTGCGCGAAAAAGGCGAGAAGGTGGTGCTGGTGTTCGAAGGTCGCGATGCGGCCGGCAAGGGCGGCACCATCCAGCGTTTCACCGCCAACCTGAACCCGCGGTACGCGCACGTGGTGGCGCTTGCGAAGCCGTCTGACGTGGAACTGGGGCAATGGTATTTCCAGCGCTATATCAAACACTTGCCGACCACTGGCGACATGACGTTTTTCGACCGGTCCTGGTACAATCGTGCCGGCGTTGAGCGGGTATTCGGCTTCTGCACCGAGGAACAGGTGCAGGAGTTCTTCATGGAAGCACCGGTGTTCGAAAGCATGCTGCAGCGTTCCGGAATTCACCTGTTCAAGTTCTGGCTGACGGTTGACCGCGCCGAGCAACTCAACCGGTTCTACGAGCGCAAGACGGATCCGCTCAAGCAGTGGAAGCTGTCGCCCATCGACTACAAGTCGGTGGACAAGTGGGACGACTACACCCGCGCGATCACCGACATGTTCCGCCATACCGATACCCCGCACGCGCCGTGGACGGTGCTGGACGCCAACGACCAGAGGCGGGCGAGGTTGAACGCCATCCGGGTGGTCCTCAACGCATTCGACTATGACGGACGCGATGAAACCAACATCGGCTCCATTGATGAAGACCTGGTGTGGTCCGGCGGGGACTTCGTCAAGCACAAGGGTTGGTAAGCTGGAGTCTTGCGTCTAGATGCTGGCGTTGAACATGCCGCCGTCGATCAGGATCGACTGGCCGGTGATGTAGCCTGCCTGCGCCGAGCACAGGAAGGCTGCCAGGTCGCCGAACTCTTCCGGGCTCCCAAACCGCTTGGCCGGTACTGATTTGGCCCGAATTTCGGCCATTTCTTCCTCGCTCACGTTCTGCATCTTTGCTTGCGCAACCATCGAGCCTTTCAGCCGGTCGGTATCGAACATGCCCGGCAGGATGCAGTTGATGGTGATGTTGTCACCGGCCACTGCGCGGGCAGGGCCAGCTACGAACGCCGTCAGCCCGGCGCGCGCGCCTGATGACAGGTCGAGGCCAAGAATGGGGCTTTTCACCGAAGACGAGGTAATGTTCAGGATGCGGCCGAACTTGCGCGCCTGCATGCCCGGCAGTACTCGCTGGATCAGCTCTATGGGGGTGACCATGTTCTGCTCGACGCCGGCAAGGATCGCGTCACGGTCGAGTTCGCGGAAATCCCTTAGCGGCGGGCCGCCATTGTTGTTGATCAGGATGTCGCAGTCCGGACACGCATTCAGCAGCGCATCCTGGCCTTCGGCGGTGGAGACATCGGCGTTGACGATGTTGACCCCGCGTGCACCGGCGGCGTGGCACAGGTCGTGGGCTTCCTTCAGCTTCTCGTCATTGCGGCCATTCAGCGTAACGTGAGCGCCCGCACGCGCCAGTGAAACGGCACAGGCCCGGCCAAGGCCCCGGCTGGAGGCGCAGACGATGGCATTCTTTCCGGCGATCCCGAGGTCCATGAGGCGTTGGTCTCCGTTTGTTGTTCGTGGTCATGCCTCACAGCGTTAGCAACAAAAAGGCCCGGAAGGAAGCTTCCGGGCCGGTGTCGGTTTGCAATGGTTCGAGAAAGGTCAGCTCTTGGCCAGTTCCTTCTTGTGGTCTGCCATGAAGGTTTCGAATTCTTCACGGTCGCGGG
>CAYMJJ010000206.1:0-3670 GCA_964390445.1 uncultured Anderseniella sp.
CGCTCGTAGACGAGGGAGAAATAAATGCTGGTCGCGTCGGTCAAAACCTTCTCCCGCATGGTGGATTACCGTAATGCATACACCATGATGTGGGGCTACATGCAGGCCTTGTCATATTGCGGAACGGACGGTCCATGAAACTCAACGGCTACGAAACGCTGATCTGTAACTGCGAACGCACCATGACGCTCGACGGACAGCGGATTTGCAAGGCGGCGTCGGGCGGCGAAGAGCCTGACGTATACTCCGCGCTGTGCCGGGCCGAGGTTGGCCATTACGCGGCCACGCTTGGCGGTGGTGCGGACAAGATCATGATCGCCTGCACGCAGGAAGCACCACTGTTCACCGAACTTGCCACCGAGCAGGGCTTTGCGGGCGAATTGCGCTTTGTGAACATTCGCGAACGCGCGGGCTGGAGCAGCGATACTGCCGACAAGAGCGCCAAGCTGGCAGCGCTGCTGGCGGAAGCCAGCCTGATGCCGCAGGCGGCGCGATCGATCAACGTCACGTCGTCCGGTCAGTGCCTGGTGTACGGGGCAGGTCAGCAGGCCTATGACGTGGCGGTCAAGCTCAACAAGCGCCTGCCTGTTACCCTGCTGCTGAGCAACGCCGACGGCCTGGTGCCGCCTGCGCGCGCGGACGTGCCAATGTTCAAGGGCCGCATCAAGGGCGCCAGTGGCCATATCGGCCAGTTCGAGATCATCGTGGACGGCTATGCCCCGATGATGCCGTCGTCAAGGGATGAAGCCCAGTTCGTGATGGCGCGCGATGGTGCCTCTTCCACCTGCGCGCTGATCCTCGACCTGACGGATGATGCCCCCCTTTTTACCGGTGCACGGTTGCGCGAAGGCTACAAGAAGGTCGACGCCGGCAACCCTGCCCTGGTGATGGAGGCGCTGTTCGAGCTGTCCGACATGGCGGGCGAATTCGAAAAACCCCTGTATGTGCAGTACGACGGTTCGATCTGTGCCCACTCGCGCAGCCGCAAGACCGGGTGTACGCGGTGCCTTGACGTGTGCCCGGCCGGGGCCATCTCGTCCGCCGGAGACGTGGTAGAGATCGACCCCGTCATCTGCGGCGGATGCGGATCATGCGCGGCGGTCTGCCCGACCGGTGCGGCCTCTTACGCCATGCCACAGCGGTCAGACCTGATCGCCCGCATCGACACGCTGGTCTCGACCTACGTTGCTGCAGGCGGCAAGTCGCCCGAAGTGCTGGTACACGACAGCCAGTACGGCCTTGAACTGATTTCGATGAGTGCGCGCTTCGGCAAGGGCCTGCCGGCCCACGTGCTGCCGCTGGCGGTCAATGAAGTCACCCAGATCGGCCACGATATGCTTCTTGCCATGTTCAGTGCCGGGGCAGGCCGCGTGACCCTTGCTGCCAACCCGGCCCACGCGGACGAACTGACGGGCCTTGAAGCACAGGTGGAGCTTGCCAATGCGCTGGCTGGCGGGCTGGGCCATGAGGCCCGCGCCAACGTCTTTGCCGAGGCGGATCCGGACAGGCTGGATGACCTTGTGTGGTCGAAGCCGGGCACAACCAGCATGAAGTCACACCGGGTATCAGGCGTCGGCTCAAAGCGCGACGTGGCACGCACGATGCTTGGCGTGCTGCACAACGATGCTCCCAACCGCGTTGCCCAGATCAGCCTGCAGGATGGCGCGCCATATGGCCGGATCATCGTTGACCAAAGTGCCTGTACGCTGTGCCAGGCCTGTGTCGGTGCCTGCCCGGTCAACGCCATCGGAGACAACACCGACAAGCCGCAACTGAGCTTTACCGAAGCCGCTTGCGTACAATGCGGGCTGTGCCGCACCACCTGCCCAGAGAGCGCAATCAGCCTGGAGCCACGCTACAACTTCGAGCCTTCTGCCCTGTCACCTGTCGTGCTGCACGAGGAAGAGCCGTTCGCCTGCATCAGCTGCGGCAAGGAATTCGGCACCCGCAGTTCGATCGAGCGGATCAGTGCGCTGCTTGCCGGCAAGCATTCGATGTTTGCAGACAGTTCCTCAGCCGACCTGATCAAGATGTGCGACAACTGCCGCATCGAGCATCAGGCCAATTCTGCCGATAATCCGTTTGCGATGGGCGAACGGCCACGGGTGCGCACGACGCAGGATTATCTCGACGCTCGGCAGGGGTCTGGCCCGCTCAGTGCCGATGACTTCCTGATCGACGACGACTGACAGGCCAGCATTTGCTGCAGTGGCAGTTGCACTAGTTGGCCGGCGAGACCTCCGGCGGGAACCGGCCGGCGCAGGTTTGCATGGCACGATCGAGGAAATCCGCGTGCTGTGTCTGGGTGATCACGCCGTCGGACAGCATCCGATCGATATCGGCCGTGCGCTCGGTCCTGCATTGCACGAACAACGGGTTGGGCGATGGTCCCATGTCAGCGCTGACTGGTTGTGCGATACCGGCGACAGTGCGGCCGGCCACGGTCGTGCCCTGGTGCTGGTGCCAGGTCACCGCCAGGCCAGTGAGTGCCACGACGGCAATGAGGCCCGCCACGAACCGGGCACGTCCCTTGTCAAGAAAATGGCGTCTGTCCATGGGTCTCGCTCCTCCAGTTTTGAACCGCAGGATATTGTCTCAGCTACCGGCCCGCAATGGCAAGTTGGCCAACAGGTTCTGCGGTTTCATGACGAGCTTGCCGTCCGGTGTCCTGGCCATGCCGAGCCAGACCGGCCTGGCCTTCATGCGGTCAATGACATGTCCGCGGTCGAGGATGTCCATCCGGAACAGGCCGATGATCGAAACCTCATCTTCGAGACCCAGTTGCCCGCCGTCGTAGAGGTGATTGAGCAAGCGTGTTGCCTGCGCATCCAGGCCAATGTGCCAGCCCCAGTTGCCGTCATCGATGCGCTGCACCGGTTGCACCCGAACGCCGAGGCCAAGGAAATGGTTGATCCAGTGCTCGACGACGCGGGCAAAGGCATCATTGGCGGGCTGGGTAAAGCGAAAGTCTATCACCGTGTCGAAGCGTTCCGAGCGCGCCCAGTAAAGCTGCTTGTTGTCTTCATCAAGCACGTCCAGTTGGACCTGCCGCAGCGGTGTGGCAGCTTCCATGACGAGTTGGCCAAGTCCGCCCATGCCACCGGTGTGGGCGTGCTGGTCGACCACTTCCTCATCCGCCAGCATCAGTTGGCCTTCGCCGGTCGACACGTTCTGCGGGCGGAAGAAAAGCTCGGCGGCACGCCATCGCATGGGGTCTGTCTGACCATGCAGCATGCCGGCCATGATGGCGTGCACCATCTGCTCCACAAACAATGGCGGCACGTTGCCTGCCTTGCCCTGGACGATTGCCAGATAGGCTTTCTCCAGCGTACCGCTCGACACCAACAGGTCGCGGAAAGCCAGGAAAATCCGGAAATTCTCCTGCGCATCGGCGTCGGCGAGACCACCCAGCCGGTCACCGGTCACGGGCTGCAGCGGATCATCGAGCAGGCTTGCGTGCAAAGCCCGCTCCGCCGCACAGCTTTCCTCGACAGGTGCCAGTTCGGGTCGGGCCAGAAAGGCGCGGACATAGTCATCGGTCACTTCGAGCCCGTCCCGGCCGGGCAGCCGGTTGAGCAGGTAAGCGCCCGACGAGTGCCAGGTATTGCGTTCAGTCATCAGAAACATCCCAGACCCGGGTGTGCGGTTGCTCCAGCCCCGGTGGGGCAAT
>CAYMJJ010000207.1:0-3632 GCA_964390445.1 uncultured Anderseniella sp.
CGGCCCACTTGCGGGCGTTGTCGAGCAGGTTGCCGAACAGCTCCAGCAGGTCATCACCGTCAACGGCCACCATGTCGTGCGGCAGGCCAGCGACTTGCCAGTCGATTTTATCGCCCCTCGGCATCCTGCGCATCGCCTGCACCGTGCGCTCGATGGCATCGGCTGGCGCGAACAGCGCGCTCGAACGGCCACTTGCCATGCGGGCGCGGGCCAGTTCGCGGTCCACGCTTCGGCGCATCACTTCGGTCTGCTCGCGGATAGCCTGTGCCATCTGCGGCTTGCCATCACGCTCGATCTCGCTGGCGAGCGAACCCATGACCGTGAGCGGCGTACGCAATGCATGCGCCAGGTCACCGGCGCGCGCCCGCGCCCGGGCCAGGCTGGCATCGCGCGCCGTTACAAGCTCGTTGATCTCATCGGCCAGCGGGCGCACCTCGGCAGGAAACGCATCGCCCATCTGGCGCAACTCGCCGCTGCGAATGGCGCTGATGCGGTCGCGCACGGCGCGCAGGGGCGACAGCCCGATCCTGACCTGCACCCACGTTGCCACCAGCAGCAGGGCCGCAATGATGCCGACGTACTTCAACAGGTCGCGCTGGAAATTCGCCACCGCCTGATCCAGCTCCGCATGGTCGATGGCAACGTTCATCACTACCTTGCGATCACCGTTGGCCGTTGCGGCGATGACGGTTTCCTGCATCACGTAGAGCAACTGGCCGTCAGGGCCGGGGGTCTCGAAATAGGCCGCGCGCCCCGGTGCGGATCGCGGCTCGCCAGCTGCAAGCGTCTGGTCCCACAGCGAACGCGAGTTGACCGGTGCCATGCCGTCCGCCTGCACGCTCCAGTACAGCCCGCTATAGGGCTTGTCGAAGCGCGGATCGGCCATGTCCTCATCGCTCATCAGCCTTTCGGCACCAGTCAGGTCCAGCTTGGAGATAAGCTGCAGCATGTGGGTGCCCAGTTCGCCACGGATGCGCAGTTGCACCTGCTGGTGGAAGATGCTGGTCAGTGCCACCGCCGCGATGCCCAGCGCCAGCGTGATGGCAACAGCGGCGGTTGCATACAACCTGAACCTGATTGAGCCGTTAGCCATCATCGCCGCCCGCTGGGATCATGTAGCCGAAGCCGCGCTTGGTCTGGATGCAGCTTGTACCGAGCTTGCGCCGAATGCGTGCCACCACCGCCTCGACTGCATTGGGGTCGTGATCGTTGTTGATGCCGTATATGGCGTCTGCCAGGTCCGATTGTGACAGGGTCTTGCCCCGGTGATGGAACAGGTGAGACACCAGCCTGAACTCGAGCGGCGTGAGATTGACTGGCCTGCCATCCACGCTGACCCGCATCTGCTTCATGTCGAGGGTGATGTTACCGTGTGAGAATGCCGTACCGGTCGCGCCCGAATTGCGCCGCACCAGCGCGCGTACCCGCGCCAGCAACTCTTCCATCTGGAACGGCTTGGCCAGGTAATCGTCGGCACCGCTGTCGATGCCGAGCACCCGCTCGGGCCAGCTGCCGCGCGCCGTCAGGATGAGTACCGGCGTGGTCACGCCTTCCTCGCGCCAGCGGCGCAGCAGGGTCAGGCCGTCCAGGCCCGGCAGGCCCAGGTCAAGCACGATGGTGCTGTAGGTCTCGGTTCCGCCACGCTCCCAGGCCTGTTCGCCATCATGCAGCACCTCGGTCAGAAATCCCAGGCTGTCCAGCGCGGCCGCAATATCGGCGGCAACGCGCTCTTCGTCCTCAACCACCAGTATCCGCATCAGTCGCGCTCCACCTTCAGGATGTTGCCGTTGCGGGGGTCCACGTCGAGTTCGAACAGCCGTCCCTTGCTGTCGAGCAGTTTGATCTCGTAAACAAGTCGTCCGTCATCATCGTCCAGTTCGACCTCGATGATCCGGCCGGGGAATTCGCTGCGAACCTTCTTGAGGATGGCCTGCAGGTTTTCACTGCCGGGCGGAAGGGAGTTTCTGGACCGTTCACGCCGCCGGCGCTTGCGGTCATCATCATCGTCGTCATCATCGTCGCCAGCATTGGCCGGCCATGCGCCGCCACTGGCGGCTGCCACAACGAGCAGGGATCGCAACATTGACCGGCGGGTGATGGGGTCGGGCGGTGACACGTGACGTCAGGCTTTCCAGACTTGAAGGTTCAGGTCGTTATAGGTGTTCAGCACGATCCATGCCAGCAGGCGGCTGTCACCTGGCTGACGCACCTTGTCAGCGAACTGTCAGGTTCGAGCGGCCTGCGGGCGCGACAACACCTGCCGGGCGAAGGCTGCGATGAACAGCACCGTCATGACCAGCACGATGGTGGGGGCAGGGGCCGAGTCCAGATGGTAGCTCAGGTAGACGCCTGCGATGCTTGAACCGGTGGCACTCGCCACGGCAACCGCCTGCATGGCAGCGAACCGGCGGGTGACCAGGAACGCCGTTGCACCTGGCGCAATCAGGAAGGCAATGGCGAGGATGATGCCAGCCGCCGTCAGCGCACCGACGATGGTCAGCGACAGGGCCGACAGCAAGCCATAGTGCAGCCACGCCACCGGCAGGCCGATGGCACGCGCGTGTTGCGGATCAAAGGCGTGCACCAGCAGGTCCTTGCGCCAGACCATGAGGCCGGCGGTGCACACGGCAGCGATGATGCCGGTTTGCCAGATATCTGCCGCCGAGATGCCGAGGATGTTCCCGAACAGGATGTGGTCAAGGTGCACATCGGTCTGGATCGCGACGTACATCACCAGCCCTGCGGCAAACATCGTCGAGAACACGATGCCCATGATGGTGTCCTGCTTGATGCGCGAGTTGCGGTCCAGGTACCCGGTGGCGAGAGCGCAGACCATCCCGGCAGCAAATGCGCCCACCGCCAGTGGCAGCCCGGCGATATAGGCCAGCACAATGCCCGGCAGCACCGCGTGGGACACGGCGTCACCCATCAGCGACCAGCCCTTCAGTACGAGCAGGCAGGACAGCAGGCCCATGGGGATCGCCAGCAGCACGGCAATCAGCATCGCCTGCTGCATGAATGCATGGCTGAACGGCTCGGCAAGCCAGTTGAGCCAGGAGGTCATGAGCGCCCCCGTGAGGCCAGTGCAGCCCGCGCCTTGGCCCGCGATGCCAGCAGTCCGTGCCGGGGCGCGAACACGAACGCGGTCATGAAGACCGCCGCCATCAGCAGCACGATGATGCCGCCGGTCGCCCCGTTGAGGAAGTAGCTGAGGTACGCGCCGGCCACCGACGTGAGCGTACCCAGGAGCACCGACAGCACGATCAGCACGCCGAACCGGTCGGTCAGCAGGTAGGCGGTCGCACCGGGTATGACCACCACGGCAATGACCAGGAACGCGCCGACGGTTTGCAGTGCTGCCACGGTGCAGGCCGCCAGCAGCGCAAAGAACACCACCCGCAGCAGAGATGTGTTGATGCCCAGCGAGCGTGCGTGGGTTTCATCGAAGAAGGTGGCCATCAGGTCTTTCCAGCGGGCCAGCAGGACGATCATCGATACCCCGCAGATGATGACCAGTTGCAGCAAGTCGCCGGGAGACACGGCAAGAATGTTGCCCAGCACGATCTTCTGCACGTCCACCGACGTGGGGTTGAGCGATACCATGAACAGACCCAGCCCGAAGAACGACGAGA
>CAYMJJ010000208.1:0-3631 GCA_964390445.1 uncultured Anderseniella sp.
GGTTGGTCGCGGCCCACAGGTCGGGCGCGGTATCGACCAGGGTTCCATCCAGGTCGAAGATGACGGCGGGGCGTGGCATCGGTTTCATCGATAGTCATGTCCGGGCGTGATCCGGGCATCTCCGGCAAGAATTGTAGCAGATCACCTGGTTAGGCCCGGTGACGGCGATTGCAGGCGCGATGCAGGTATGCACTCAAGCCATCGCACATGCAACCTGATCTGCCTTGGAGCCGTTGGCTGACCGTGCTAAACCGCGTGCCAACACGCCGTCAAAACAAGGAGGTTTCCCGCCATGGACGCAATCAAGACACAGGCTCTGCGCGATATTCTGAAGGACAAGTCGCTGCTCAAGGAGAAATGCTACATCGACGGCAAGTGGGTCGGCGGTGACGCCACCATCGACGTGACGAACCCGGCCTCGGGCGACGTCATTGCCTCGGTGCCGAAGCTGGGTGCAAAGGAAACCCGCAATGCCATCGAGGCCGCCGAGAAGGCCATGAAGGGCTGGGCCGCGAAGACCGCAAAGGAACGCTCCAACATCCTGCGCAAGTGGTACAATCTGATGATGGAAAACCAGGAAGACCTGGCCCAGATCATGACCGCCGAGCAGGGCAAGCCCCTGGCTGAAGCGCGCGGTGAAATTGCCTATGGTGCCTCGTTCATCGAGTTCTTTGCCGAGGAAGCCAAGCGGGTGAACGGCGAGACCATCCCGTCTCACAAGAGCGATGCCCGCATCGTCGTGATCCGCCAGCCGGTGGGCGTGTGCGGTGCCATCACCCCGTGGAACTTCCCCAATGCCATGATCACCCGCAAGGCTGGCCCGGCACTGGCCGTCGGCTGCACCATGGTCATCAAGCCTGCGTCCGAAACGCCGCTGTCGGCACTTGCCCTGTGTGAGCTGGCTGAACGGGCTGGCATCCCCGCCGGCGTGCTTAGCGTCGTTACCGGCAAGGCGTCGGAGATCGGCGGCGAGCTGACCTCCAACCCGTCGGTCCGGATGCTCACCTTCACCGGCTCCACCGATGTCGGCAAGATCCTGATGGAGCAGTGCGCGCAGACCGTGAAGCGCGTGGGCATGGAACTGGGCGGCAATGCGCCGTTCATCGTGTTCGACGATGCTGACATTGATGCAGCCGTGGCAGGTGCCATGGCGTCGAAGTACCGCAACGCCGGCCAGACCTGCGTGTGCGCCAACCGCCTGCTGATCCAGGACGGCGTCTACGACAGGTTCGCCGACGCGCTGGCCGCTGCCGTGAACAAGATGAAGGTGGGCGACGGCACCCAGGAAGGCGTCACCACCGGCCCGCTGATCAACAAGGCCGCCGTTGAAAAGGTGCAGGAGCACATCGAGGACGCCGTCAGCAAGGGCGCAAAGATCGTCACCGGCGGCAAGGCACTGGGTGGCAACTTCCATGAGCCGACCATCCTGCGCGATGTGACGACGGACATGAAGGTGACGCGCGAAGAAACCTTCGGCCCCGTCGCGCCGCTGTTCCGCTTCAAGACCGAGGAAGAGGCCATCAAGATGGCCAACGATACCGAGTTCGGCCTGGCCTGCTACTTCTACACCCGCGACATCGGCCGGGTGTGGCGTGTCGGCGAGGCGCTGGACTATGGCATCGTGGGCATCAACGAGGGCATCATCTCCACCGAGGTGGCCCCGTTCGGCGGCGTCAAGGAAAGCGGCATCGGCCGTGAAGGCTCTGTGCACGGCACCGAGGAATACCTCGAGATCAAGTACATGCTGATGGGCGGCCTCGGTCAGTGACACCAGACGAAGCGAAGGAAGCCGCCGCGCGCGAGGCATTGAAGCACGTGCGCGACGGCATGAAACTGGGGCTGGGGACCGGGTCGACGGCGGCGAAGTTTGTCGCCGGGCTTGGCGAGATGGTGGCGGACGGTTTGAACGTTGTCTGCGTTCCAACCTCCGAAGCCACTCGCCAGCAGGCAGAAAGCCTCAACATTCCGCTGACCCGGCTGGACGAGGAACCGATCCTCGACCTGACCGTGGACGGGGCCGACGAGCTTGATGGTGACCTGACGCTGATCAAGGGCGGCGGCGGGGCGTTGCTGCGCGAAAAGATCGTGGCATCTTCATCGCGCCAGATGATCGTCATTGCCGATACCACCAAGAAGGTCGACCGGCTGGGCAAGTTTCCGCTGCCGGTCGAGATCGTGCCGTTTGGCGTCAAGTCCACGGCGATGAAGATCGAGCACGCTGCCCGCTGGGCGGGCTGCGGGGGCGAACTCGCCTTGCGCATCCGCGACGGGGAGCTGTTTGTCACGGATAACGGCAACGTCATTATCGACTGCTCTTTTGGAGAGATACCGGATGCACAGAAGCTGGCCTCGGTTCTATCCACCATACCGGGCCTGGTCGATCATGGCCTGTTCATCGACATGGCAGGGCTGGCCATTCTGGGCGGGCCGGACGGGGTTGAAGTGATCACGCGGAAAGCGGGCTGACATGGCTGAATACGACTATGATCTTTTCGTCATCGGTGGCGGTTCGGGCGGCGTGCGCGCAGCCCGCATTGCGGCACAGCATGGTGCGAGGGTCGCGATTGCCGAAGAATACCGGTTCGGCGGCACCTGCGTCATCCGCGGCTGCGTGCCAAAAAAGCTACTGGTCTACGCCAGCCAGTATGCCGAACACTTCGAAGACGCAGTTGGCTTCGGCTGGTCCACCAGCAAGGTCGAATTTGACTGGCCAACGCTGATCGCCAACAAGGACCGCGAAATCGACCGGCTCAACGCGGTTTACGAGAAGAACCTCGAGGCCGCAGGCGTCGAGCTGTTCCATTGCCGCGCTGAACTGCGAGACACCCACTCGGTGCGCCTGGTCGGGCTGGAGCGCCATATCACCACGAAGTACGTGCTCATCGCCACCGGCGGGCAGCCCAACATCGACCATGACCTGGAAGGCATCGAACACACCATCACCTCCAATGATGCGCTTCATCTCGAAACATTGCCAGAGAGTATGATCATTGCCGGTGGCGGCTACATCGCCGTCGAGTTTGCGTGCATCTTCAACGGGCTGGGCGTCGATACAACGCTGCTCTATCGCGGCGAGAAGATCCTGCGCGGCTTTGACGAGGACGTGCGCGACCACCTGACAGCCGAGATGAAGAAGAAGGGCGTGGATGTGGTCTGCGGCCAGGTTTTCTCCAAGATCGAGAAAAAGGGCACCAAGCTGCATGGTACGCTGACCGGCGGCGATGTGCTGGAGGTTGACCAGATCATGTTCGCCATCGGGCGCAACGCCTATACGGGCGGGCTGGGTCTGGAGAACGCAGGCGTTGAGGTGCGCGAGAATGGCTCGATCAAGGTCGATGAGTATTCGAAAACCTCTGTCGATACCATCTACGCGGTCGGCGACGTGACCGACCGGGTGGCACTGACCCCGGTGGCCATCCGCGAAGGCCATGCCTTTGCCGACACGGTGTTCGGTGGCAAGGACATCAAGGTCGACCATGACCTGATCGCAACGGCCGTGTTCTCGCAGCCCGAGATCGGCACCGTCGGCCTGACCGAGGCGCAGGCGCGCGAACGCTACAAGGACGTCGACATCTACAAGTCGGTGTTCCGGCCCATGCGCCATACGTTGTCGGGCCGTGACGAGAAGATG
>CAYMJJ010000209.1:0-3619 GCA_964390445.1 uncultured Anderseniella sp.
GTTACTATCTGAACGATTTCGGTTTGGCGCTGGAAATTATCACTGAAGTAAACCGGATTTCTTCATTCCCGATCGGCTTGCAGTTCGACATCTATCACTGCCAGCGCATACACGGTGACGTGCCGCACTGGCTGGAGCGATGCCGCGATCACACCCGGCACCTGCAGATTGCAGGCACGCCAGGCCGCCACGAACCGGACCTGGGCGACCTGCCCCTCGACGCAATACTGGAGGTCGTCGATACGTTGCACCCGGACCTGTGGATCGGCTGCGAATACCGCCCCGCAGGCAGAACCCTTGACGGGCTTGGCTGGATGAAGCGCTGGCACTAACCCCGGCCGCGCCCGTACCCGGCAACCGCCGCACTATAATCGGCTTCGAGCTTCTCGAAAATCCGGTCCCAGTCGTGCTCGCTCACGGCGATCTCTCGCGCACGCCTGCCGAACTTGGCCCGCACGCCTGCATCCGCCACCAGCAAGGCCAACCGCTCGGCCATGTCGCCTTCGCGGTGCACCGGAACCAGAAAGCCCGTCTCCCCTTCGCGCACCAGCGAGCTTGATCCCGTCGCCTCGGCGTTGACCGCAGGCAGCCCGGACGCCATGGCCTCAAGGGTCACATTGCCGAAGGTTTCGGTGATCGAGGGGAAGAAGAACACATCACTCGAGGCATAACCGGTGGCCAGTTCATCGCCATGCAGGAAGCCTGCAAATACCGTGCCGGGCATGGCCTGCTTCATCCAGCCCGCTTCCGGACCGTCGCCGAGCAGGATGGTGCGATGGCCCACGCCCTGCTGTTTCAACCGGGCAAACACGCGCGACATCAACGCCATGTTCTTTTCCGCGACCAACCGCCCGGCATACGCAATCAGCACCTCGTCATCGCTGATACCCCGCGCCCGGCGCCACTCCAGCGACCGCCGTGCTGGCGAGAACCGCTCATGATCCACGCCACGCGTCCACAGGCGCATCTTGCCACTGGCGATGTCATGCTGGCGCAATTCTTCCATCATCGAGTGTGACGGCACGTAGACGTGCTCACAGCGCGCGTAGAACGCCCGCAGCCGCCGGTGAAACCACGGCATCAGGAAGCCCAGGCCGTAATACGGCAGGTAGGTGTCATATCGGGTATGAAACGACGACACCGCCGGCACGTTCATCGCATGCGCCAGCTTCAGCGCGCTGTGGCCGGTGATGTCCGGCACGGCGATGTGAAACAGGTCCGGCTTGAACGCCGCGATCTCCTGCTTCAGCCGCTGCGACAGGCGCAAGCCGATGCGATACTCCTTGCGGGTCGGAATGGCGAACGACGGCACAGGCTCAAGCCGGCCTTCATGCTCCATCGCAGGCGCATCTGCCACAGGGGCAATAACCAGCACATGGTGGCCGCGCGCCTCAAGCCAGGCCACCAACCGGTTGAGGGTAAGCGACACACCGTCCTTGATGTAGTTGTAGTTTCCGGTGGTCAGTACCACCCGCAAGGTATCCGGCACAGCAGGCTTGTCTCCCTCAGACGCTCGTCCTGTAGGCAGGACGCTGCCCGCCCAGATGAAGCCCATCGGCCCATGCGCTGTCAACTCGCGACGCACGGTGCGGGCAAGCCCTGACCATTGACCAGATGCACAGGCCGCCGGGTTTTGCTAGACCCGTCTCTCGTTCCCCCTCTGTAAGGCGGCTAGACCAGCGGATGTTTGCCCTGCCGACCACAATGACAGTGGCCCTTGTCGCTCTGGCTGTTGAGCGGCTGCTCGGGTTTCCCAGCCCGTTGCGACGGCTGATTGGCCACCCGATCGACTGGCTGACCCGCTTCGTATCGGTATTCGATGCGCTGGTCACCGGCGAAACCGGCTCGCCCGCCGGCAAGGTGATACGCGGCACGGCATTCTGCCTGCTGGCGGCGACCTGTTCGGGGGTGCTGGCGTTTGCCTTTGTCTCGTGGCTGCGGCCCCTGCCCTACGCCTGGTGCTGGGAAGGCATTGTCGCCGTGCCGTTCCTGCAGCAGTACGCCACCCAGGTTCGCGCCCGCGCCGTATCCGAGGCACTGGCGCGCGACAACTTTGAAGCTGCAAGATCGGCAGCCTTGATGTTCACCCCGGCCGGGGAAGCGCCCCAGACAGAACCACAGGCCGTACGCCGAACCGTCGAGATGATGGCGCATTCGCTCGCCACGAACATTGTCACGCCATTGTTCTGGCTGGCATTGTTCGGCCTGCCCGGCATCGTTTGTGTGGCCGCTCTGGATGCCATTGACCGGCGCACTGTAAACGACCCCGGCACCAACTGGTGTGCGCGCACCTTGCTGTTTGCCGCCCGCTTCCTGCCGGGCAAGATTGCCGGCGTACTGGTGGCCGGTGCAGCCAGCCTGCTGTCACCGGCTGCCGGTGCACGCGCGCTGGAACACATCCACGAAGACGGCAAGTTCGACCAGGTGCGCGATGCCAACTGGAGCCGGGCTGCCTTTGCCGGCGCGCTGGACATCCGGCTTGGTGGCCCGGAAATTCCCGGCCAGACCTTGCGCACGGATCACTGGATCGGCACCGGCGAACGTGACCCAAGCGTAAAGGCCTTGCGCGCTGCACAACGGTTGCTGGCCAACACGCTCACGCTGCTGACAGTGCTGATGGCTATTGCCGCTGCCTTCGCCTGACATGACGGCGGATTTGACTTTCCCGCTCCCGGCCTCGTAAGTGTGTCTGGCCGCAACTCCCGCGGTGCATCAGGACCGGTCTGTCACCCCGATGAAAATGCATTTCGTGTCGTCCCAGGCGGAAGAAGCGCTCCAGGCAGCGCAGCAACTCAAGCATGCCTGGGGACAGCACCCGCGCGAAGATGCCGACGTCATCGTGGCGTTGGGCGGCGACGGGCTGATGCTGGAAACCATCCACTCGGTGATCGATTCAGACCTGCGCATCTTTGGCATGAACCGCGGCTCGGTCGGCTTCCTGATGAACGACTTCGGCAGCGATAACCTTGACCAGCGCATTGCGCGTGCAACCGAAACCAAAATTCACCCGCTGCACATGAAGGTGTGGGCCAGGGATGGCACTCAAGCCTCGGCGCTGGCGTTCAATGAAGTGTCCATGCTGCGCCAGCAACACCAGGCCGCGAAGCTGCGCATCTCCATCGACGGCAAGGTGCGGCTTGAAGAACTGATCTGCGATGGCCTGATCGTGGCCACGCCCGCAGGTTCGACAGCCTACAACCTGTCGGCCCACGGCCCCATCCTGCCCATCGATTCGCCATTGCTGGCGTTGACGCCGATCAGCCCGTTCCGGCCCCGGCGCTGGCGAGGTGCGATCGTCTCGCACAAGGCCGAATTGCGCATCGACATCCAGGAAGCCGGCAAGCGGCCCGTCTCTGCCGTGGCAGACCAGACCGAGTTTCGCGACGTGCTGCGGGTTGAGGTTGCAGAAGATGCCAACATCTCTGCCCGGCTGCTGTTCGATGACGGTCATTCGCTGGCTGAGCGCGTATTAAATGAACAATTCCGGTTTTGAGACAGGGCTTTAAAGGGTTTGGCAACGCTCCGTTTAGCTCGCATTAAGCACATGCGGCTATTGTCATGACTGTGAGTTGCGTAACCGGCCGTTGCCGGATTTGAGTATCGGAAGCGCCGGGTTCGA
>CAYMJJ010000210.1:0-3618 GCA_964390445.1 uncultured Anderseniella sp.
CGCATCTTCGAGGCCCGCCGCATGAGCGAGGATCCGATGACGCTGGAAGACCTGTCCCAGGAATTCAACGTCTCGCGCGAGCGCATCCGGCAGATCGAGGTCAAGGCCTACGAGAAGGTGGAGAAAGCTGTCCGTCAGGCTTCGGCAGAGCTTCTCGCCTGACCACCTTGAAGATGCCCGGATGACCGGCCCGGGGAAACCAGTCACCACCGCGACAGCCACCTGTCGCGGTGGTTACGTTTCCATAACCTGCATCAAGTAAGCTTTCAGGCTGGCGGGGGCACATTTCCGCTGCAGCGTTGGGGGCTGAATTGAAAACTCGCAAAAGTGACCAGAGTCGCTCTGGCACAGTCGCAAATGCATTGCTGATCTGCGTCAGCGCACTGCTTCTGGTGGTGGGCGTCAACTACGCGCGCAGTGAAATTGGCGCGATGGTGCAGGAAGAAGCCAGCTTGTCGGCCCACAAGTGGGCAACCCATCTGGTCGCCAAGGATCCCCAGATGATCGAGATGCTGAAACAGCCCTTCAACGGTACCAGCCAGCAACTGACCACCAAGGATCGCGCTGCAGGCAACATCCAGACCTACCGGGTCTACGACACCGAGAAACGCCTGCGCGTCCTGGTCGGCCCGGAGGAAGAGAGCCATTCCGAGACCATTACCCGCATCAGCCTGCCTCTGATGTCGGGCAACACCCAGGTCGGCACCTTCGTGGCGGATGTCGACTCCACAAGCCTTTATGCGCTGTTCATGCAGGGCGCGGCAAAGATCGGCCTGATCCTGGCATCTGCACTCGGCTTCATCATCATGGTCAGCCTGCTTGTGCGTGCCAGCGCGCATCGCGAGGCACAGCGCAATATCCAGCGCCTGACCCAGAATGACGTGACCACCGGTTTGCCCAACCAGATGGCGTTCGAGGAAATCCTGGATACCTTTCATGACCAGGAAGTGCAGTCGCAATCTGGCACCTGCATGATCCTGATCAACCTGGACCGCTTCTCCGGCATCAACGAACGGCTCGGCCGCAACACTGGAGATCACCTGTTGCGCATGGTCGCCGAGCGCCTGCGCACTGCGTGTGCTGACAGCAGCATTTGCGCACGCCTTGGCGGAGACACCTTCGCTGTTGTCGCCACGCTGACCGCAGACGTGCGGCTCGAGCAGCAGTTGCAGGCGATTTTCGTCAAGCCGTTTGAAATTGGCGAGCAGTCCATCCGCCTGTCGGCAAGCTACGGGGTAGCCATCTCCAGCAACGGCAGCTTCAGTGCCGACGAACTGCAACAGCAGGCCGAAATGGCGTTGCGCGCGGCCAAGTCCAACGGAGGCCAGCAACTTGTCACCTACGACAGCGACACCGCATGCAAGTTCCGCGAAACCGACCGCATTGCCGCTCTTGTCGAGGACGCACTGGTCAACAATCGGTTCGAACTGCACTATCAGCCAGTGGTGGATTCGCGCACCCGCAAGCTGGTCAGCTTCGAGGCGCTGATCCGTCTCACCTCACCCGAGGGTGAAGCTATTCCACCGGATCGCTTCATTCCGGTCGCCGAGCACAACGGCTGTATCAACGAGATCGGGCTGTGGACCCTGCGCGAGGCTTGCCGCACCGTTGCCGGCCTGCCGCATCACATTTCCATCGCCGTCAACCTGTCTCCACAACAGTTCACCTCGGCACGGCTGGTCGATGACATCACTACAATCCTTGCCGAGACACGGGTCGACCCTGCCCGGCTCGAGCTTGAAGTCACCGAAAGCATCATGATTGGCGATACCGCGCCCGCGCTTGAGCAACTGCGCAAGCTGCAGGCGCTGGGTGTCCGCATCGCGCTGGACGATTTCGGCACCGGTTACTCGAGCCTCGGCTACCTGTGGCAATTCAACTTCGACAAGCTCAAGATCGACCAGGCATTCATTCGGGCCTCCGACAAGGAGCCCAAGGCGCTGGCATTGCTGGGCAAGATCGTCGAGGTGGGCAGGACCTTCAACATGAAGATCACCGCCGAAGGCATCGAGACCGAGGAACACGCCGAGCGCGCCGCCTACCTGGGCTGCGACTACTCGCAAGGCTACCTGTTCGGCAAGGCCATACCGCAGACCTCGCTGGCCTCGGTCGTGATCAGCGAGTTCGCCGAGTACATCAGGTGCCAGACCAACGGCGAGGCCAGGGTTGACGTGAACCCGGCCAGGGTCGCTGCCGGGGCAGCATCCTGACAGGTGCCTGCCGCCAAATCTAGCGAATGTGGTCCCCGAACGGATCGCGCATCAGGATGGTGTCTTCGCGCTCGGGACTGGTTGACAGCAGTGCAATCGGGCAGTCGATCAGTTCTTCGATCTGGCGTACGTACTTGACCGCCTGGGCCGGCAGATCAGCCCATGAGCGCGCACCGGCAGTGGTGTCGTTCCAGCCCTCAAAGCTCTGGTAAACCGGCTCGATACGCGCCTGCGCGCCCTGGCCTGCCGGCAACCGGTCGACAACTTCTCCGTCCAGCTTGTAGCCGGTGCACACCTTGATCTCATCGAATCCGTCGAGCACGTCCAGCTTGGTCAGCGCAATGCCACTAATGCCCGACGTCTTGATGGCCTGGCGCACCATCACCGCATCGAACCAGCCGCAGCGCCGCTTGCGCCCCGTGACCGTGCCAAACTCGCGGCCACGCTCGCCGAGGCGTTCGCCGGTGGCGTCCTGCAGTTCGGTCGGAAACGGGCCAGAGCCGACGCGGGTGGTATAGGCCTTGGCGATGCCCAGCACGTAGCCGAGCATGTCCGGCCCCACCCCACACCCGGTCGCAGCCTGCGCAGCAATGGTGTTGGAAGAGGTCACGAACGGATAGGTACCGAAGTCGATGTCCAGCATGATGCCCTGCGCGCCTTCGAACAGGATGCGTTTCTGGGCGCGGCGCTGGGTATCGAGCAGGTGCCACACCGTATCCATGTATGGCAGGATGCGCGGCGCGATGGCGAGCAGTTGGTCGCGCAGCTTGCGCCCGTCCACTTCCGGCTCGCCCAGCCCGCGCCGCAACGCGTTGTGGTGGGTCAGCAGCCGTTCGATCTTGTCATCAAGACCATCTGTATTCTGCAGGTCATATACCCGGATCGCGCGCCGGCCGACCTTGTCTTCATAGGCCGGACCAATGCCACGGCCGGTGGTGCCGATCTTGCCAGCCCCGGCAGCGGCCTCGCGCATGCCATCGAGCTCGCGGTGCAGCGGCAGGATCAGCACGGCGTTTTCGGCAATGCGCAGGTTGTCCGGCGTCACCTCGACGTCCTGGGCCTGCAGCCGGTCGATCTCGTCGGTCAGCGCCCACGGGTCGATGACCACGCCATTGCCGATCACCGACAGCTTGCCCGGCCGCACGATGCCTGAAGGCAGCAGCGACAGCTTGTAGGTTACCCCGTCAATGACCAGTGTGTGCCCGGCATTGTGCCCGCCCTGGAACCGCGCCACCACGTCAGCGCGCTCGGACAGCCAGTCGACGATCTTGCCCTTGCCCTCGTCGCCCCACTGGGCACCAACCACAACCACATTTGCCATGAAACTTCCCTGCCCCGGACGCCTGCCGGATGAACGACTGCCAGAAAAAGCGAACGGCCCTCTCCGAGTGCTTCCGGAAGGGCCGTT
>CAYMJJ010000211.1:0-3602 GCA_964390445.1 uncultured Anderseniella sp.
AGGTCGATTTCGCTGCGCCAGTCGGGCCGTTCAAATGCCATCAGCATGGCATCAAGGTCCCTGGCCGAGGTGACCGGACCGGACGGGCGGCCATGACCGGGGTGATGCGGCCAGTTGACCGTGGGCACCTCCCACACGTCCACGCCCAGCCGGCGCGCGGCAAACGCCGTGGCAGTATTGCCGATATAGCCGCGCGAGATACGCGACGAAATGGATACGATGGCCATCGGGTCAGGTCTTGAGACAGAGGACAATTCAGTTGGCAGGTTCCGGCCAGTATGGCCGAAGGATGTATCCGGGGGGAAGGGGTCTACCAAAGCAGACTTGTTATTGTGCGATGCAATAATCTAAGACTGAGGCAGCAACCCAACTGAATCAGGAATGACAAGATGAGTGTGAGGCCGCGCCGCAGCGTGCTGTACATGCCGGGGTCGAACGCCAGGGCACTGGAAAAGGCCAGGTCGCTGGCCGCCGATACCCTGATCCTCGATCTCGAAGATGCCGTCGCGCCAGGCTCGAAGGCGGACGCGCGTCAGCAGGTGTGCGAAGCGGTGCGCGAAGGCGGCTATGGACGGCGCGAACTGGTCATCCGCATCAATGGGCTCGATACGGACTGGGGTCTCGACGACCTGAAGGCTGCCGCACAATCGGGCGTGGACGCGATCCTGGTGCCGAAGGTGTCGCGACCGGAAATCGTGGAAGACGTGGCGCAGGCGCTCGATGAGGCAGGCGCGCCTGAAAACCTTCGCATCTGGGCGATGATGGAAACGCCGCTGGCCATGCTCAACGCCCACAAGATCGCCAGGGCCGTGCGCAAGGCCGCGCGGTTCGAGTGCATGGTGATGGGCACCAATGACCTCGCCAAGGAAACCGGAGCCGGGCTGGGGCAGGGCCGGCTGGCCATGGTGCCGTGGCTGATGACGTGCCTTGCGGCGGCGCGGGCGCACGGGCTGGTGATCATCGACGGCGTCTACAATGATTTTCGCGACGAGGCGGGCTGCGTGGCGGAATGCAGACAGGGCAAGCTGCTCGGCATGGATGGCAAGACGCTGATCCACCCCGGCCAGATCGGGCCTGCCAATGAAGCGTTCGCACCCACGGAAGACGACATTGCCCAGGCCCGTGAAATCATCGATGCCTTCGAGCAGCCGGAGAATCGTGGCCTTGGCGTGATCAACCTCAATGGCCGCATGGTCGAACTGCTCCATTGCGAAATGGCGAAGAAGACCGTCGCCCTGTCGCAGGCGATCGAGGCAATGGACACGCAAGCATGAGCAAGACCAGCGCCGGCAACTTCTTCGAAGACTTTTTCATAGGGCAGGTGATCCGCCATGCCACGCCGCGCACCGTCCGCGAAGGTGATGTGGCGCTCTATACTGCGCTCTACGGCACACGCTTTGCGGTGCAGTCCTCGGACGAGTTTGCCAGGGCCGTTGGGTACGAGCGGGCGCCGGTTGATGACCTGCTGGTGTTTCACATCGTGTTTGGCAAGACGGTGCCGGATATTTCGGTCAATGCGGTTGCAAACCTTGGCTATGCGGATTGCCGCTTCCTGAAGCCGGTGCATGCCGGCGACACGCTGAGCTCTTCGTCCGAGGTGATCGGGCTGAAGGAGAACTCCAACGGCAAGACCGGCGTGGTGTACGTGCGCTCCACGGGGTTGAACCAGCATGGCGCGACGGTACTGGAGTTCGTGCGCTGGGTGATGGTGAGGAAACGCGACGAAGCGCATCCGGCACCAGAGACCGTGGTGCCCGAGCTTGCCAGCGTGGTGAGACCGGACCGGATCGGCACGGCGGTCCCGGCGCTCAGGTCCGGCGGCTGGGACACTGCGCTGTCCGGCTCGGTGCACCTGTGGAACGATTATGCCGTGGGCGACAGGATCGACCATGTCGATGGCATGACCGTGGAAGAAGCCGAGCACATGATCGCGACCCGGCTTTACCAGAATACGGCCAAGGTACACTTCAACCAGTTCACCGAGGGCCAGGGCCGGTTTGGCCGGCGGCTGATCTATGGCGGGCACGTGATATCGATTGCCCGGTCCTTGAGCTTCAACGGGCTTGCCAACGCGTTTCATGTGGCAGCCATCAACGGCGGCACCCACGTGGCGCCACTGTTTGCCGGTGACACGGTGTTCTGCTGGTCTGAAGTTCTCGACAAGGCGGAGCTTGCCCAGTGCCCGGGTGCCGGTGCGTTGCGGTTGAGGCTGGTTGCCACGAAGGACCAGCCGTGCAGCGACTTTCCGCTGAAGACCGAGGACGGCAAGTACGCCGGGGGCGTTATCCTTGACCTCGACTACTGGGCGATGATGCCGACGGCCTGACGGAGGGCGGGTCACCATGAGCTTATGGAATGGGTTTACAACTGGTGGGAATAGCACCAAGGGTGGATTGCCTATGTTGCAGTGCACATAGTAAACCCTTATGTCTTGATTGCGAGGACAGAAAAGATGGCGGGAACACCCACCAAGCAGCGGCCATTGTCGCCGCACCTGCAGGTTTACAGGCCGATGCTGACGATGATGATGTCGATTGCGCATCGCATCACCGGTGCGGGGCTTTACTTCGGCATGGCGGGCTTCGTGTGGTGGCTGCTGGCGGCGTCACACTCGGACGGCTACTTCGATTTCGTGCAAGGCTTCATCGGCTCTTGGTTCGGCAGGCTGGTGCTGCTGGGCTTCACCTGGGCACTGATCCACCATGCACTGGGGGGCTTGCGCCACCTGGTCTGGGATACCGGCCGTGGCTTTGGCCTGAAAACCATCGAGGTGCTGGCCAGGGCAAACCTGATCGGATCGCTGGCGCTGACGCTGCTGGTCTGGATCGTGGCCTATGCGGTTCGATAGGGGGCTGTCCAGATGAAGCAAACCAACATGAGAACACCGCTGGCAAAGGTGCGCGGGCTGGGGTCGGCAAAGTCCGGCACCGAGCATTTCATGCACCAGCGGCTGACCGCTATCTCCAACATTCCGCTGATCGTTTTCCTGGTCATCTTCGTGGTCACGCACGTTGATGTTACGCGGGACGAGATGCTGGCTGACATCAGCCATCCGCTGGTGGCGCTGATGCTGGTGTTCACCATCGTATCGGTGTGCTGGCACATGAAGCTGGGCATGCAGGTGATCATCGAGGATTACGTCCACGCCGAAGGACCGAAGCTCGCCGGGCTGGTTGCGAACACGCTGTTCTGTGCCGCAATTGCGCTGACCGGCCTGTTCGCCGTACTCAAGATTTCCTTTGGAGGCTGACCGACGCATGACATCCAGCAAGTCTTATGAGTATGTCGACCACCAGTTCGACGTGGTGGTTGTCGGTGCCGGCGGCGCCGGGCTTCGCGCCGCCCTTGGCATGGCCGAACAGGGCTTGCGCACGGCCTGCATCACCAAGGTGTTTCCAACCCGGTCGCATACCGTGGCCGCGCAGGGCGGCATCGCAGCCTCGTTGCGCAACATGGGGCCGGACCACTGGCAGTGGCACATGTACGACACGGTCAAGGGCTCGGACTGGCTGGGCGATACCGATGCGATGGAGTACCTGGCGCGCGAGGCGCCTGCTGCCGTCTATGAGCTTGAGCACTATGGCGTGCCGTTCAGCCGGACC
>CAYMJJ010000212.1:0-3591 GCA_964390445.1 uncultured Anderseniella sp.
CACGTGAAACACCCGCCAGCCCGATCATGCCCACCTGGAGTTTTGCCGTGGTGTGCAGAACCCGATCGGGCTGAAATGCGGACCTTCGTTGCAGGCCGATGAACTGATCCGGTTGATCGATATCCTCAATCCCGCCAACGAGGCAGGCCGTCTGACGCTGATTGCCCGCTTCGGTGCCGGCAAGGTGGGTGATCATCTGCCGGGCCTGATCCGCAAGGTGGAAGCCGAAGGCCGCAAGGTGGTGTGGTCGTGCGATCCGATGCACGGCAACGTCATCAAGGCCTCGTCCGGCTACAAGACCCGGCCATTCGACTCGATCCTGTCTGAAGTGCGCGATTTCCTGGCCATCCACCGCGCCGAAGGCACCCATGCCGGCGGCATTCACGTCGAGATGACCGGTCAGAACGTGACCGAGTGCACCGGCGGTGCGCGCGAGGTCAGCGATGACGAACTTGCCGACCGCTACCACACCCATTGCGACCCCCGGCTCAATGCCGATCAGTCGCTGGAACTGGCATTCCTTGTTGCGGAAGAATTGCGCAAGGTGCCTGTCCCCGCTGAGGATAGCGAGGACGAGGAAAGCTTCGAGGCAGCCGAGTAGCACCGGCAGTTGCCTGCAGAACTGGAAACCCGGTGTCCTGCAGGCATCGGAGTTTCCGTTGCAGGCCGGTCGCTCAGATCGCGCCGGCCTGGCGCAGTATTGCTATCCGGGTTTCATCATAGCCGAGTTCGCCCAGCACCTGCGCCGTATGTTCGGACAGAAGTGGCGGCGGCCGGTCGAGCGACGGCGACCCGTGAGCATAGGTGAACGCGGCGACCGGGAATCGTGCCGGCCCGCCTCGCAACGGTGCATCGCCTGCCGACTGCATTACCCGTCGCGACTGCACCTGTTCGTGCGCCAGCGCCTCGTCGATGGTGCGGACCCGGGAGGCGGGAACATGCGCTTCGTTCAGTAGCTTTTCCCAGTCATCGGCAGTCCGCGTCATCATGTGAACCGCGATGCAGGCGGCGTTCTCCGCTGCCAGTTCGCCAATGCCCGAGCGTGACGTATCTAGAACCTTATCCGCCCGGGCTGTTTCGCCAAGTGCCTGAAGCAGGTTCGCAAGCTGCCTGTTGGTCCATGCGCCGATCATCAGTAACCCGTCCGCCGTCTCGTAGGTGCGGTAGCCGGCATAATTCGGGTGGGCATTGCCATAGGGCTTCGGCGCGTGGCCGGTCGTTACCGTATCAATGACATGTGCGCTCATCAGCATCAGGGCGGCATCCAGCATGGCCACGTCGATATGCTGGCCCTTGCCGGTGCGCTCGCGCTGCAGCAGGGCAGACGCGATCGCCAGCGCCGCCTGTGCGCCGGTGCCATAATCGACCATTGGCGGCCCGACGCGCACCGGCCCGCTTTCCGGTGTGCCGTTGGCTGCCATCAGTCCGGAAAATGCCTGGATCACCACGTCATAGGCCGGGTGCGCGGCTTTCGGACCCGTCCTGCCGAAGCCGGTCATCTGGCAATAGACCAGCCGCGGGTTGATCGCCGCCGCCTGGTCATAGCCAAAGCCGAGGCCGGAAAGTGCATCCCCGGCATAGTTTTGCACCAGCACATCCGCAGTTTCGATCAGCCGGGACATGATCTCGCGGCCTTCTTCGGTCTTGAGGTTCAGGGTTATGGCGCGTTTTCCTGCGCTCTGCGACTGGTAGTAAATGCCATAGCCCTGCCGGTTCAGTTCCGGGACGAGACCTTCCTCGCGGGTCATGTCCGGATTGTCCGGAGGCTCGATCTTGATCACGTCGGCACCCAGCACCGCAAGCTGGTAGGAACAGAACGGTCCTGCCAGCACGTGGGTCAGGTCGAGGACTCGATAGCCTTCAAGCGGTCTCATGATGTGCGTGCAACTCCCTGAACTGCAGGAGCCGATTGCGTCATGAAAATCATTTGCTTGCAAGCGCCTTGTCAAACCCGTGCGGTACCTGCCCGGGTCAGGTTGAGCACATTGCCGGCCAGGATGAGGGCGGCACCGGCTGCGGTATAAACGTCGATCACTTCCGCATAGAGAAGCCATCCGACAATGGCGGTCAGCGGCACCCGCAGGAAGTCCATCGGGATGACCACCGTTGCGTCGGCGTACAGCATGGCTCGGGCCATGCAGTAGTGCGAGAACGTGCCGCAAACGCCTACGCCCAGCATGTAGGGCCACAGCTCGACCGGCATTGGCTGCCACACGGTCCATGCCGGAATGATGCCCATGATCGACTGGATTACCATCATCCAGAACACGATCCGCACCACGCCCTCGGTGCGGGTCAGCGCCTTGACCATGGCCACCGACACCCCGAACCCCACGGCCGCTGCCAGCGCCCACATCTGGCCAGTATCGATGTGGCCGGTGGCAGGCCGCACGATGACCCAGACGCCGACCAGTCCCAGCGCGATGGAGGCCACCTTCCACCGGTTCATCTGCTCGCCAAGGAACAGCACGGCCAGGATGGCTGTCCAGATCGGCATCGTGAACTCGATGGCGATCACCTGCGCCAGCGTGATCAGGTTCAATGCGAAAAACCAGGCGTACTGGGCGCCATAATGCACCACGTTGCGGCCGACGTGGCGCATCGGGTACTGCGTCTTCATGGCCCTGAAGCCGCCAGCGGCATAGACCAGCGGCAGGATCATCACCAGCCCCAGCAGCGAGCGCAGTTCCATCACCTGGAACACGTTGATGGTGCGCGTCACCTCGCGCCCGAAAACGGCCATGCACAGCATCATGGTCAGCCATCCGGCCATCCAGAATGCTGCCCGGGCAAGGGAAGGTTGGTAAGTTGTCATCGCGTTAGGCTATTGCAAACACGAGCCTTGACGGCAAGGCCCATCGCGCGCATCTTGCGCGCCATGTTGAAGACCGTGACACATAAATCCGCCTGCAACATTTGCCGGATTATTATCAGCTAACGCGACACGCGCTGGCAGCGGCAGCCCTTTCCTGATTGAAAAGTGAAACGAGCGCCCGGGCCAGCAAGGCTCGAAGAGGGAATTGCCCGTTCATGCAACTTAAGCTCTACAACACGTTGACCCGCGACAAGCAGGTGTTCACGCCTATCGATGCATCCAATGTGCGCATGTATGTGTGCGGGCCGACCGTGTACGACTATGCCCACATCGGCAATGCGCGCCCCATCATCGTGTTCGACGTGCTGTTCCGGCTGCTGCGCCATCTCTACGGCGCGGAGCACGTTACCTATGCCCGCAACATCACTGACGTGGATGACAAGATCAACGCGCGGGCGAGGGAAGAAGGCGTGCCGATTGCCGACGTGACGGCGCGCACCACCATGCAGTTCCACGCGGACATTGCAGCACTTGGCGTTTTGCCGCCGACGGTCGAGCCGACGGCGACCGGGCACATCGCCGAGATGATCGAGATGATCCAGATGCTGATCGCCAAGGGTAACGCCTATGAGGCGGACGGGCACGTGCTGTTCAACACACCCAGCATGAAGGAGTACGGCCAGTTGTCGCGCCGGTCGCTGGACGAGATGATCGCCGGTGCGCGGGTAGACGTAGCGTCGTACAAGAAGGACGAAACCGACTTCGTGCTGTGGAAG
>CAYMJJ010000213.1:0-3551 GCA_964390445.1 uncultured Anderseniella sp.
TCGCCTCGCTGATGGGCGCAACGCGCACCTCCTGCATGATCGCCTTCATTCTTGCTGGCTCCACCTTCCTCACCCTGGCCATGGGCTTCACCGGCCTGCCGCGCACGGTGGCCGAATGGATCGCCGCACAGGAGCTCTCACCGGCGATGCTGATTGCGGTGCTGGCCATCTTCTACATCATCCTGGGCTGCTTCCTGGACGGCATCTCGTCGATCGTGCTGACCATGGCCGTGGTCGAGCCGATTGCCCGCCAGGCCGGCTTCGACATGATATGGTTCGGGGTGTTCCTGACCATCGTGGTGGAGATTGCCCAGATCACGCCGCCCATCGGGTTCAACCTGTTCGTGCTGCAAGGCATGACCGGTCGCGACATGGACTTCATTGCCAGGTCAGCCCTGCCGATGTTTGTGCTGATGGTAGTCGCCGTGATCCTGATTTCGGTGTTTCCGGGCATCGCCACCTGGCTGCCGTCGCAGATGTGACAGCGTGGCCCTGATCCGTACAACCATTGAATGGATCGGCTACAACGGCACCAGGCTGATGCCGCTTGGCATCATCATCGGCGTACTGGTGCAGCCGCTGGCGCACCTTCTGTTTCCGTTGCTGCCGTTCACCGTCTACGTGATGCTGACCATCGTGCTGGCCCGGCTGGACGTCGAGCGCGCGCTGGCGCACCTGCGCCGGCCCAAGGTGTTCATCATTTCGCTGATCTACGGGTTCGTGGTGCTGCCCACCGCCTTGTCGCTCATTGCCGTCGCCCTGCCACTGTCTCCGGGATTGACCGCCGCGCTGGTGGTTTATGGCACTGCCCCGCCCAACTATGCAGCGGCAGCACTGGCCTTCGTGATGGGACTGGACGGCGCGCTGACGGTGGCGACCATCTTTGCCGCCACCGCACTCCATCCCATCGTCACGCCGCTCTACGTGGAAATGTTTGCCGGCAGCGCGATCCACCTGTCGGGCGCTGAACTGGCGCTGCGTCTGGCCGGTCTGATCGGGGCATCGGTGGCGAGCGCCTATTTGATCAGCCGCTGGATGGGACCAGAGCGGCGCAAATCTGCAACGCCTGTGTTCGACGGACTGAACGTGCTGATCATGGTGGTGTTCGCCATTGCGCTGATGGCGGGCATTCCCGACCGCGTGATTGCCCAGCCCGGCTACGCGCTGGCACTGATCGTGCTGGCCACCGGCCTGCACGTGGGATTGAACCTTGTCACCGTAGCGGTATTCTACGTCACGGGTCGTGGCCGCGCCATGACGCTGGGCTATGCCCATGCAGGCCGCAACATTGCCGTGGTCATGGGCGTGCTGGGCGCTGCTGCCCCGCCCGATGCGTGGCTGTTCTTCGCCATGTTGCAGTTTCCCATCTATTGCCTGCCAATGCTGCTGAAACCGCTCTACCGGAAATTGCTGCCAGCCGCATGATTAACCAGATCAATCAAATACATCGCCAACAACGGCAGGCTGCGCCATACTGTGGCCCATGAAGACGCTGGCGAAAATGCTGCTTGCGACGGCAATTCTCCTGTGCAGCCCGCTGGCGGCACTGGCGGCGGACTCGGCTGACCGGGCAATTATCGGCTTTTCCAGTGACGGACGATACTTCGCATTCGAGGAATACGGCGTTCAGGACGGTTCCGGCTTTCCGTACTCGAGTATCTACATCATCGACCTGGACCGGGACAAATGGGTCGAGGGCTCACCCGTCAGGGTCCAGCTGCGCGAAGAAAAGCCAACCTCCTACGCGGCCCGCCACCAGGCCCTGACCGAGGCTGCCCCGTTGATCGAGCAGTACGGCACGGTGTTCCCGCCGCGCCTGCTGGCCAGCAACGCTGTCGGCGAAGAAGTTACCGACCCGCACACCATGACCTTCAAGCGCTATCACAACCTGTCCACGCTGTGGACGGTGAAGCTGCGCCACGTGGACCTGCCGGTCGCGCCCGAATGCCAGTCGGTACCGGTGGTCAAGGGCTTTGCCCTGGAGGTGGGTATCGAGGGCAAGGAACTGGCTGAGGTCTACCGCGACAAGGAACTGCCCAAGTCCCGCGGTTGCCCGGAAAGCTACCGTCTGGCGGACGTGATCTCGTTCGGCGAGGCGCAATCCGGCAAGGTGGTGGTGCTGATCCACAAGCTCACCTTCGGCTTTGAAGGCCGCGATGCGCGCTTCATCGCCGTCCCGGTCGAATTGCCTTCCTGGAGATAACCGCGTTTCGCACGTTGAGTGGGCGCGTGCTGTTCTGCTAGATCAACGCTTTCCCTGTCCGCCCTCATGAAAGCGCCCACCGCATGATCCCTCGCTACACCCGCCCCGACATGGCCGCCATCTGGTCGCCCGAGCAGAAGTTTCGCATCTGGTTCGAGATCGAGGCCCATGCCGCCGATGCACAGGCAGAACTTGGCGTGATTCCGAAGGAAGCCGCGAAGACGGTGTGGGACAAGGCGCGCGACGCCGTGTTTGACGTGGCCCGCATCGATGCCATCGAGGCGGAAGTGAAGCACGACGTCATTGCCTTCCTGACGCACCTGGCCGAGATCGTCGGACCGGAAGCGCGCTTCGTTCACCAGGGAATGACCTCGTCGGACGTACTTGATACCTGCTTCAACGTGCAACTGGTTCGCGCGGCAGACCTGCTGCTGGAAGACCTGGACCTGCTGCTGGCAGCGTTGAAGAAGCGCGCCTTCGAGCACAAGGACACCCTCACCATCGGCCGCAGCCACGGCATTCACGCTGAACCGACCACGTTCGGCCTGAAACTGGCGCAAGCCTACGCCGAGTTCGACCGCTGCCGCGACCGGCTGGAATATGCCCGCAAGGACGTGGCCACCTGCGCTATTTCCGGAGCGGTCGGCACATTCGCCAACATCGATCCGAGGGTCGAGGAATACGTCGCAGGCGCGATGGGGCTGGCGGCAGAGCCTGTGTCCACGCAGGTGATCCCGCGCGACCGGCACGCCATGTACTTTGCCGTGCTGGGCGTGATCGCCTCAAGCGTCGAGCGGCTGGCCACGGAAATTCGCCACTTGCAGCGCACCGAGGTGCTGGAGGTCGAGGAATATTTCTCGCCCGGCCAGAAGGGTTCATCCGCCATGCCGCACAAGCGCAACCCGGTACTGACGGAAAACCTCACCGGCCTTGCACGGCTGGTGCGCTCTGCCGTGACGCCCGCCATGGAAAACGTGGCCCTGTGGCACGAGCGCGACATCTCGCACTCATCCGTCGAGCGCGGCATTGGGCCGGACGCCACCGTGCACCTGGACTTCGCGCTTCGCCGGCTGGCCGGTGTGATCGACAAGCTGCTGGTCTACCCGGAAAACATGCAGGCCAACCTCGACCGGTTGGGCGGGCTGGTGCATTCGCAGCGGGTGCTGCTGGCGCTGACGCAGAACGGTCTCAGCCGCGAGGACTCCTACCGGCTGGTGCAGCGCAACGCCATGCCGGTGTGGCGCGGCGAAGGCAACTTCCTCGATCTGCTCAAGGCCGACGAGGACGTGAAGAAGGCGCTGTCAGACGCCGACCTGGAGGCCCTGTTCGACATGGGCTACCACACCCG
>CAYMJJ010000214.1:0-3484 GCA_964390445.1 uncultured Anderseniella sp.
GCTGCGCGAGCCTCTGGAATCGATCAACCAGGCCGGCAAGCAGGTCGAGGAAATCACCTCCGAGGCAAAGGAACCACTGGTGCAGGAGGTCATCATCAAGCAGCGCGGACTGGTTGCGCGGGCCTCGGATGAAGTGGTGGCGGTTTCGGCCAGCAGCCTGCTGATATTTACCCTGACGCTGTTCCTGCTGATGTCGCGCGACCTGTTCTACCTCAAGGTGGTGCGGGTGATGCCGACGCTGGGCGACAAGAAGCGCGCCTTGCAGGCCGCTTACGACATCGAGCGCGACGTGTCTCGCTACCTGCTGACGGTCAGCGTCATCAATGCCGGGCTTGGCGCGGCGGTCGGGTTGTCGCTGTGGGCACTGGGCATGCCCAATCCGCTGTTGTGGGGCGTCATGGCAGCGGCGCTGAACTTCTTGCCGTACCTGGGTGCGCTGGGCGGCATCGTGATCACCGGCATGGTGGCACTGATCAGCTTCGACACCCTCGGCCAGGCCATCGCGGTGCCAGCGGTCTACCTGTTGCTCACGGTCATTGAGGGCCAGTTCGTGACGCCGTACCTGCTGGGCCGGCGTTTTTCGCTCAACGTGGTGGTCATCCTGATTTCGATCGCCTTCTGGGGTTTCCTCTGGGGCGCGGTCGGGGTGTTCGTGGCGGTGCCATTCCTGATTATCCTCAAGGTCCTGTGCGAGCATGTCGAAGGCATGGCGAACCTGGGCGAGTTCCTGTCAGGCGAAGAAGCGGTTGTCGAGCCTGAGGTCGCCAAGACGAGCAGTGCCTGAACCACCATGTCCCCAGCAATGCAATTCACGCATGGCTTGGCGGGGCTGTGCAAATGCAGCCTTATGGGCCGTTCGCGCGCAGTGTATAATCGGTGTCTGAAGAGCCGACCCGACGCGCTTTCCGGCCACGAGTGGCACACGCGCCTGGCAGACTTCCTAAAATTTGAACTGACGTTTCTCGTCTGCCGGTCTGCGGGAGGGTGTCTCCTGCGGCGGCTGACCGTGTGGAGATCGCAAAACTCATGTCCAGTGTTTTCAGCCTGTTGCTCGACCTCACCACCTATGTAACCGTGGCTGCCATGGTGCTGATCACGGCATGGGTTTTCTTCCTTTATTTCTCCAGCATGTTCCTGGGCATCCGCGAGATGCTGGGCGGCAAGCCGGCGTTCGTGGCTGTAGAAACTGTTGCAACGGCGGCCGCGCCCGGTGCAGACTCCAACCCGGCCTGAACCCTCAACCGGAGATCTGATCGCGCGTGCATCGTGTCATTGCTGCAATAGTGATGCTGGGCTGCGCGACCGGCGCACCACCGCAAGCGCAGGCCGGCAACAACGAGCTTGCCGGGCCACCGCAGTGCAAGGCCAACACCGGTGAGGAAGTGGCGTTCGAGCGCGTCGAGCGGGCCCCTGCCCAGGGCCTGCCGATGGCGGCAGGCATGGCGCGCCGCGGGCCGGATGGCAAGCGCGTGGTCATCGGCATGAACTTCGCGGCTGCGCCGGTGCCGTTCCAGCAGTTCATCGACCGGCACGAATGCGCCCACCACCAGACCGGTGACGTGGACATGCCGCATCCGCCCAGAAATGGCCCGGAACACCTGATGAACGAGGCAGTCGCGGACTGCATCGCCGTGCTGAGGTTGCGCGACGAAGAAGGTTTTGATGCGGCTGCGCTAGGGCAGGTGACGGAGGCACTGGCCGCCGACATGGCGCGCTTCGGTTTTCCGCCGGTCAGCGTAAGCAGCCGGGTGAGCAACATTACAAGCTGTTTCGGCCGCGAAGGTTCCGCCGGGGACCTGATTGCCGCTCGGTTGCGCGAACGCGGACTGGAGTAGGGCGGGCCATGATCATGCCCGGCCACCGGGCGGCGAGAATCGAATTCGCCACCCTATAGTGGTAGAACACTTGTGGCCCGGGAGCTTCGCCGATTGATGCAAGACCTCCTTGTAAACAACCTTGTCCTGCTGTCTGCGGCAGCCATCATCCTGCTCGGCATCCTGTCGAGCATAGCCGCGATGCGCTTTGGCGCGCCGTTGCTGCTGGTGTTCCTCGGCATCGGCATGCTGCTCGGCGAGGATGGCCCGGGTGGCCTGCGTTTCGACAACTACGTCGTGGCGTATTTCATCGGTTCGGCTGCACTGGCAGTCATCCTGTTCGACGGCGGCATGCGCACCCGGATGTCTGCCATTCGCGCGGTGGCCGGGCCGTCGCTGATGCTGTCGACTGTCGGCGTGCTGGTGACTGCAGGGCTGGTCGGACTGTTTGCCCATTATGTCATCGGTCTGGCCTGGATCATCAGCTTCCTGCTGGGTTCCATCATTGCTTCGACGGATGCTGCGGCGGTGTTTTTCCTGCTCAAGGCCGGTGGCCTCAGGTTGAGGGGCAAGGTGGGCACGGTGCTCGAAACCGAGTCGGCCACCAACGATCCGATGGCGCTGTTTCTGACGCTGGCTCTGCTCGACCTGGCCTTGCTCACCACGACGCCCAATGGACCTGGTCCCGTTGCAGCAACGCTGGTGCTGTTCCTGCAGCAGTTTGCGCTGGGCGCGGTGATGGGTGTGGGCGGCGGGCTGCTGCTGGTGATCATGCTGGCGCGGATGCCATTGCCAGCGGGCTTGCGGCCTCTGTTCGTGCTCGCTGCAGCCATCGTCATCTTCTCGGCATCCACGATCCTGAATGCGAGCGGGTTTCTTGCGGTCTACCTGGCGGGCCTGGTGCTCGGCAACCGTCCGGTGCGGGCGTTTCCGTCGCTGCTGAGCTTCATGGACAGTTCCACGTGGATGGCACAACTGGCGATGTTCGTGGTGCTCGGCCTGCTGGTCACGCCCAGCAAGATGGCTGACTACGCCTACACGGCACTCCTGCTGGCTGCGTTTCTGATGCTCGTCGCCCGTCCGCTGGCCGCGATGGTCTCGCTGGCACCGTTTCGCTTCACGCTGGCGGAAAACATATATGTGTCGTGGGTGGGCTTGCGCGGTGCAGTTTCGATCTTCCTGGCGACCTTGCCGGTGATTGCGGGGTTGCCGGGTGCGCAGTTGTTCTTCAATCTCGCCTTCGTGGTGGTGCTGGTGTCATTGCTGGCGCAAGGAACGTCGCTGGCATGGGCGGCGCGCCGCCTGAACCTTGCGTTGCCGGATACCGCGCCGGTCGTGAAGCGCTTCGAAATCGATCTGCCGGGGCAGGAGCAACTGGAACTGGTGGCCTATCCCATCGAGGCAGGGTGCGCATACCTCAAGGCGTCCTATTCACCGGTGTGGCTGAAACCAATCTTCGTGGTGCGGGGCGAGGAGGTCGTCTCGCCCGAACAGGCTGGCCCGCTGACACCTGGCGACTACGGCTACTTCCTGGTGGCGCCCGACCGGATCAGGCGCCTGGACGCACTGTTCGATGCATCTGCCAAGCCGTTGAAAACCACCGACCTGCTGGGCTTTGCATTCGACGGCGGCGTGAACCTCGGTTTGCTGGCCGAAGAGTACAGGTTCGA
>CAYMJJ010000215.1:0-3481 GCA_964390445.1 uncultured Anderseniella sp.
GCCCAGTCGAGCACCGGGTCCCAGGTCTGCGCCTGCCGGTCCACGAGGCTCACCGGGGCCTCGGCGCGGTAACAGACAAGATCGGAGCCGGCAAACTGCACGATCTCGGCAATGATGCGGTCCTCGTCGCCGTGCACCCGGTCAACGGCCGTGTTGGCGAGCTTGGTCATCATCATGGTGACGGGGTCGATGTAGGTTTTTTGTGCGTCCCACTCGGCGGCAACGGCATGCGCCATCGCCTCGCCGGGCATGACCAGGGCGCGTTTCAGCGGTGTCTTCACCGGGCGCCCATCGAGCCGGATTTCATGGCCGCCCTCGACCGGTGCCACCTCGACCAGCTTGTAGAACCGCTTGGGCAGGTTGGTCTGTTCCTGCCGGGTCAGCAACCGCCGGGCGCGCTGGTCATCGGTCTCATCGCCGCTCATGCCGGTACCCCGGCATAAGTATCAACAAACTCTTCCAGCTCATTGTAATGATTTATGATCTTGTGTGCACCAGCCCCGATCAGCAGCGCATCGTCATGATACCCCCACGACACACCCAGCGCGCCGGCGCGGGCATTGCGGGCCATTTCCATGTCGTAGGTGGTATCCCCGATCATGATGGTGGCGGCATCTGTCATGCCTGTGTCCGACTGGGCCTGGTGGATCATCGCCGGGTGCGGCTTGGACGGTGCGTCATCCGCGGTCTGGATCGACTGGAAATAGCCTTGCAGGCCCTCGCGCTCAATCAGCGCGCGCACGCCGCGTTGCGACTTGCCGGTGGCCATGGCCAGCACGATATCATCGCGCGCATGCAGCCGGTCGAGCACGGCCCGGCAGCCATCATATAGCGGCTCCTCGTGCAACCTGCCGGTTCGCATCTTGTGGAACGAGCCCTTGTAGGCATCAGCCAGCCTGACGTGGGTGGAATGCTCCGCACCGGGTTCGAGAATGCGGAACGCCTCGACAAGCGACAGCCCGACGATCGACAACGTGGCCTCGCGCCCTGGAAACGCCATGCCAACCTCGCCATAGGCCATTTGCATCGAGTGGACGATGCCGTGCTGGCTGTCAACAAGGGTGCCGTCACAATCGAAGATCACCAGCTTCATGCGGTTTCATCCTCGTCGCCCGCCTCTGGAATGTCGAACCGGTCAGGGTCGAAGCCGCAGGTATCAAACGACTGGCGCATGTGGCCGGGCAGCGGGGCCGTCACGTCCACCGTGCCGCCCTTCGGATGCGGAAACGTAACGCGCCGGGCATGCAGGTGCAGTTTGCGCGAAAATCCTTCGTCGCGCGTTTCGCCGCTGCCGTCGGGTTCCACGTAGCCATATTTCGGGTCGCCGATGATGGGCGTGCCAATCATCTGCAGGTGCACGCGCAACTGGTGCTGGCGGCCGGTCACGGGTTTAAGCGATACCCACGCCACCGACGGCGGCGCCTTGTCGATGACGGCATAGTGGGTCATGGCGCGCTGGGCGCCTTCCTGCTTGGCAGATTTCGCCACGTGCATCTTCTCGTCGCCCTGCCCGCCGGCCTTGACCAGCGGCTTGTCGATCACGCCCTGTTCCGGCTTCGGCACGCCCGATACCAACGCCCAGTAGATCTTGCGCACCGAACGGGTCTGGAACAGCTTGCCAAGCGCGGTTGCCATCTGGCGCGTCTTGGCGATGACCAGGATACCGGACGTGTCGCGGTCAAGCCGGTGCACCAGCCGCGGCCGGTCGTACATTTCCGCCGCCAGCCCCTGCAGCAGCCCATCAATGTGGCGGGTGGTGCGCGAACCGCCCTGCACCGCCAGCCCGGACGGCTTGTTGAGCACATAGAGGTGCTTGTCCTCAAACAGCACCATCTGCTCGAAGTAGGCCTTGTCGGCAGCGCTCAGCGGCTTCGGCTTGGCGTCTTCGCTGTCCTCGGTGTCCTGCTCGAGGTTGAGCGGCGGCACCCGCACCGTCTGGCCGCTCTCAAGCCTGGAGTTGGCCTTGACGCGTGCCCCGTCCACCCGCACCTGGCCCGTGCGCAGCAGCCTTGACAGCTTGCCGTGGCCAAGCGTGGGGTAATGCACCTTGAACCAGCGGTCCAGCCGCATGCCCGTCTCGTCGCGCTTGACGTGAACCTGTACGACGCTGCTCATTGGATTACCACCCTGGCCAGCCACATGCCGGCAAATATCGCCACCAGCGACAGCGCCACCGTGCCGCCCGCATAGGCCATCGCAAGCCCGTATTCCTTGCGCTCATAAAGTGTCGCGAAATCCATCGAAAATGCGGAAAACGTGGTGAAGCCGCCCAATATGCCGGTCAACAGGAACACCCGCATCTGCTGCGAGGTAACCCACACGTCCGCCATGACGGCAATGAGCCCTCCCATGACGAGCGACCCGGCCACGTTGACGAACATGGTGCCCCACGGAAAGCCCGCGCCAAACATCGACATGGACGCCACATTGACGCCGTAGCGCAAGCTGGCCCCGATGGCCCCGCCAAGGGCTGCATATAGAACTGTTGTCATCGTGGGCGAGATATACGTGCGCAATCGCCCAGCCGCAATGCGGCAATCACGGCGCGCGGTCAGGCCACCTCGGCAGATCTGGACGCGTGATTGATGAAGCTGTTCACGAAGTCCTCCAGCGACTGCCAGTCGGTCAGTTCGAGGTCCTTGCTGGTGTCTGCGTCGATGCCCTTTTGCGCCGCGATCAGCTTCATCGCCCAGCGCTTGAAGAAGTCGTAGCGGGTAAAGCGGAAAGCACCTGCGGCCAGGTGTTCGTACTGCGGGATAAAGCCTGACTGATTGTAGAAATAGTCGGTGACCTCGCGGAGCCCGTCGACGTCGTCCGCGTCGGTGCTGGCCGCTGACAGCGAAACCGAAATGAAGGCGTTCGGAATGGATTCCAGATCTTTCTTGTGGTCGTTCAGGAAAATCGACATTGCCGCCTGATAGTGCCCGACATGCACCGACGACAGGAGGATCGCGGCGTCATAGGGTGCCATGATGAAGTCTGCCGGCACAGCGACTGCATTCAGCAACTCGATCTCGTGGCCGGCCTGCTGGCACAACTCGGCAGTGCGACGGGCAATCTTCAGCGTCTGTCCTTCGGTGGTGGCGTAGATGATTGCAATGCGCATGACGGCATCCTCCCTGCTCGAACATGAAACCTCTGCGGGCAAGTTAACCACGGCGACCGCCGCCCATGCCTTGCGTCAGATCAAACTGGACGCAAGGCGTGCCAGCAATGTAAAAGCCCTTCACATGAGTTGGCACAAGAAGTCCCGCGGCAGCTACCACCACGGCAACCTGCGCGAAGCACTGGTGGCGGCAGCCCTCGACCTGATCGGGTCGAAAGGCACCGGCGGGTTCACCTTTGCCGAGGCCGCCCGCCATGCAGGCGTCAGCGCCGCCGCCCCCTACCGCCATTATGAGAACCGTGAGGCCCTGCTCGCCGACGTGGCAACGCAAGGTTTCGTGGCGTTTGGCGATGCCATGACCCGGGCGAGCGCCGC
>CAYMJJ010000216.1:0-2025 GCA_964390445.1 uncultured Anderseniella sp.
GTTGCGATCAGCCAGAAGCCGACCGCGGAGATCACTCCGATCATCATCAGCATGGCAAGCTCGATGCCGGTCGGCATGGTCCACGGCAGCAGCAGGAATTTCAGCGTGCCGGTAGCACCTTCGACCGGGGGCAGGTGGGCCAGGATCAGGCCCACCAGACCACCCATGTAGAAGAAGGTGATCATCATGTAGAAGGCCATTACGGACCCTGACTCGGTGATACCCATCTTGCGGCCCATGACGGCAGAAACCGAATAGCAGAACGCCGCAAGCACCGGCATCAGTGCGGCCGGCTGGAATGTCTCGGTGCCGGGTTGCACGATGACCATTGCCCCGGCAAAGCCGAACAGGATGCCGCTCCAGCGCCGCCAGCCCACCTTCTCGCCGAGGATCGGCACCGCCAGCGCTGTGATGAACAAGGGCGAGGTGAACCAGATCGCAACGACGGCCGTGAGCGGCATGGTGGACAGTGCGAGATAATAGAAGAAGAACGCGCCAAACCCGATGAACGAGCGCAGCGCGTGCATGAACGGATGCCGGGTTGCCAGGGTACCCAGCCCGCTCTCGAAGTGTACGATCATGAACATCAGCGGCAGCGCGATGATGGCGCGCACGAACACGATCTGGTGGGCCGGATAGCGGTCCGACAGCAGCTTCACCATCACGTCCTGGAACGAAAAGATGAACAGCGCCGCGCAAAGGTACAGCACGCCCCGCAAGGTGTCGTTGTGGCCGGCTGAGCTGGTCGACGGGGCGGACATGAGCGAAAAGGTGCCAGCCTGACCTGACCTGTGTCGCGTTCAAAAGCGGCAGCGGAGATGTCGCTATTGACTGAGCTGGATCGGGGCTTGAATGGCACCGGTCAGACGCCCGCGGATGACATCATCGTGAGGAGCGCGCAGCCGGCATGGCGAACGCGATGCAGTATGCCCATAGTATGCCGGACCCGTTGACACGCACACGCGGAGCCGCAGATTTGCCAGCCGTGACCAGACGCAAGATGATGATGGGCCTGCCGGTTGCCTGCCTCGCAACCGCCATCCTGGCGGCCGGTGCGCTTGAGGCCCATGCGCAGGCGTCACCTGATGCGCTGTGGCAGGCGCTCAAGGATGCCCGTGCCGTCGCCTTGATGCGCCATGCACGCGCGCCCGGCGTTGGCGACCCGGCAAACTTCGACGTCAACAACTGCGCAACCCAGCGCAACCTCGACGATACCGGCCGCCAGCAGGCAGCCAACACCGGTGAGCTGTTTCGCAGCAATGGCATTGCAACTGCCAGCGTGTTCACCAGCGCCTGGTGCCGCTGCCAGGATACCGCAACCGGCCTGAAACTCGGCGATCCGGTTGTGCTGCCGGCGCTGAACTCGTTCTTCCGGCGCGGCACCGCCCAGCGTGATGATCAGACCGCGCAGTTGAAGGCATGGTTGCGCGACAAGATACCCGACGGCCCCGTCGTGCTGGTGACGCACCAGGTGAACATCTCGGCGCTGACCGGAAACTTCGCGGCATCCGGCGAGATGGTGGTGATCGACCGCGATGTGTCCGGCGGCATCAAGGTGCTGGGCTCGATCCCTGCACGGTAGGACGGGGCAAGGGGTCAGATACGCGCCTTGAGCCGCATCTTGATCGGCCCGTCGGCGCGGCCGTTGACCAGTTGCAGTACGTAAGGATTGCCCGAGGCATCGATGTCTGCAGTGGCACCCTGCCACACCACGCGGCCTTCGTGCAGCATGATCATGTATTCGTATTCGTGGCGCGCCGAGTCCATGTCGGAGGTGATCGCGAACACCGTGGCGTGAGACTGCTCGATGGAGCGGTCGATCACCCGGTAGATCGCCTTGGTGGTGATCGGGTCCAGTCCGGCGGTGGGTTCGTCCAGCAGCATCAGTGACGGCTGGCCGGCAAACACCCGCGCCAGCCCGACGCGCTTCTGCATGCCGCCGGACAGTTCGGATGGCAACAGGTCTGCGGTGGAGGCGGGCAGGTTGACCATGGCCAGCGTGCTGATGGCAAGGTCGCGCGCATC
>CAYMJJ010000216.1:2125-3479 GCA_964390445.1 uncultured Anderseniella sp.
GGCCCGATCAGTACGGTGCGCGCACCCGACGGCACCTTGATGGAGATGTCGCGCAGCACTGTTGTTGCGCCAAATCGCTTGGTCACGCCGGACAGGGCTAGCTTGACGGTGGACATGGGCAGGTGATTTCCGGAACCAGCAGGGTAGAACGATTGCGCAACAGTGATTCCGATTGTATCGCCCGTGGTGCCGGGATGTGCAAGGGCCGGTGAATGCCACTGGACTTGAGGCCGCCGGATGGGCCATAAGAAGGGCTTAAATCAAGGCATCTCAAACGGCCTGAATCGCCTGGACGTGGGGACTGATGAAGAACTTTCTGCTGCAGCTGTTTACCTGGTGGAACGGGCAGACCATGGGCACGCGCTGGTTTACTGCGCGCCATGGCGAGCGGGTCGGCCAGGATGAAATGGGCAACACCTATTATCGCGCACCGTCCAGGCTGCCGGACTCGATCGCCGAACGCCGCTGGGTGGTCTATGCCGGGTATGCGGAAGCGTCGATGATCCCGCCAGGCTGGCACGGCTGGATGCATCATCGCACCGACACCCCGCCCAGCGATACCGTCTATGAGGCGCACGAGTGGGAAAAGGCACATAACCCCAACCTAACCGGGACATCGAAAGCATACCGCCCGGCAGGCAGCCTGCTGGGTGCCACGCCGAATAAGGTGGCCAAGCCGGACTATGAGGCCTGGCAGCCCGAGTAAGGATTGCCCCCGGGGCAATACTCCAGGTGCGCTGAGGAGCGGGATTGACGATGAACAACTCAATGGTCGAAACGGCAATCGGTGCAATCGTCGTTGCCATCGCAACCGGCTTCTTCATGTTCATGTACACGGTCGGCGGACTGGGCGGGCATTCGTCCGGCTACCAGGTATCGGCATCGTTCGGCACCGTGAAGGGCGTCAGCGTTGGCACCGATGTACGCATGGCCGGTATCAAGATCGGCTCGGTCACGGCGCAGACCCTTGATCGAGACACCTACCGCGCGACCATCGTGATGGACGTGGACTCCACGGTGAAGCTGCCCGAGGATTCGACCGCCAAGATTGCCTCTGAAAGCCTGCTCGGCGGCAACTTCGTTTCGCTTGAGCCCGGTGGCAGCGACACGATGATCGAGTCAGGCGGCGAGATCGCCTTCACCCAGGACCCGGTCGACATCTTCGGCCTGGTATCGCAGTTCGTGCTGGGCAACAACAAGTCGTCCGGCTCCGGCAGCAGCGAAACGGCTGAAGAGCCTGCGGCCGAGGAACCGGCTGCCGAAGAGCAGGCGCCGGTTGAAGAACAGCCTGCCGCGAACCAGCCCGAGCAGGGCACGACCACCCAGTGATGACTGTGGCCGACACAGCGCCCCA
>CAYMJJ010000217.1:0-3450 GCA_964390445.1 uncultured Anderseniella sp.
AGGCGCGAGAACAGCGGCAGGTAATGCGAGCGCGACAGCACGTTGACGCTGTCGATCTGAAGCAGGTTCAGGTTGTCGATGGTGCGGGAAATGGTGCTCCAGCGGGTCGCCGTGCCGGCAGGTTCTGCGCCGGACAACCCCTGGGCGGTCAATGCGATGCGCCGCGCCTGCTTGAGGCTTATGGAGGTAGAGGAGGTCACTGGATGCTATCGGTCCGTTTCATGTCAGGGGCTTTTCCATGTTGACCAGGCGATCAGCGAAACCGTGGCTCTTGTAGACCTCGTGCGCGGCGGTATTGCGGGTCAGGACCGATACGCGCAGCCATTGTGCGCCCGCTGCCCGGGCCAGCCGCTCGGCGTCGGCGAGCAGCAGCTTTCCGATGCCTTTGCCGCGCGCCTTTTCAGCCACGGCCAATTCACTGACGTAGGCATAGCGATAGGGTTTTTCGTCTGCATCTTCGCTCTCGACGCGGGTCAGAATTGCGCAATAACCCACGACGGTTGCCTCGATGCAGGCCATGCGGATGTGGCCGGCGTGCTGCTGGCAATCGCTTCTCAAGGCATCCACGTACCAGCCGGCAATTTCTTCGGGCGGCAGCATCCGGTCGTAGAATTTTCCCTCGTGTGCCTGCAACTGGCGGATCAGGCCAATCAACGCGGCTTCATCGTCCTCAACGTAATCGCGAATTTCAGCAGGGCCGTGCATGGTGTACGTTAAGTATCCCTTCACCTTAAAATTTGTTTCAAATTGTAATCAGGCTAGCGCAATGAGACATTGCTTCAAGCGTTCAGTTCAGCACCGCTTGCTGGACTAATTGCCGGGCCGGCCGCTCTTTCTGAGGGGTGAGAGCGCCACGCCCGCTAGGCGGTGCGAACGCGATGATACGGCGGTGCTGGTTGAGGGGCCAGCGCCGCCGCTTCACGTTTCAAGGCCACCGGGAACTGATCAGTCGTGGAACACGGCAGCGGCGGGCCGGGCCTCATTCGCCTTCAGGTCGTGCACGTACTTGTACAGCGTGGAGCAGTAAGGACACACGATCTCGTTGTCATCGCCCATGTCCAGGAAGACGTGCGGATGATCGAACGGCGCACGTGCCCCGGTGCACTGAAACTCGCGTGCGCCGATTTCGATCGAGGCGGCGCCCATGTCGTTGTGGAACTTCGGTGTACCGGGTTGAGCCATGATATCTGCCGCTGAATTGGGTGTTGAAGAACTGCGGCTTAGAGGTGGACCGCTGCAGGGGCGATAGCATACCTTGCGCGCATCGGCCAAGCCCCGAACGATTTTGTGGAGTCTGCCCCGCGTGCCTACCTTCATGTCAGATGACGTCCAGATCGCCTATGAGGTGATCGGGGATGGTGAGCCGATCCTGCTGATTCACGGGTTTGCCTCGAATGCGCGGGTCAACTGGCACTCGACCGGCTGGGTCGATCTGCTGGAAAAATCTGGCCGGCAGGTGATCACCATTGACAACCGCGGCCACGGCAAGAGCCAGAAATTATATGATCCCGCCCGCTACACGTCGCGCGAGATGGCTCTCGATTCGAGCCGGTTGATCGAATACCTGGGTCACAGGCACGTTGACATCATGGGTTACTCGATGGGTGCCCGGCTGACGGCGCTGCTGGGCATCCATCACGCAGAACAGGCGCGTTCGCTGGTGATAGCGGGCCTGGCCGGCAACATGATTTCTGGTGTTGGCGGTGGCGAAGAGATTGCCGCCGCGCTTCGGGCACCCTCGGCGGACAAGGTCAAGGATGCAACGGCGCGCGGCTTCCGGCAGTTTGCGGAGCAGACCAAGTCGGATCTCGAAGCGCTGGCCAATTGCATCTCGTCGCACCGCGAAACGGTAAGCCCCGAGCAACTGGCCACCATCAAGGCACCGGCGCTGGTGGTTGCGGGCGAGGACGACGACATTGCCGGGGCGGTTTCAACGCTGGTGGACGAGATACCCGGCGCCGAAGGAGTCGTGTTGACGGGCCGCGACCACATGAAGGCGGTTGGTGACAAGACTTTCAAGCTGTCGGTGCTGGACTTCCTGGACAGGCGGCCCTGATGGACGTCAAGGCAATCGAGTTTGCCGGTGCCCAGGGCAACCGGCTGGTGGGCGACATTCGTGACGTTAAAGATGCTCGCGGATGCGTGGTGCTGGCCCACGGTGGTGGCCAGACCCGGCACAGCTGGGGTGGCACAGCCAACGCGCTGGCGAACAGCGGCATCACTGCAGTCACCTTCGACCAGCGCGGTCATGGAGACAGCGAATGGATTGCGTCGGGTGACTATGCCTTCGAGTGGTTTGCCAGGGACATGCTTGAGGTTGCCCGCTCCCTCAAGGCGCTGACCGGTTTCAGGCCGGCGGTCGTGGGGGCGTCGCTGGGCGGGTTGGCCGGCCTGTTCGCCGGGGGCAGCGACGAGGGCAACGATCTTCTGGCGGCGCTGGTGCTGGTTGACATCACGCCGAAAATGCGGGTCGACGGGGTTGCCCGCATCATTGGCTTCATGCGCGAGCATGCCGAAGAAGGCTTTGAAACCGTGGAGGAAGCCGCAGATGCGATCTCGCGCTACCTGCCGCACCGGCCACGGCCCACCAACCTTTCAGGCCTGTCGAAGAACCTGCGCAAGGACGTTGACGGGCGTTATCGGTGGCACTGGGACCCAAACTTCATTTCCACCCGCGAAGACCCCTCCGCCCACGCCCGCGATGTTGAAGCAAAGGGTTTTCTAGCGGCCCGGCAGCTGAAAATGCCGGTCTTGCTGGTGCGGGGGCGCGAAAGCGAGCTGGTGGGGGACGACGAAGTGCAGGCGCTTGTCGGGGCGGTGCCGCACGCGGAATTTACAGATATTGCGGGCGCGCGCCACATGGTGGCGGGAGACGTGAATGATGTCTTCACCCAGGCGCTCTTGACGTTCTTTGACAAGTTGACTTGGCGATGACACCTTTCCGGATTACATAGTTGTCTGAGAGCCATTGGCGGCAGTTGCCGCTTCGCACCCGCTACAAGGGAGTGCATCCGATGCCCAAGTCCATATCCGCCCGCCAGTTGAAGTCCGTAGATCCGGTCTGGGATCGCATCCGCGAAGAGGCAGAAGCGATCACCAGAGAGGACACAAGTCTTGGTGGCTTCATCTTCACCTCGGTCCTGAACCCGTCCAGCTTTGAAGAAGCGCTGTGCCACCGCCTGGCCCAGCGGCTGGGCAATGCCGACATCAGCGCCGAGCTGATCGTGCAGGGGTTCGAGTATGCGCTCGAGGCCGACCCCGAGATCGGGGTTGCCGCGCGTGCCGACATCCTGGCAGTCTATGATCGTGACCCTGCCTGCCACCGCTACGTCGAGCCATTGCTGTACCTGAAGGGCTTCCAGGCCTTGCAGACCTACCGCATGGCCCACCGGCTCTACATGGATGGCCGCAAGGACTTTGCCTATTACCTGCAAAGCCGGTCCTCGATGA
>CAYMJJ010000218.1:0-3423 GCA_964390445.1 uncultured Anderseniella sp.
GTGGCTCGACGGTGCGTAGTCCTTCAGGTGGATGGTGGGCGGTGTCTCGGTGCGCATCTTGTCTCTTGGGTTCCGGCTACATGCGCCGGTCTATCCGGTAGGGTTCAAGGTCGGTATTGCTGGCATGCCCGTCCATCAGTTCGGCCAGCAGCCGTCCCGTGGTCGGGCCCCAGGTCAGGCCCAGGTGGCCATGGCCAAAGCCATACCACACATTGGCGAGCTTCGGAGACGGCGAAATGACGGGCAATGAATCCGGCGTGCCGGGGCGCCGGCCCATCCATCTGCTGTCCGATGGCTCCAGGTCGCGCAGCTTCGGAAACAGCCGCTTGCCGTAAACGTGCATCTGGTCGGCCCGTCGCCAGTCGGGCGCTGCATCATTGCCGGCGATCTCGTCGGAACCGGCAATCTTGATGCCGTCGTGGTGCGGTGTCACCGCGCCGGGCTGGGCTGCATGGGTGATGGCCCGGCCCAGCCGGATGCCCGGATTCTGCATGATCACGTGGTAGCCGCGTTCAGCCTCCAGAAGCACTTTTGATCCCAACATTGCCGCCAGTTGATGCGACCACGCACCGGCGCAGATGCACAGGTTCTCGATGGCCTCTTCGCCGTGCTGCTTCAGGTGCAGCATCGTTGCCCGGTTGCCGTCATGCCCGATGCGGGTGACCTCGTCCTGCACGATCTCGCCGCCGTCGCGCACCACTTGCTCGGCCAGCCGCACCACCATCCGGTACGGGTCGCGGATGCGGTGCCAGCCGCCGTGAAACACGGCCCGGTAAATGTCGGGCGTCAGGTCCGGCTCAAGCTCGCGCGCCTCGTCAGATGTCAGTTCGCCGCCGGGGTAGCCATGCTCCGCCTTCACCTTGCGCCAGTTGGCACCCTCGTCGTACTGCGCGCGGGTTCCATACACCACCAATCCGTCATCCATCGCCAGCAGGTCCATCGCCCCGGCATGGCCCAGCACCGTGCGGTGGTCTTCCAGCGCGCGCAGGCACAGCGAATGGCGCGCCTCGGTGATCTTCTTCACCCGGTCCGGCATCGCGTTGCGCCCCAGCGCCAGCAGCCACGGCAGCGCTTTCGGCAGGTACGACCAGCGTACCGTGATCGGGCCTTTCGGGTCGAGCAGCCAGCCGGGAATTTTCCTCAGCATGCCGGGGTGGACCGTCGGCGTCACGCTCGACACCACCACGCCACCCGCGTTGCCGAACGAGGCCCCTTCACCCGGCGGTACCTTGTCGATCAGCCGCACCTTGAAACCGCGTTGCTGGGCAAATGCCGCCGCTGACATGCCGACGATCCCGGCACCGATGATGGTCACTGTCTTGTTCATCTGAACCTGTGCTCGCCTTAGTCGAAACATGCTTGTGTGCGTACGGGTTTTGGTGACAACTATCGCCAAGCCATCCACCGGAGTTTTGCCCTGCCATGCCTGTCCACAAGCGCCTTCGCCCGTTCAACACCAAAAAAACCTATCCCGAGCAGAAGCTCAACAACGATCTGTCGCAAGGCGTGGTTGCGCGTGGCACAATGGTATTCCTGCGCGGCCAGGTGGCCCAGGACCTCGATACCCGTGAAAGCGTGCATGTCGGCGATGCCGGCAAGCAAACGGCGAAGGCGATGGAAAACATCAAGATGCTGCTGGAAGAGGCAGGTTCCGAGATGTCCCATGTCTGCCGCATCGTGGTGTACCTCACCGACATCCGCTATCGTGAGGCCGTCTACCAGGAAATGGGCAAGTGGCTCGAAGGCGTGTTTCCGTGTTCCACCGGCCTTGTCGTGCCTGCACTTGCGCGGCCTGAATGGCTGGTAGAAATTGAAGTGACCGCTGTAATCCCGGATTGATCTGGAGTGATCCCCATGGACACCTCTCTTACCCTTGATCTTCTTGCACAGCGCGCGGCAACCCCGCTGGACCAGGCGATGAGCTCGCCGCCGTCGCTCTATACCGACCCGGCCGTGCTGGACATGGAGATCGCGCAGATCTTCGAGCAGGACTGGCATTGCCCCGGCCTTGCCGCCGACGTGCCGGAAGCAGGCGACTACATCACCTTCTCCATCGGCGACCAGCAGGTCTTCTCGATGCGGCAGAAGGACGGGTCCATCCGCACCTTCTCCAACGTCTGCCGCCATCGCATGATGCAGTTGCTCGAAGGCAGCGGCAACACCAAGGTGGTCGTCTGCCCGTACCACGCCTGGACCTATTCGCAGGATGGCAGCTTGCGTGGCGCACCCTACATGGACCGCAGCGAAAGCTTTGACCGCAAGAAGTTCTGCCTGCCTGAAATCCGCACCGAGCTGTGGAACGGCTGGATCTACATCACGCTCAATCCCGATGCGAAGCCGGTGGCGGAGTTGCTCGCGCCAATGAACGACCTGGTTGCGCAATACCGCATGGACCGCTACGTGCCGTGCGAGACTCAGGACCACGTCTGGCAGACCAACTGGAAGCTGCTGACGGAAAACTTCATGGAAGGCTATCACCTGCCCGTTGCGCACCGCGCCACGGTGGGCCAGTGGATCGGGCTGGACGACACCATCTTCCCCGAAGACGTCAACCCGCACTTCACCTGGCAGACCTTCACCAAGGGCGAAACCGCCACCTACGGCCTTGCGGCTGAAACCAACGACTACCTCGAAGGCCGCTGGCGCTACACCACCATCATGCCGACGGTGTTTCCCGCCCACATGTACGTGCTGGCACCCGACCACGTCTGGTACCTGAGCCTGCGCCCGAACGGCGTCGGCCAGGTGCACGTGCGCTTCGGCGTGGCGCTGGCACCGGAACGGCTGGAGGCATTCCCCAACCGCGAGGCGGCGCTGAAGGACCTCGTCAGTTTCTTCGACCACGTCAACGAGGAAGACCGCTTTGTCGTCGAGGGCATCTTCACCGGCGCGCACGGCAAGCTGGCGCAGGCCGGCCCGCTGAGCTGGCTCGAGCGCGAGATCCACGACTTCCAGAAATACCTCGCACGCCGCCTGTGCACCCCCCGTGAAGCCGCCCGCAAGGTTGCCGCCGAATGACGTTTTCCATCGCAGGCCACTGCACCCGGACGGGCATGTTCGGCATCGCCATCACCACCTCGTCGATCTGCGTCGGCGCACGCTGCCCGCACGCGCGCGCCGGCGTTGGCGCGGCCGCCACCCAGAACGTCACCGACCCGACCCTTGGCCCCAAGGTGCTGGACGCCATCGCCGCCGGTGCCAGCGCGGACAGGGCCGTCGCGGCGGTCATGGGCGCGGCACCGTTTGCAGACTATCGCCAGGTGCTGGCCGTCGATGCCGATGGCGTCACCGGGCACTTCACCGGGGCCAACATCCTCGGCACCAACCACGTCTCTCCCGGCGACCACTGCATTGCCGCCGGCAACCTGCTGTCGTCCACCGCCGTGCCGGTTGCCATGACCGATGCGTTTGCGGCACACGCGG
>CAYMJJ010000219.1:0-3415 GCA_964390445.1 uncultured Anderseniella sp.
TTGTCCAGCCGCAGCGGGCTGGTGGCCATGTAGTTGTACTTGACGTCGGAAATGATCTGGCCAAACGCGCACAGGCCCGACGCCAGCTTGGGCAGGATGATGGTATTGATGCCCATTTCGCGGGCAATCGAGGTGATGTGCGCCGCCGTCGCCCCGCCTGCACCCACCAGCACGAAGTCACGCGGGTCATAGCCGCGCTCGACCGAAACCCGCCGGATGCCGTTCACCATGTTGTTGTTGACGATGGTGAACATGCCATAGGCCGCCTTCTCGACCGACATGCCGAGCGGGTCAGCCAGCCGGGTCTTGATGGCGTCGTGCGCCTTCTTCGCATCCAGCGGCAACCGCCCGCCGACCAGCCCGTCCGGGTTGAGGTAACCCAGCACGATGTTGGCATCCGACACGGTGGGTTCGGTACCCCCCTGCCCGTAGCACGCCGGCCCCGGATCAGCCCCGGCAGATTGCGGCCCCATCTGCAGCAGGCCCATCTCGTCGATCCAGCCAATGGAACCGCCGCCAGCGCCAAGCGTCTCGACCTGGATCATCGGCACGCCAATACGGTAACGCAGGAAATCGATGTTCTTGTTGAGGTTGGTCACGCCATCGCGGGTGAGCGTGATGTCAAACGACGTACCGCCCATGTCGCAGGTAATGACGTTCTTCTTGTTGAAGGGCGCGGTGACGTAAAGCCCGGCCTGGGGCGCGGAGGCAGGCCCGGAGTTGATGGCGTAGACCGAGCGGTCGGTCATCACCTGGCCGATGGCAAGGCCACCGTTCGACTGGAAGTACCGCACCGGATGGCGCGCACCAAGCTGGCGGAAATACTCGTCCACCTTGCTCACGTACTTCTTCATGATCGGGGCAAGGTAGGCGTTGGTCACGGCTGTCGAGGTGCGGGTGTATTCGCGCACCTGAGGGTATAGTTGCGAGCCGACGGTGACGATCGCGTCCGGCATCATCTCGCGCACGATCTCGGCTGCGCGCAGTTCATGGCCCGGCACCAGAACCGACCATACGAACGAGATGGCGACCGTCTCGACGCCTTCGTCGTTGAACAGATTGCAGGCGTCGCGCACGTCCTGCTCGTTCATCGGCGTGCGGATTTCGCCGTTCGACAGGACGCGTTCGCGTATACCCTTGCGCAGGTAGCGCGGCACCAGCATTTCAGCCGGCGGATACTCGGGATCGTAGCGGTAGCCGTCTTCCTTGTGGCCCAGCCGGATCTCGATGGAGTCCTCGTGGCCAGCGGTGCAGATGAGGCTGGTCTTGGCACCCTTGTGCTGGATCAGCGCGTTGAGGCCGACCGTCGTGCCGTTGATGCACAGGTCGCAGTTGGACACGATCTCCTCAGCCGAACGGCCAAGGTCGTCGCTGATGAGTTTCAGGCCGTTGCGGATGGCCAGCGTCGGGTCAGCAGGCGTCGACAGCGCCTTGTATAGGTGGATCTTTCCGGCCTTGTCGGCCAGCACGAAGTCGGTGAAGGTGCCGCCGGCATCAATGCCAAGCCTGTATTGGGTGCGCATGGTGTTACTCGCTCCTGTCCGTGAAAAGCCCGTGGGTGATGGATTTGTCGATCATGCTGCCTTGCCCCCGCCTTGCCGGATGGCCTTGGTGGCAGACATGTCCACTTCCAGGGTTTTCTCGTCGGATATGACGACACCGTAGTCCTGTTTTGCTCCCTTGATCGAAACCAGCCCGTTCTTGATGTCCCAGACCACCTTGTCGACGGGCCGTTCAAACGGATTGCCATAACCCCCACCGCCGGGGTTCTTGTTCTTGACCCATTCGCCGGGCTTGATCACGTCAATGACATTGTCGCGCAATGTCTTGACCTCGCCACCACGGCAGATGTCCATGCTGCCGACCTTCGCCTCGACAAAGTTCGACTTGGCACCGGCTGCCCCAACCGCAGGTATGCGGCGGCCTTCGCCGAACATGATGAAGGTCATGTCGTCGCTGAGCGGTTCGACCTTCCAGGCCGTACCCGACCCGCCACGGAACTTTCCGGCCCCTCCGCTGTCAGTCATCAGAGAGTATTCATGGATGATGATCGGATAGGAGTATTCGAGCAACTCCACATCGCCGGAGGTGAGCGCGCCGAAGCAGCACTCGGGTCCGCAGGCGTGCCAGCCGTCCTGCTGCGGGGTGGCACCGGCACCGGAGATGATGGTGGCCAGCACCATCGTCACGTATTCCTCGTCGTGGCGCTTGTCCCAGCCGGCAATGTTGAGGCCGTTGGCATGGCCCCAGGATGCGGCCACCTTGGACGGCACGGCCTTTTCAAAGGCCAACCGCACCGCGTCGGTCAGGGTTTCCATCGGCGTGGTGGTGCAGTTCATGTGGGGTGCGGGAATCTTGGCGTTGCACAAGGTGCCCTTCGGCCCCATGTCCACGCTGACACACCGGTAAAGCCCCTCGTTGTAGGGCGGCGGCAACTGGGCAAACATCATCAGCCCCAGGTAGACACCGGAGTAGGAATTGCCCTCGTAGGAGTTGATGAAATACGGGATCTGTGGCGGGCTGGAAATCTCGATGTGGCAGGTGTCATCCTTGATGGTGACCTTTGCCTTGATCTCGAAATCGCCAAAGCCATGTCCCGCGTCCTCAAGGATGGCCATGCCGTCATAGGTGCCGTCTGGCACGGTCTTGATCAGCGATCGCATGTGCCGGTCTGCCATATCGAGCAGTTCAGCGACGCAGGCATCGACCATATCCTCGCCGTACCTGTCGAGCATGTTGACGAGGTTGCGCGCGCCCACCTGGCAGGCACCGATCAGGGCGTTGAAGTCGCCTTCCTGGTCGCGCCGTGCCCGCATGTTGGAGAAGATCATGTTCAGTATGTCGTTGCGCGGCTTGCCCTTGTCCCAGATCTTGATGGGCGGAATGCGCAGGCACTCGGCGTAGATTTCCTTGGCAGCCGGGTTGTAGCCCGCCGGCACCGGCCCGCCGATGTCGGTCAGGTGGCCCTTGCACACCGTCCAGTACTTCAGCTTGCCCTTGTAGAAGACGGGATAATACATGCAGGTGTCGATGGCGTGGCTGCCGCCCCAGTCCGGGTCGTTGTGCAGCAGCAGGTCGCCTTCGTGGATGTCGCCCTCGAAGTAGCCGGCAACAACCTTCATCGCCGGGATCAGCGAGCCAAGGTGGATGGGGATATCCTGGCCCTGCAGGATCATCTCGGGGTCTGAATTAAACAGCGCCGTCGAGTAATCGTGCGCCAGGTTGAACACCGATGAGCGCGCCGTCTTTTCCAGCGACAGCGTCATCTCGCGTTGCGTTGTTTCCAGCACGCCTCGCACAACCGACAGCGTGATCGGATCGACCTTGACCTTCGCCTTGCGTTTTGCAGCCGATGCCTTCGCGGCCTTCTTCGGCTTCGCCTTCACCTTGCTCATGACTTCACCTCCATGTTGCG
>CAYMJJ010000220.1:0-3410 GCA_964390445.1 uncultured Anderseniella sp.
AGAATGTTCAGCCCCATCACAAGCAACGCCGCGCCCAGCAGTGCACCTGCGATCTTGTTAAACGTCATTGTGTCCATCCCGAACATTCTGGCCCTCGAACTTTTTCGATTAAAACTTGGCTGGCGTAATTGCCCTCTTGGCGGGGCGCTGACAGCGCGCGGAAACTAGTTGTTTCTCTGATGGCGTGCAACACCTATAAGGCGGCGGTGTCCATATGCCGCGCTGCCGATTTCATACGGCAAGGCAGCAATGGAAGGAAACCAGGACCGGCAAGGAAAGATTGGCTGAATGACGTCGACTGAAAAGAAGATTGCGTACCAGGGCGAACCGGGCGCGAACTCGCATATCGCCTGCATCGAGGCGTGGCCGGATCATGAGCCGGTCGCCTGCCGCACCTTCGAAGACGCCTTTGCCGCCGTGGCGTCAGGTGCCGTCGACCTGGCCATGATCCCGATCGACAACACCGTAGCAGGCCGCGTTGCCGACATCCATCACCTGATGCCCGCATCGAACCTGTACATCGTCGGCGAGCACTTCCTGCGGGTTCGCCATCAGTTGCTGGTGCTGCCGGGTACGAAGCCCGATGACCTCAAGGTCGTCACCAGCCACACCCATGCGCTGGGCCAGTGCCGCCGCATCATTGCACAGATGGGGCTGGAGGCCATTGTCGCGGTTGATACCGCAGGCGCTGCCAAGGAACTGGCGCGCTCGCAGCAACGATCCACGGCGGTCATTGCCTCGGCAAAGGCCGCCGAGATCTACGGGCTGGAGGTGATGCGCGCCGACATCGAGGATGAAGATCACAACACCACCCGCTTCGTCATCCTGTCGGCCGAGCCCGACGATGCCACGGCAGACGAAGCCCCGGTCATCACGTCGTTCATCTTCACGGTGCGCAACGTGCCTGCGGCCCTGTACAAGGCCATGGGCGGATTTGCGACCAATGGCGTCAACATGCTGAAGCTGGAATCCTATGTCGATGGCACGTTCAACGTGGCGCAGTTCTATGCCGACATCGAAGGCCACCCGGATGACCGCCCGGTTCGGCTGGCACTGGAAGAGCTCGACTTCTTCACGTCGTCGCTGCGGGTGCTTGGCGTCTACAAGGCAGCCGACTATCGCGCCGAACTGGTGCGCAGGCGCGAACTGCTCGACACCACCGCGTGAGCAGCAATCCCCAGCCGAGTCTCAGTCGATGATCTTGCGGATGAGGTGATGGGCGATCGAGATCGATGGCGGGATCTCCAGACCTTCGGGATGGCGGCCCTGGTCCATGGCACGCACCTCGTCAAGGCTGAACCAGCGCGCATCGGCCAGTTCGTCCGGATCGATGGTGATCTTCTCGCTGGTGGCCTCGCCGACCAGTCCGATCATCAGGTTTGCAGGAAACGGCCACGGCTGGCTCATCACATAGGAAACCTCGGCCACATCGATGCTGGTTTCTTCCTTCACCTCGCGCCGGGCGGCATCTTCGATGGTTTCGCCCGGCTCCACAAATCCCGCCAGCGTGGAATACATCGTTGCAGAGAACCGTCCTGACCTGCCCAGCAGCATCTGGTCACCGCGGGTCACGGCAATGATCACCACCGGGTCGGTGCGCGGAAAATGCTCCGAGACGCATGATGCACAGACCCGCTTGTAGCCACCTTCGGCGGATTGTGTGGCGCTGCCGCAATTGGAGCAGAACCTGTGCCGTTGATGCCAGTTCAGCAACGTGCGCGCCTGTGCGGCTGCACCAAGCCATTCGTCTGCAATGATGCCGTGCAGCGCCGCAGTTCTTAGGTCGACGAGGGCGTTCCCGTCTGCCGGTGAAAGTTCTGCGTCGGCTGCCTGCACGGCGAAATGCGCGATGCCGTTGCTGTCGAGGCCCAGAAACAACGGCTCCACGGCGTCCATCTGCGCGGGCAGGTCATTTGCGCGATGCCAGCGGATGCCGCCTGGTTGCGCGGGCGTGTCAATGACCATGATCCTGTCACCAGCCAGCACTGCAAACCGTGATTCGGCTGCGTTCAGCATCGCTGCAAGGCGGCCCGTCTCGTTGCGATGACCGGAAAGCCGATCGAGCGATCCTTGCATGAAAGCCGGGGTTGTGCGCGTCATGGTGCGAAAGAGCCTTCTGGATGCCGGGCTTGCAATGGTACAGGCGAGGCTGGCCGGTGTGCCATGCCGGCTGGTTGCTGGCAAGCCTTCAACACAATGACGCCCATGCCTGTCCGGCCCCTTGCATCGCGGCGGTTTCCGTCCGATATAGGGGATGGGAGGTTGGCAGCAGACGTGCCGCTCGCCAACCGGGTCAGGTCCGGAAGGAAGCAGCCCCAACGAGTTGGACTCGGGTTGCCCGTCCAGCCTCCCACTTCATTCCTTGCGCCGGGCCCGAAGCTGGCAACAGCGGCGCGCACGGTTTGCCGCGTTGATGGTTGTGACAGACACGGGAAGATGACGCGGTCAATGGCGGATACCACCGACACCCAGGCTGAAGCCGCAGCACCATATCGCGTGCTGGCCCGCAAGTACCGCCCTCAGACCTTCGAAGACCTGATCGGACAGGACGCCATGGTGAGGACCCTCACCAATGCGTTTGCGTCCGGCCGCATCGCACAAGGCTACATGCTCACCGGCGTCCGCGGCATCGGCAAGACCACCACGGCGCGGCTTATCGCGCGTGCGCTCAATTTCGTGCCGCTTGACGGTGAAGACACCGGCCCCTCCATCGACCTTAGCCAGAAGGGCCGCCATTGCGACGCCATCATGGAATCTCGCCACGTTGACGTCGTCGAGATGGATGCCGCCTCGCACACTGGCGTCGACAACGTCCGCGAGATCAACGATGCGGTGAAATACAAGCCGGCCTCGGCCCGCTACAAGGTCTATATCATCGACGAAGTTCACATGCTGTCGACTGCCGCGTTCAACGCGCTGCTCAAGACGCTGGAAGAACCCCCGCCGCATGTGAAGTTCATCTTCGCGACCACTGAAATCCGCAAGGTGCCGGTGACGGTGCTGTCGCGCTGCCAGCGCTTTGACCTTCGCCGGCTGGAAGCCTCAATGCTGACCCGGCACCTTGCCGGCGTGTGTGAACGCGAAGGCGTGATCGCCGAGGATGACGCCTTGCGCATGATTGCGCGCGCTGCCGAGGGTTCGGTGCGCGACGGGCTGTCGCTGCTTGATCAGGCCATCGCCTATGGCACCGACAAGGTGGCGGCTGACGACGTCCAGTCCATGCTCGGCCTGTCCGACCGGGCCCGCATCATCGACCTGTTCGAGGCCCTCATGAAGGGTGACGCGGCCAGGGCACTTGATGAGCTGGAACAGCAGTTCGCCCACGGCGCCGATCCCGAAGTCATCGTGGCGGACCTTGCTGCCTTTACCCACTGGGTGACCAAGCTCAAGGTCTCTCCTGCGCTGGCCGA
>CAYMJJ010000221.1:0-3370 GCA_964390445.1 uncultured Anderseniella sp.
GCGCGATAGAACGCGATCTGGCTCTTCAGGTTGGAACACGGCACCATCGGGGTGATCTGGCGAAGCTGGTACATGCAGTCATCTGCCCCCTGCAACATCGAGCAGCGCGCCGGTCACATAGGATGCGCCATCGGACATCAGCCACACGACGGTTTCAGCCACTTCTTCCGCCGTGCCGCCGCGCGCCATGGGCACGTTGTGCTGCAACCGTTCGACCCGGTCCGGCTGGCCAGAGGAAGCGTGGATATCGGTGATGATCAGGCCGGGGCGCACTGCGTTGACCCTTATGCCGTCGCCTGCCACTTCCTTCGACAGGCCCAGCGTCATGGCATCGATCGCGCCCTTCGAGGCCGCGTAGTCGACGAACTCGTTGGGCGAGCCGAGCCGGGCCGCAGCAGACGACACGTTGACGATGGCACCGCCCTTGCCGCCGTGCCGCGTGCTCATCCGGCGGATGGCTTCACGCGCGCACAGGAACGAGCCGGTCACGTTGACGCGAAATGTCTCGTTGATGCGAGCGGGGCTCATTTCCTCGACGCGGGCCTTGGCGAACAGGATGCCGGCATTGTTGATGAGGCCCACAAGCGGCGGCATGGCTTCGTCAGCGGCGGCGAACATCGCCATCACGTCGGCCTCTGTTCCAACGTCTGCCCTGACGGTCAGCGCCTTGCGGCCAAGCTCACGTACTTCATGCGCAAGCGCCTCGGCGGTGTCAGCCGAACGGGCATAGTTGATCACGACGTCATGACCGGCGCGGGCCAGCAGCCGGACACAGGCCGCACCGATGCCCCGGCTTGCGCCTGTCACGATGACTGTTCCCCTGTCCGCCATGTCCGGTTCCCCCCTCCCACAGGTTGTGCTCGCGAGTGCCTACGTATCAGGAAATTGCCCGGTTCACGACAAGAATTGGCCGTAATGCACGGGTTAAACGCGTTCTGAATTGTTGAACCGGGGAATAATCTACATGAACAAGTTTGCATCTGCCGCAACAGCGGCGGCTCTCGTTGCCCTTGCATCCCTCGCAATCCCAACCGTCGCCAGCGCCCAGACCGGAGAAGCATCCTGGTACAAGATGGGCAAGGTGACTGCCAATGGCGAGCGCTTCAACCCGAACGGGCTGACTGCAGCGCACCGGACCTTGCCGTTCGGCACCAAGGTGCGGGTCAAGAACCTGAAGAACGGCCGCTCGGTCGTGGTGCGGATCAACGATCGCGGGCCATTCACCAAAGGCAGGGTGATCGACCTTGCGCTTGGTGCGGCACGCGAAATCGGGCTGCACCGGTCAGGTACTGCGCGGGTGGCGCTGCAGGTGCTCAACTAACCGGCAGGTGAGCGCGGGGTCTGGTGTTCTGCGGTCACGCGATTACAGTGACCCCATGAACACAGCCAGCCTTCTCCCCGTCTTCAATCCTGACCCGTCAGCTCCGCGCGCGCTGCTTGCGGCCTGTCCGGTTTACCAGCCAACACCGCTGTTGCGCACCACCAGTCCCAATGGCAACCCGATGTTGCTGAAGGACGAAACCCGTCGCATGAACCTGGGGGCGTTCAAGGCGCTGGGAGGCGTCTACGCGGTAGCACGACTGATCGACCAGGCCTGGCAGGCTGCCGGTCATTCAGCTCTCAAACCGCAAGACTATCTCGACGACAAGGTGCGTGACTTCGCCAACGGCATGACGTTCGCCACCGCAAGCGCGGGCAACCACGGCATGGCTGTTGCCGCGGGTGCGCGGCTGTTCGGGGCAAAAGCGCGGATCTTCCTGGCCAGCGACGTGCCCGCCGGGTTCGAGACACGGCTGATCGAAACGCAAGGGGCCGAAGTGGTGCAGGCGGGCGACACCTACGAGCAAAGCGTCGCTGCGGCCCGGCATGACACCGACACCAGTGACGCCATCCTGCTGGCCGACGGCTCGTGGCCCGGATACGTCGATCCGCCCTCGCTGATCATGGAAGGCTATACCGTGATCGCCGAGGAACTGCGCGAGGAGTTCGAGGCGAAGGGCGACTGGCCAAGCCATGTGTTCCTGCAGGCAGGCGTGGGTGGCATCGCCGGGGCCGTGACGCACATGATCCGGCGCAACTGGAAGGTCCAGCCCGAGATCATCATCGTGGAGCCCGATGCGGCACCGTGCCTGATGGAAAGTGCAGCTGCGGGCCATGCCGTCGAAGTGGCAGGACCGTCGTCCAACATGGGCCGGCTCGATTGCAAGGAGCCATCGATCATTGCGCTCGGCATCATGCTTGAATCGCACGTGCAGTTTACGCTGGTCTCCGACATGGATGCGGCGCAGGCTGCAAGCTGGCTCGGTGGCACCGGGTTGCAGACCACGCCCTCAGGTGCCGCCGGACTGGCAGGGCTGGTCAGGCACTCCGCCTGCGAGCGCCCCTTGATCATCGTGACGGAAGGAGCCGTGTGATGGACGCCACTGCATTGAAGGGCAAGCGGGTGCTGGTCACCGGTGCTGCGCGCGGGCTTGGCGCTGCATTTGCCTGCGTGATGGCAGATGCAGGCGCCCATGTGATCATGACCGGACGGCTGACCGAGATGCTGGAAAGCACGGCAGAGTCGATCCGGCTGCGCACGGGCACCAAGCCGGAAACCCACCTGCTCGACCTGGCCGAAACGGGTGCGGCCAACGAATTTGGCGAACTGATCGCTGCACGCTATCCGAAGCTCGACATCCTGATCAACAATGGCGCGCAATGGTTGGCCGGCAGGATGGACGAGTACGATGCCTACGCCGCGGTCAACACCATCAATTCAGCCGCTACCGGCACCTTCCTGCTGACGCGCAAGCTGGTGCCATCGCTGGAGGCCAGCGGGGCTGGCGACATCCTCAACATCGTCTCGATTTCGGGCATACAGAACGGCCCGCTGCAAACGGCAGCAATCCCGTTCAAGATGGCCAAACATGCCCAGGCCGGCATGTCGGATGGTTTGCGCGAAGAGCTCAAGGGCCGCCCCGTGCGGGTACATGCGCTGTACCCACCGAACCTTGAGACCATATCGCCGCTCAACGCCGAAAAGTGGAATGCGACGCGCACCGATGCAGATGCGGTCACCACGCGCGACGTAGTCGAAGCCGGCATCTACGCCCTGACCCGGCCGCGAAACGTGACGTCAGCGGCAATCGTGCTGGATAGCGACACGGGCGGGATTTTCGGCTAGAGCGAGTGCAGGCCAGCCGGGGCCAGGGCCGCACCGATCAACATGTCCAGATCAAATGGTACGGGCGGCCATGGCACCCTCGGCGATCGCGATATGAACCTGCCTGGGGGCAACACAATCACCAACAATGTGATATGGCACGCCGCTCGCTTCGACGCTCGCCTGCAGACCCGCCTCAACAACGCCACCACGCCAGTCAACAAC
>CAYMJJ010000222.1:0-3350 GCA_964390445.1 uncultured Anderseniella sp.
CTGGTTGAGCAGTTTCTCCGGCGTGGTCTTGAGGGTATTTGCGCGAATATCCACCGGTGCGCGAGCGGCCAGTGCGGCTGCCTGTTCGACGGCTGCATCACCAAACGCTTCCACGAATGACGGCCACAGCCATTCCGGCACATTGCCCGCGACATGAGGCGGCGGCGATGCCGGCTCGGCTGCAAGGCGTTCTGCTTCGTCGGGCGTCAGCGCGCCGGGCCCATGCGGCTGTTCGCACAAAGCCGCGATCTCCTGCGCGGTCGCGCCATGCACCTCATGCGCCCACGCCAGCACCAGGGCGCGCGATGTCTCTGCCCCCATGCGCCAGCCAAACGAGGCGCGCTGGCGCATCACGTCGAACACGATGTTGCCAATGGCAGACCTGTCGCCGGAGCCAGCGAACCGGTGCGCCCTGCCCCAATCGGCCAGCGCCAGCGGCACCGGGCGGTGCCTCGTGGCAACGTCGTCCAGAACCTCGATGGCTGCAGCCAGTCTTCCCGAAAGATGCATCAGATACCTGTAAGCAAGCGCCAGGAAATCAGGGCCCACATGCCGGTCACACTGAAAACACTGATCATGAAAGTCACAAAGCGGGGCGCGAGAATGTTCGGCCAGCAATGCACGATGAAGTGAACGATACGCGCCACCACGAAGATCCAGGCCATCCACACGAACGAGGCTGGCGTGATGCCGGTTGCCAACGCAATGGCAATTGCCGCGTAGAACAATACCGGTAGCTCGAACTGGTTCTTGTAGTTGTTCGAAGCCTTGATGACGCCTGGCGGCCACGAGCGGTCATTTACGATGGCATCTTCGCCAACCTGACCCGCATGAAATGCCTGGTAGCGGCGCCAGCCCAGCAGCGACAGCACGGCGATGGTGAGCAGGGCCTGCGTACAGGCAGCAAGGCCGAGCCAGTGGAAAGCCGCCATGCCCCTCAGCCTGATCGCTGGTAGTTGGGGGCTTCGCGGGTGATCTGCACGTCATGAACGTGGCTTTCGCGAAGGCCGGCGCCGGAGATGCGGATGAACTCTGCCTGCTCCTGCAGTTCCTTGAGGTTGGCACTGCCGGTGTAGCCCATGGCGGCGCGCAAGCCACCGGCCAACTGGTGCAGCACCGCACTGGCCGGACCCTTGTAAGGCACCTGGCCCTCGATGCCTTCGGGCACCAGCTTCAACTGGTCGCGCACGTCAGCCTGGAAGTAACGGTCGGCCGAGCCGCGCGCCATCGCGCCGACCGAGCCCATGCCGCGGTATGACTTGTAGGAGCGGCCCTGGTACAGGTACACCTCGCCGGGGCTTTCATCGGTGCCGGCCAGCAGGTTGCCGACCATGGCGCAGCCCGCGCCTGCGGCCAGTGCCTTGGCCAGGTCGCCGGAAAACTTGATGCCGCCGTCGGCGATGACCGGTACGCCGGATTTGCGCGCTGCATCGGCACAATCCATGATGGCAGTCAGTTGCGGCACGCCCACACCGGCGACCACCCGCGTGGTGCAGATGGATCCTGGACCAATGCCGACCTTGATGGCATCCGCGCCTGCATCAATAAGGGCAAGGGTAGCGTCTGCGGTGGCAACGTTGCCGGCGATGACCTGTACCCTGTTTGACAGTTTCTTGATGCGGCGCACCTGCTCCAGCACGAAGGCCGAATGGCCGTGCGCGGTGTCAACGACTACGAGGTCAACCTCGGCGTCAATCAACATTTCTGCGCGGACAAAATTGCCCTCACCGGTGCCGGTTGCCGCTGCAACGCGCAGCCGGCCATGCTCGTCCTTGACCGCGTTGGGGTTAAGGGCGGCCTTGTCCATGTCGGTGACGGTGATCAGCCCGGTGCACTTGAAGTCGTCATCAACAACGATGAGCTTTTCGATACGGTGTTCATGCAGCAGCTTGCGAGCATCGGCCTGGCTGACACCCTCCTTGACGGTTACGAGCTTGCGGGTCATCAGGTCGCCAACCTTGCGGTTGAGATCTTCCTCGAAACGCACATCGCGGTTGGTAATGATGCCGACCAGCCGGCCCGAACCGTCGACCACCGGAATGCCCGATATACGGTGCTTGGCCTTGATTTCCTTGAGGTCGCCCAGCGTGGCCTCTGGTGAAATGGTGATCGGGTTGACCACCATGCCACTTTCGAATTTCTTGACCTGACGAACGGCGGCTGCCTGCAGGTCGGGGTCCATGTTGCGGTGGATCACGCCCATGCCGCCGGCCTGTGCCATGGCGATGGCCATGTTGCCCTCGGTCACGGTATCCATGGCCGCCGACAGGATCGGCAGGGCCAGTTCGATGTCGCGGGTCAGATTGGTCCGCACGCTGACTTCTGCAGGCAGCACCGAAGAGGCTGCCGGCTTGAGCAGCACGTCATCGAACGTGAGATACTCCTGGATGGAGTCGGAGCGAAGTTTGGAGGACATAGTCAACCCTTGTCGAATGGCCAATCGTCCTGCCCGCCAAGCGGATCCGGCGGGGACGACTCGCAACCAGATTGACGACTGTCTGTAACACCCGATTGAACTGCCCGGCAAGCAGCGTTTGCGGTTATGCCTGTGGCAAAATGGGTGGGCATGCCCGAGGCTGGATCAGTTGGCAGGTCCACCCCTGAAGCCGAGCGCCACCAGGAAAAGCTCTGCGGAATCTTCGCGGCTGGCTTCGGGCTTGTAGTGCTTCACATCGCGGAAGTCGTGCTTGAGCTGGCGCAGCAACTCGTTTTCCGCGCCGCCGCGCAGCACCTTGCAGATGAACGTGCCGCCGGGCTTGAGCACTTCGCGGGCAAACATCAACGCAGCCTCTGCCAGCGCCATGATCTTGAGGTGGTCGGTCTGCTTGTGGCCGGTGGCGTGGGCTGCCATGTCGGACATCACGATGTCGGCCTTGTCGCCACCCAGAGCCTTGACCAGCGCTTCGGGAGCACCTTCGTCTAGGAAATCCTGCTTGAGGATGGTGACACCGGCAATCGGCTCGACGCCATGCATGTCGATGGCGACCACCTTGCCCTCGCCCGCATCGGCACCGGTGCGCTTGGCCGCCACCTGCGACCAGCCGCCAGGTGCCGCGCCCAGGTCCACCACCCGGCCACCGGGCCTCAGCAACCTGAACTCGTCATCGATACCGATCAGCTTGAAGGCGGAGCGCGACCGGTAGCCTTCCAGCTTGGCACGCGACACGAACGGATCGTTGAGCTGACGCTCCAGCCACCGGGTGGAGGAAATGCGCCGGCCCTTGGCGGTCTTGACGCGCTGCGACAGCTTCTTTGGATCGCGTCCCGACGAGGTTGTCGAGCGCGGCTTCTTTCCGGGCGGCCTACGCGGTCCGGTCATAGTGGCCATCCTCCATCATCAGCGATGTCAG
>CAYMJJ010000223.1:0-3348 GCA_964390445.1 uncultured Anderseniella sp.
GGGCGGCGACCTTGGCGATCGGGAAGCCGGTGGCCTTGGAGGCCAGCGCCGAGGACCGCGACACGCGCGGGTTCATCTCGATGACGATCAGGCGGCCATCCTCGGGGTTGACGGCGAACTGCACGTTGGAGCCGCCGGTCTCGACGCCGATTTCGCGCAGCACCGCGATGGAGGCGTTGCGCATGACCTGGTATTCCTTGTCGGTCAGCGTCAGGGCGGGGGCAACGGTGATGGAGTCGCCGGTGTGGACGCCCATCGGGTCAAGGTTCTCGATGGAGCAGATGATGATGCAGTTGTCGTCCTTGTCGCGGACAACCTCCATCTCGTATTCCTTCCAGCCGAGGATGCTCTCCTCGACAAGCACTTCGGAGGTTGGCGAGGCCTCGACGCCGGACATGACAATGTCGTACAGCTCTTCGAGGGTGTAGGCGATGCCGCCACCGGTGCCGCCGAGGGTGAACGACGGGCGGATGATGGCCGGCAGGCCAGTCAGCTTGAAGGCTTCCAGCGCCTGCAATTGTGCGGTGAGGCGGTGTTCCTCGCGGCGCAGTGATTCACCTTGTGCCCAATCGGCCTTGAACTGGTCTGCCTCGGCGGACCCGGCAGGGCCGGCCTTGGCCAGGCCTTCTTCGTACTCGCGCTCGAACCGCTGCTTGAGGTCGGAGGTGTTGACGAAGGCTGACTTTGGCACCGACAGGCCGATCTTCTTCATGGCGGTGCGGAACAGGTCGCGGTCCTCGGCCTTGTCGATGGCTTCGGCACGGGCACCGATCATCTCGACATCCCATTTCTTCAGCACGCCGCGTTTGTTGAGCGTCAGCGCGGTGTTGAGGGCCGTCTGGCCGCCCATGGTCGGCAGCAGCACCAGCTTTTCATCGGGGCGCTCGGTGCGCTCCTTCTCGATGATCTTCTCGACGACTTCCGGGGTGATCGGCTCGATGTAGGTGGCGTGCGCCAGGTCCGGGTCGGTCATGATGGTGGCGGGGTTCGAGTTCACCAGCACGATGCGGTAGCCTTCGGCCTTCAGCGCCTTGCAGGCCTGGGTGCCGGAGTAGTCGAACTCACAGGCCTGGCCGATGACGATCGGCCCCGCGCCAATGATGAGGATCGTGGAGATATCAGTACGTTTGGGCATGCCGTTTTTCTTTTTGCGGATGCGGCCCATGCCTGCGGGTGGGCGGGCGCAAATTCCGGTTGGGTTACACCATGAAAAGCGGCCATGCAAAGGCCAAGCTGTCGCGCGGCTGCATTAGATGTGGACGAATTGGCGCTTATCGGATGTGAGCGGACCGGGCGAACCGGGTGGGGACAAGGTCAGCGGCTGGGAATCAGCGCTTCGAAACCAGCAGTGCCCAGGGTGCGGACGGTGTAGAGCGCGCCGCTGATGGCCTCGAACTGGCGGCGATGGCGCTTTATCAGGGTCAAGGTGTCGAGCGACACGGTGAACGGGCCGGTGACGGTGATGCGTGCGCTGCCGCCCTCGTGGGCGGTGAACACCGACACGGTCAGATCGTCGCCGTCGTCGCAGGCATCGGCAAATATCGAGTCCAGCACCTCGGCCAGCGCGTCCAGAACCCTTGACGTGCCGGCGGTGACGAAGGGTCCAGATTCGGGAAAATCGCAACGTGCCGTTACCCATTCATCCCAGTCGATGCCGTTCAGGGTGTCGAGCACGAAGGCAGACAGGTCACCGGGGTCTGCCGGGGCTTCGTTCATCTGGGCCTGGGTGGCGGCCTCCGACTGGATCTTGCCGGCACACGGCGATGGCATGGACACCGCCGGAAAGTGGGCGGAAATATAAGCTTCGCGGGCGTCGCGCATCAACGAGCTGATGACGGCAGTGGAACGTTCTTCAGGTGTCGGCAAAGCCGTACCTTGCGACTTGCGCTTGCCGGTCAGCGGATTGAGGCCCGCAGCCAGCCTGCTGCGCAGCAGGCGTGACAGCAATGTCGTGTCCGGGGTGTTTGCACGCATTTGAGGATAGGTTCTTGTCGCCGTTAGGTCTGCAACCACAAAGTGCAAGCCGAATGGTTAACAAACCGCAAATATTCCCGTTGGGGCAGCAAATTCCGGTGCCTGTTTCAGCCGGGTGGCGGGCCTTGGTCTCGGTTTTCGAGGTCCCGGATCAGGGCTTTCATCTCACCGATCTCCCGCACTTGCGCCTCGATTATCTCATCCGCCAGCTGGCGGACGCGGGGGTCGGAAATATTGGCGCGGCGGCTGGTCAGTATGGCGATGGAATGGTGCGGGATCATCGCCTTCATCCAGGAGACATCCTCAACAGTGTCCTGCGAGCGCAGCAGGTAGAGGCTGCCTGCAAAGATGATCAGGCTGGCGGCAATGATGGCGAGGTTCTTCATGGCGTGGGTGTACATGGCTTGCATGAACCCCAGCATGATGACCGCCATGACGGCACCCATGTAAAGCGCCATGTAGATGCGTGTTTCGGATACGTAGACGTGATCAAGCTCGTAGGTGTTGAGGTACATGAGGCCATACATCACCACCGTGGAGGTGGCGATCATAGCGAGAAAGCGCAGATAGCTCATGTGAGACGGACTCCGTTATTTCAGAGTCCAACGCATGCAGCATTGATATAGTTCCGGAACTAGCCGATGAGGCCATGCCAAAGCTCACCCGGCCGGCTTGAAGCACCTGATCTGGCGAAAACCGATGCAGTTGTCGCCCGTGCACAGGTTGCCTGAGTCCGCAAAGCGGAGCTGTTCGCCTACGGTGCCGGTGCGGCGGGCAAAGCTGAGCGCCTCTTCGTAGCCGTTGGTGCGGCACCACGCGGTTGCGGCTGGCTTTCCGCACTCCAGGTTGCCGTCGAGGCAGAAGGCGACCGGCTGGCCGAGATAACCGGGCGAGAAGAAGTTGCGCGCCTGGGCATCGGCAGGGCCGGTGGAAACGGCCGCGGCGATGAACAGCACAAACCCGGCACAGGCGAGGCCCGGGATTCCCGATCTTGCGAACAACATTCTTCAACCTCCTTGCAAGGCATAACGCTGCAATGCGGACCGGGTTCCTGATTTGCCAACTGTGTGTGACATTTCTGCCACGGTCCGGTGGAATATTGCGCACAGGACCACCTGGAATGACGTTGCGGCGCGCTGTGCACTTGACGTTGGGCAGGTTGTATAGTGAATGGTGGCCATGCGGCGTGCATTTGGTCACGTTGCGGTATTGGCTGGCATGAACAGACCATACTGGCCGGAATGAACTGGCATCGTGGCAGACCGGGGCGCAGTGTCCGGGAATTGCCTTTGGCGATCCTAAATGTCGTTAGGAGAGAACAAGACAATGAATGCAAAGCGACTTTTCCCGGTTCTGGCTGCAGCCGCACTGATG
>CAYMJJ010000224.1:0-3326 GCA_964390445.1 uncultured Anderseniella sp.
CCAGCAGGTGGCCAACAATGAACATGGTGAAGTAGGGCGGTGCATCGTCGGCGCGTTGATGGTGCAGTTCCAGGTCACAGGACGGGCAGTCGCCGGCGACCTTCAGGTACGACGTGTAGAGCTTGCCGGTCCCGCAGCGCGGGCAACGGCATCGCGAACCATTGTACATGGCGCGCCAGAGCGATCCACGCGGCCGATCAGCGGTGGTGGACTGCAGGCCGATGGCGGCGCTGGTATGATGCGATTCGATTGACATTGCGCAATGATGACAGAGCGGCGGCGGGCTGGAAAAGATTGCGTCCCGTCGCGCGTCAGGATGCCACACGATTGCGTGATGCAGGGGCAGAGTTGCCCGGCGTTTCAGCGCTTGCGCCGGGCCTTGGACTTTGTTCCGGCCTTTGCGCCGGGGCGCCCGGCCGGTTTATGGCCTGGCCTGGCACTGCCCGTCCGTGTGGGCTTGCGGCCCCGGACATGAGCCTTGGGCGGTGCGCCCTTGCTGCCATCCGACAGCATCTCGAAGCGCAGGCCACCGGCAATCGGTGTGACTTCGACCAGCCGCACATCAACAATGTCACCAATGCGGAAGGTCTCGCCGGTGCGTTCGCCCACCATTCGGCGGTTGTCTTCGTCGTAGACGAAGTAGTCGTCACCTAGTGTGGACGCCGGGATGAAGCCGTCGGCACCGGAATCGGTCAGCGTCACGAACAGCCCGGCCTTGACCATGCCGTTGATGCGGGCCGTGAAGTCCGCCCCGACCTGGCCGCGCAGGAACCAGGCGATCAGCCGGTCGGTGGTTTCGCGTTCGGCCAGCATGGCGCGGCGTTCTGCGATGCCCAGCATGCCTGCGGTCTCTTCCAGATTGTCGATGTCGAACTGGCTGAGACCGTCATCGCCCAGCTTCAGCGCGGTGATCAGCGCACGGTGCACGATGAGGTCGGCATAGCGGCGGATCGGAGAGGTGAAGTGGGCGTAGCGGCGCAGGTTGAGGCCGAAATGGCCGAGGTTGTCGGCGGTGTAGGCGGCTTGAGCCTGGGTCCGCAGCACGGTTTGCGATACGAGTTCTTCGTTCGGCCCGCCGCGCGCGCGCGACAGCACCTTGTTGAAATGCATCGGCTTCATCACCTGGCCCTTGGGCAACTGGATGTCGAGGGTGGCCAGGAACTCGGCCAGCGAGTCGACCTTTTCGGGCGCAGGCGCATCGTGAACCCGGAACAGCAACGGCGTGTTGCGGTCTTCCAGCGTTTCGGCAGCCGACACGTTGGCCTGGATCATGAACTCCTCGATGAGCTTGTGCGCGTCAAGGCGCGCAGGCGTGATCACCCGTTCGATCTCGCCGGCGTCGTTGAGAATGAGCTTGCGCTCGGGCAGGTCCAGTTCCAGCGGTTCCCGCTTTTCGCGGCCCTGCTTGAGCACGCCATAGGCGCCCCACAACGGCCTCAGGACCGTCTCCAGCAACGGGCCTGTGGTGTCATCAGGTTCGCCGTCTATGGCCGCCTGGGCCTGTGCGTACGATAGCTTTGCGGCAGAACGCATCCAGATGCGGTCGAAGCGGTGAGTGGTCTTGCGGCCATGCCGGTCGAAGGTCATGAAGCAGGCAAAGGCCGGGCGGTCCTCCAGCCCACGCAATGAGCACAGGTCCGTCGACAGCCGCTCCGGCAGCATCGGCACCACGCGGTCGGGGAAGTACACCGAGTTGCCGCGAAGGCGCGCCTCGCGGTCAAGCGCGGTTCCTGCCCTGACGTAGGCAGCAACATCGGCGATGGCGACAATCACCTTGTATCCGCCGGGATTGCCTGCATCTTCGTCAGGCGCGGCCCACACGGCGTCGTCGTGGTCGCGCGCGTCTGCCGGGTCGATGGTAATCAGCGGCACGGAACGCAGGTCGGTGCGGCCCTTCGGCGGCTTCAGTTCGTCGAGATTTTCAGCTTGCTCGATGACTTCCTTGGGGAACTGGTCGGGAATGCCGTGCTGGTGAATGGCGATCAGCGAGATGTTGCGCTGGTCGTCGGCCCGGCCCAGCGATTCAACCACGCGAACCTGGGCGTAGCCGCGCCCGCGCTGGCGCACCATTTCCGCGCGCACCAGGTCTCCGGTGCGGGCATCGCCTTCGTCGCCCTTGTGAACCTCGAAGCCTTGCTTGTCCTTGCGGTTGGCCGACTCGATCTGGCCGCCGCCGCGCGGGTTGGCGGTATAGATGCCGACGATGAACGCTTCAGGGCCCTTGATCTGCTTGATGATGCGCGCTTCGTACGGGTAGGTGGCATCGCGGGTTTGGGTCAACCGGGCCAGGATGGTGTCTCCGGTGCCAACAACCGGCTGTTCGCCGCCGGACTCGCGCCTTGCCGGCTTGCCGCGCAGCACCAGCACACGCGGGGTGGGGCGTTCATCGCGGGTGTCCCATTCTACCGGGTGGGCAAAAAGCTCGCCGTCATTGTCGATCCCTGCGATGCGCAGCACGGTCACGGGCGGCAGGGCGCTGGCATCTGCGAGGCGCTTGCGGCGCGAGGCAATCATGCCGTCATCGGCCATCTTGCGCAGCAACCTCTTGAGCTCGATCCGGTCGGCGCCCTTTATGCCGAATGCACGGGCAATTTCGCGCTTGCCTGTCTTGGCGTCAGCGGTGCGCAGGAACTCGAGAATCTGGTCGGGCGAGGGCAGCCCGGCGGAACGTGCCATTTATCCTGTAGCCTTGTTGGCCGCCTTCTTTGCCGGCTTTCTGGCAGGCGCTTTCTTCGCGGCCTTCTTTTTGGCGGCCTTCCTGGCCGGGGCCTTCCCTGCCTTGCCGCCCCCCTTGGCAACGATCAACTCGACCGCCTGTTCCATCGTCAGGTCTTCCGGCTTCACGTCCTTGGGCAGCGTGGCGTTGACCTTCCCGTACTTCACGTAAGGTCCGTAGCGGCCTTCCATGACAAGCACGTTGCCGTCGCCGTCCGGGTAGGGGCCGAGGTCCTTCAGCGCGCTTTGCTGGCGGCGGCCACCGCGTGATGCCTGCTTCTCGGCGATCAGGTCTACGGAGCGGTTCAGTCCGACGGTGAAGATCTCCTCGAAGTCGGGCAGGTTGGCATAGGTGCCGTCATGCAGCACAAACGGGCCGTAGCGCCCAAGCCCTGCGGTAATCGGCTTGCCGGTGTCAGGGTGAATCCCGACCTCGCGCGGCAGCGACAGGAGCTTGAGGGCGAGCTCCAGTTCCAGCTCTTCCGGTCTGACCGACTTGGGGATCGAAGCGCGCGGTGGCTTTTCGCCGTCTTCGGCCTTGCCAAGCTGAACGTAGGGGCCAAAGCGGCCATCGTGCCGGGTTACAGGCTGGCCGGTCTCCGGGTCTTCGC